>JAATGN010000380.1 GCA_015654615.1 Rhodospirillales bacterium
GTCGGCGATGTCGAGATGGTCGGTGCTTCGCGCCTGGTGCTCGGCATTCCAGTTAGGTCCAATTTTCCGCAAGTGGGCCTAACACCATGCTCAGCGCGATCTTGTCATACTGCCTGACGTCGACAATCCCAGGTCTTCCGGGTTCCATCCGTGTTCCTGGCACCCTGAACGGATAGCCTCCTCGAGCATTTTCCGCTGGTCGGCGAACAGCATCGACCGCCCCTCCACGAGGCCTTCACGCCATGCCGGTCCGCGCTTCCAGGCTTCCACCCAAGATTCCGCCAGATCCATATGCCGACGCTTCTGCGCCAGGGCCTCGATGAGGATGCCAGCCTGCTGGACGTCCTTGTCGCGTTTCGAAACGATGTTCTCCTCGCCGCCGCCTTCGGACATGTCGGAGACGCGTCGACGGCTGGAGACGATGAGCTTGTGGACCGCATATCTCTCCGGTGCCGGAATGCGGACGGGGACGCCGCCGCGATGCAAGACGACAGAGCGCACAGGGTTGGCAATCAGGAAGTCCAGGAAGCGGAGCGGTTGAGCCGCCGCGCCACCCAAGGCGGGCATCGTCGCGGGTTTGCCGACGTATTCTTCCTTGCTGTAGTTCGGTGTCAGGAACTCGACGGCGAAATTCGCCTTGTTCACGAACTTGGTGGATGCCCTGCTGTCTGACTGGTGCGGGATCTCGCGGAACGTCGGGTCGATTTTCTTGAGCATCTCACCGACCGGAGGCAACGAGTCGTCGATCGACACCGAGATGCTATGGAATTGGGCGAGATCCAGGTCAGTCGTGCGCATGGCCGCGGCGGGCAGGCGCACACCAAGCAGCCCGGGATAGCAACCGAACGCCACCGAGCCGATCATGACAGCGCGCATGCGAAACAGGCCGCCTTTCCATAGCGCTTCGACGATGTCTCCCGCCATGTCCTCGGGACGCGGCAACATCGCATCGTTCACCAGAGTCGACACCAGACGGCGGCGGGCGGTGTAGTCGTCTTTGATGGCCTTGAAAGCGGCGACGCGCTTGGCCACCTCGGGATCGCTATCGGGACCGACGTAGCGTTTCGTGTACTTGCCTTCCGGGGTGCGCTCGTGGAAATACCAGTAGTCCCGCTCTTTGACCTTCGTTTTCTTGAACAAGCCGGTCTCGGGGAACGTGGCGTCGAACTCGGCGTCCAGGCAACGCTGCTCAAGCTCAGACACTAAGGTGTGGTACGCCAAATCAATCTGTTTCAGGGCCATGATGCAGCTCGTAAACGTCGTTAGGTCCACTTTCTCAAAAATAGACCTAACTCGTCAATATCCTCGTTAGGCCCATTTTCCGAAAAGTGGGCCTAACGCCGCAGTTCGCCAAGCGTCGACGGCTCGCCGGTCACGATTTGGCGAAAAGATTGATTCCGTGGGTCGATTTCAGCGGGAACAGATCGCTCTCCTGCTTCAGCTCGTTGGCCCGGCGAATGGCGGCGAATGCGTCGTCGTCGGGTTTCCTCACCCGCGCGCCTTGTCCGTATTCCTTGGCCAACTTCCGGGCGTCCTCCTTGGTCATCAGGCGCGACGTCAGACCCTCGCGGGGAACCTGAACGACGAAGGCAGGCTCTCCATGGATCACGGCCTTCTTGTGATCATCGTCCATCACGCGCTTGACGATGGCCCAGTCGTCCTCGCAATGGATGCGCCGGATTTCCCTGCCGTCCGAAGCGGTGGTGATTTCGTAGATGATATCGCAATGCGGCGAGGTCTTGCGGACCGACCGATGGCCATTGCGGGTCGACTTGTACTCTTCGCTTCCGCTTGCTAGCGAGAGCCCCTGTCCGGTTTTCACGAGCGCGCTGCCCCCTGTATATAGGGCAGCCAGCCCGAGTCCGGTCAAGGGAAGAGCCATGTTGCCCGCGAGGAAACTCACACCGTGAAGTCCCATATAACTCAGCATGTCGGGACTTCGCATGAGCGCTCCGGCGCAAACGGTGACGGTAGATATCCCCCTCAACGCCATCCGCCATGCGGAAGTCGGCTTGCTCGAGACGTCTGGAAAATACGTCGTCACCGCGCCGCCGGAACGGAAATCGTCTAATACCGACATGTTGTCCTCTCCCTATGCTTTTCAGTCGCCGGTCACCGCGCGATCGGCCTCGTAGTCGCAGACGCGGGCGCCGGAGCGGTCGGCCTCGGCGACGAAGACGCGCGGCGCCGCGAGGATCGCCGCGATGGCCCGCGGAGCTAGCGGTCGGGTGAAAAACACGTCGATGTCCGGACAGGCAGGTGCTGGAACACCCCTCGATCAGAAGCGTATACGACCACTTCTCAGCGTCGACGGCCTCGACACGAATGAAGCGAACGGAATTCAATCGCAACCTGCTGTTGACGAACTCTGTTTGCAACACAACATTGTCGGCTGCACCGCGCATTTTTATGGCGGGATATACAGTTCCAGCCACACGGTCGAATCCAGGCCCTTTGTCGAGCCGAGGCAACGGTGCGGATTCGTCAAAGTGAAACTCATTGATTGCCACGGACGGCTTGTACCTGAATTCTTGTCCGTTTGGGATTTTTTCAGTGAATACCTTGGAAAACTGAAGCCTCAATACCTCGTTTTGCCTTGTCTCGTTAGGAATCGGATGCGTTTGTTGCGGTCGAATGATTCTGGACGATGCCCCGATTTTCTGAAGTGCGTCAGGATGAAAGCCAAGGTTATGTACCCAAAGTCGGTCCACCACCTCCCATTCGGACAGTGCGAGGATTTCTCCAGGCTGCGCATCCATTTCGTAGAACACGGCGTGTCCACTCAAACTACAGTAGAACATCGGTTGCCCGATTCGATTCGCTCGTCCAAATTTCGTGACGTGTTTTGGCTGCGGATATGAAATCTGGCCAATCGTGTCCGGACGTCCCTCACAGCGAACCGCACGATAGAGCATTCAGCCTGGTTTCAAGCCTATTACTGCGGCATGATATTGATCTAACTCGGAGAATAACTTAGAGAGAAGCAACAATTTCAACGCATCGACGTCATTACTCCTGATTTCTTTTTCTGAAAACATCAAATACACTCCGACAGGACAGGCTCGCTCAATGACTTGTTACGATGTTACTTTTCTTCCGAATTACGAGAGAGTGACGTGACCAATTTTCGCGGACAAGGGACCAGGCGTGGCGCGGTTTGCACGGATGTTGGCAGATGTCGGGCCAGCCGCTATCTGACCGGTCACTGCCGCACCATTGCCGCAAGGATCTCTCAAGTCTCTGATTTTTCACGACTTGGAGCCGTATCATAATCCGCTGCTCACTTTAAAATCTTCTGATAGTGTCTGTTCAATGACGGTAGCGAGACGAAGCCAAGTAGGCGAATCCAACGTGCCGTCAAATCTTGGATGCAATATCACCGCAGACAACATAAAAACATCCGCCCAGCGAAAGGCCGTAGTACACTCTTTCATTTCAATCCAAAATTCACAGTTAGTGCAGCGATATAATAATAATTTTGCGGCGTCGACCGCCAATACCGCGAGCTCCGACTTAAATTCGGAAAGGAGCCGTATCGCCTCCTCAACAAGAGGTAACGCTCTCATGCGCAGTACAGTGGCGTATTGGATCTGGCGTTGTGAACCAATAATCGCCGGAAGGCCATTTCTTAGATCGTGCGCTAATGCTGCTTGGAACTCCGCATCGTAAGCCGCCTGATCGTCCTGCGTCTCCATAATCGGCCTCATGCACCTGATCGGATCACCAATATATTATTTTCTGAGCGGGACCACAGTCTCCTATCCAACGCGTTTTTGGTGCATTATTCCTTGTGGCGTGCCGCGGAAGAAGTGACCTATTCCCCGGATTGTTCTCGTTCAGAGGTCGAGCCCTTCCCAGTTTTGCTTTTTGCTCAGTCGGTGGTCGGCCGGATCAGGCTTTCTGCTGGGATGCCCCATTCACGATTGAGCTTCCACGCCATTTCCATGGTCAGCGGGCGCTTCCGCGAAAGAATTTCCGAGGCTCGCGATCGCGAGCCAAACAGGTCGGCGAGGTCTTTCTGGCTGTAGCCTTTCTGTTCCATTCGAAATTTGATCGCTTCGATGGGGTCCGGTGGATCGATTGGCCAGTGTTTTGCCTCATAATCAGCGAGGATCAGAGCGAGCATGTCAAAGCGATCGGCTTCCGGTGTCCCTGGAGGCGGTTCATTTTCAAAGTAATGCTCAATCTCCTTGAGAGCGGCGTCATAGTCGGTTTCGGAACGAAGGGGTCGGATGTCCATCACACGGTCTCCGCGTTGATCTTGTCATACTCGGCGTGCGTTCCGATGAATTTCACCAGAACACGTCTATAGGTGTAGGAAACATGAACGATCAGCCGGTATTTGTTGCCGGATAGATCAAAAATCACCCAATTGTCGCCCACGAAATCGACCGAGGCACCGAACAGTGTCTTGATGTCGCTGGTCGACGCCCACTCTGCCTTTGACGCAATCCCATACCAAATCCTGATAGGAGATTCGGCTTGCGGGTGCCGTTCCCAGAAGTGGCGGAGGGTGCGAAGGGCAATGATCTGCATGGGGCAGAGTGTAAGTTGTTCCCAATCTGGGAACAAGTGCTATTTCCCAATTCGGGAACAGCCGGAAACGATGCTCGGTCGGTGCCGATCCGTGCAAATCGACAGGGTTTGCTGAACGAGCACGGCGCCGGCAGAGCAGTTTGTGGGAAGTTCGCCTGGTGGTCCCCGATGCCAGGGCCGCCATCACGCGCGAGAGGATCGCGGCTCAAAGTGGCTCGGCTATCGCCGGCATCGGAACGCGATACGCTGGATTGGATCGAAGAGGTGCCAGAGTTCGATGAGACGCGGTGACGTGGTGATGGTCGCCGTCAACGGCGATTATGGCAAACCTCGGCCCGACGTCTTTTTTTGACTTCCGGGTTGGGAAGCATGAAAAGTATGAGCTACCATTTTGATGCAAGGGGAAGGGGAAAGAAAATGCGTTTGATTATCGCTTTGATTTTGCCGTGGCTGACATTTTTTACCATCGGGAAACCCATTGCCGGGGTGATCTGCCTGCTTTTGCAAATCACCGTCATCGGCTGGTTGCCCGCGACAATTTGGGCGGTATATGCCCTGAGCCAGTACAAGACCGACAAAAAGATCGAAAAGGCGCTTGGTCAAAGAGCGTGAGGGACGGTGGAGGATATGGGAACTGTTCGATCCGCCCCCGAACTTTGACACGACCGCGCCCGCGCTCCGGCGGCGGGTGGATTTCCAGCCTTTGAATCAAGGGTCGGATGACGGCCGCCGCTTCCCCGCGCGGCCGTTTCGTCGGGACCGGTCAAGCGTGGACGTCTGTTCAAGGTGGTCGGCAAGAGCGAGGTCGAGCCGTTCCTTCGGTTCGAGCCGGCCGGCGCCACAGCCCGACGGGGCTGGTTTTGCTACGAATGGTTGACCGGCGCGCGTCATTGCCTCTGAGTAGATTCCGAACCTTCCCCCGGGGCTCCGCCTGCGCATAGCCTTCCATTCGTGTGCTTCGCCCGGCCGATCATGACCAAGCCTGGTTCACTCAATCGTGTTCCATCAGAAAGCTCGGGTAGAAAGCTCGTGAACTCCGCTGACCCGTCATCTCGCGGTCACATCGGTGGGTTGTCGGCAAGCCATCCAAGGAAGTGTCTCCAATCGCCGGAACGATAAACTTCCTCTCACGCAGGTGCGTCATGCCCCAGTCCGCCAAGCTTTTGTCCGTTGCGACCGCCGTACCGCCTTTCTGCTTCGAGCAGGCCGACGTCGCCGCCGTGGCGCACCGGGAATTCGCCGCCCGTTTCAGCGAATTCGAACGTTTGGCCAAGGTTTTCAAGACAGCCAGGATTCTCCGGCGCTACGCGGTGCGGCCCCTCGAATGGTATTTCGAACCGTTGGGTTGGCCTGAGCGAAGCGAAGCCTATCTGGACGGCGGTTGCCGTCTGTTTATCGACGCGGCAACCAAGGCGCTCGATGCCGCCGGCGTCGGCGCGGCGGAGATCGACACGGTGATCACGGTTTCATCGACGGGCCTCGCCACGCCCAGCCTCGAAGCGCGGGTCGCCGATCGCATGGGTTTTCGCGCCGACATCGAGCGGGTGCCGGTCTTCGGCCTCGGGTGTGCCGGGGGAGTTTCCGGACTTTCGCTGGCGTCCCGCCTGGCGCAAGCTCGTCCCGGCAGCACCGTGCTGCTGGTCGCGCTCGAACTCTGCACGCTGTCGTTCCGCCTCGACGAACTGACCAAGGCGAACATCGTCGCCACCGCGCTGTTCGGCGACGGTGCGGCGGCCTGTGTGCTGCGGGCCGGCGAAACAGGCATCGCCGACATTGAAATGAGCGGCCAGCATACCTGGCCCGACACCCTCGGCATCATGGGCTGGTCGATCGATTCGCAAGGTTTCGGAGTTATTTTCGATCGCGCCATACCGCCTTTCGCGGAAGAGCATATGGCACCGGCGGTAAGCGGCATTCTCGGCCGGGCCGGGTTGGAGCTGGACGATATCGACCGCTTTGCCTTCCATCCCGGCGGCACCAAGGTTCTCACCGCGTTGGAGCGGGCCTTCTCGCTGGGGCAGGGGGCTCTCGATCACGAGCGCGACGTCCTGGCGGAATATGGCAATATGTCGGCCCCGACCGCATTCTTCGTTCTGGAGCGCATCATGCGGGCCGGGGCTCCGGCCCGGACATTGTTGACCGCGATGGGACCGGGCTTCACCGCGAGCTGCGTCTCCCTCAGGAAGGCCGCATGACGGCCGCCGTTCTCCTGCTGGCCATCGTCACGGCGGAACGGCTGGCCGAACTTTGGCTGGCCCGGCGCAATACGGCGGCTCTCATGGCGAAGGGGGCGTTCGAAGTCGCGTCGGGGCACTATCGGCTGATCGTCCTGCTGCATGCCGCTTGGCTGGCGGGGTTATGGCTGTTCGGCTGGGCGCAACCCCTCAACCCCGTCTGGCTGGTCATCTTTGTCGCCTTGCAGGGCTTAAGGGTGTGGGTGCTGACGACCCTGGGCGGCCGCTGGACGACGCGCATCATCATTCTCCCCGGCGCCCCGCTGGTGACGCGCGGCCCTTATCGTTTCCTGTCGCATCCCAATTATCTGGTGGTGATCGGCGAGATCGCCACCTTGCCGCTCTGTCTCGGCTTGTTCTGGTATGCTCTCGCCTTCTCGGCGGCGAATGCCGCCATTCTGACCATCCGCATCCGGGCGGAAAATGTCGCCCTGTCGGAGTGTGGCGCCTGATGCCGGTCGGGTGTCTCGAACCGGAGTTGAAGCCGACGACGAAAACCTGGATCGGCTTTGCGATCATGTGCATCGGCATGTTCATGGCGATTCTCGACGTCCAGGTGGTGGCGACGTCGCTGCCGACCATCCAGAGCGTCCTGGCCATCGAGCCCGACCGGATGAGTTGGATCCAGACCGCCTATCTCATCGCCGAAGTGGTGGCGATTCCGCTTACCGGCTTTCTGACGCGACTGCTGAGCATGCGCTGGCTGTTCGTCCTGGCCATCACCGTTTTTTCGCTGGCGTCGCTGGGCTGCGCCGCCAGCGACAGCTTCGATGCGTTGGTTTCCTGGCGGGTGTTGCAGGGATTTTCCGGCGGGACGCTCATTCCGGCGGTTTTTTCGGCGGTTTTTCTTCTTTTTCCGGCAAGGCGCCAAGATCTCGCCACCATGCTCGCCGGTGTATTGGCGGTCCTGGCGCCGACCGTGGGCCCGGTGGTCGGGGGCTGGATCACCGACGCTTATTCCTGGCATTGGCTGTTCCTGATCAATGTCGTGCCCGGCATCGTCTCGGCCGTCCTCGCCGGGTTTTTGCTGCCGGAAACGCCGGGGCGCCTGGGAGAAGCCCGAACGCTGGATGTTCCGTCGCTGATGCTGATCGCCATCGCCCTGGCGGCGCTGGAAATAGCCCTCAAGGAAGCGCCGCACCGTGGCTGGACGTCCGCCCTCGTGCTGGGGCTGCTGGTTCTCAGTCTGGCCGGCTCGGCCGGCTTCGTGCGGCGCACCGTCCGCGCTTCCCATCCCGTCGTCGATCTCCGCAGTTTTGGCGATCCAAGCTTCACCATCGGCTGCCTGTTGAGTTTCGTCCTGGGCATCGGCCTGTTCGGTTCGGTCTATCTCATGCCGGTCTATCTCGCCTTCGTGCGCGACCACGATTCGCTGGAGATCGGTATGACCATGCTGGTGACGGGCATGGCGCAGCTTCTGATCGCGCCGGTCGCCGTCATGCTCGAGCGGCGCCTCGGCGCCCGTTTGCTGACGATGGCCGGCTTTGCGCTGTTTGCCGCCGGTCTCGGGCTCAGCGCCGGGCAAACGCCGCAAACCGACTATGCCGGGATGTTCTGGCCCCAGGTCATCCGGGGACTGGCCATCATGTTCTGCCTGTTGCCGCCGACCCGGCTGGCCCTCGGCAATCTGGAGACCAGCCGTGTGCCCGATGCCAGCGGCCTGTTCAACCTGATGCGCAATCTGGGGGGCGCCATCGGTCTGGCCTTGATCGACACCGTCATTTACAGCCGTTCGGCCCTGTACGGTGGCGAAATCACCGAGCGATTGCGGGCGGGCGACATGGCGACGGCCAAATTCGTCGGACTGCCGCTTCAGTATTTCGCCGAGCATTGGGACAAGCCGCTCGATGTCGATACCCAGGATATCGTGCGGGTCTTGGTCGAAAAGGCCGCGCTGACCCAAGCCATCAACGACGCCTGGGCGATGATCGCCATTCTGACGGTGGCCGCCTTGCTCTGCGTACCGTTCGCCAAGCGCTCGCCGGCGCATTCCAAGAATTGGTTTTCGAAGCGACGGATATCGATAAAAATACGTCAATAAAATCAATGTTATAGGCAGGTACGACCTAACGTTGCCCTCCGTCGGCATCAACGCATAGGGGCGGCCGATGACGCTGGTGAGGGCCCTGATCCAGCCAATGCCGTAGCGCGCAAGAGCGGGGAGGGGACGGGATCCGTCCGGGGCAATCCCTTTACTGGCGGCTGAGGCATTCCCAGGCGGCCTGCACCCTGAGAAAGAGCTCTTTGTCGCCGCCGTGATCCGGGTGTGCCCGCATGGCGGCACGGCGATAGGCGGCACGGGCCTGGTCGGGCGTCGCCCCGTCCTGGATGCCGAGCAGGATCCGGGCCTCCGTGGCCGAGAAGACATAGGCGGGGGTGGTCCGGGCGCGGGCCGGCCCTGCGGAAAATCCCTCCCGGGCGGCGCCGCAGTCCGACCACCGCCGATAGCCCTGGCCGTAACCTTGACGCCACGCGTCGTCGGCGGTCGATCCGGACGCCGGCCGCTCGGGTTCCCACCACTCGTGTGTCTTGAACCATTCGTCGTCAGGGTGCGGGATGCCATCGGCCCGCGGCGGCATGGACGGGCCGCCTCTCCTGAAGAACAAGGCGCCGAAGACGGCCCCCGCCGCGACCAGCAGCACCGCCATCGTCATCGCGCCGCCGCGCAGCATGATCACCGCGGCGCCGAGGCAGAGCACCGCGACGCCGAAGCAGAACGACTCCCGAGAGGATTTCTCATCAAACATCCCGGCGGTCCTCAAAAGTGGGGGGCGGGCTCATATCCGCATCGCCGATCGCAGGGCACCGTATCGAATTCTGTTCGAATTCCGTCGGTTCGGTCGATCTCGGCTAATCACCGCCGGACTGGAGTATGCCCGTGCCTGCCCTCAAAGGCTATTTTCCGAACATTTGAAATGATGAATGACGAAAATGGCGATCCCGCCGGATCGCCAATTGCCGGAACGCCCCTCCGACGGAAAGCCGTCGGAGGGCGGATTCGGACAGGTTCGATTACGACGCCTTGCTCATCTGGGCGACGATTTCGTCGGCGACCTGACGCGGCACCGGATCGTAGTGCGAGAACTCCATGGTGTAGGAGGCCCGGCCACTGGTCATGCCGCGCAGCTGGCCGATATAGCCGAACATTTCGGAGAGCGGCACGTCGGCCTCGACGGCGATGTTGGTGCCCCGTTCCAGCTGACCCTGGATGGAGCCGCGGCGACGATTGATGTCGCCGATGACGTCGCCCAGATAATCTTCCGGCGTCACCACTTCGACCCTCATCACCGGCTCCAGCAGGATCGGGCTGGCCTTGCGAATGGCCTCGCGGAAGCAGCCCTTGCCGGCGATTTCGAAGGTCAGCGCGTTGGAATCGACGTCGTGGAACTTGCCGTCCACCAGCGTGGCATTGAAATCCACGGTGGGGAAGCCGGCCAGCACGCCGTCTTCCTTCTGCAGGCGCAGGCCCTTTTCCACCGAGGGAACATAGTCGCGCGGCACCGAGCCGCCGACCGTTTCATCGATGAATTTGAAGCCGGCGCCCCGCTCCGTCGGTTCGAAGACGATCTTCACCTCGGCGAACTGGCCCGAGCCGCCGGTCTGCTTCTTGTGGGTATAGGTGTGGGTGATCGGCTGGGTGAAGGTTTCGCGGTAGGCCACCTGCGGCTTGCCCATATTGCCTTCGACGCCGAACTCGGTCCGCATGCGGTCCAGGGTGACTTCCAGATGCAGCTCGCCCATGCCGCGCAGGATGGTCTGGCCGGTCTCGCGGTCGGTTTCCAGACGCAAGCTCGGATCGGCGCGCACCATCTTGCCGAGCGCGGTGGTGAACTTCTCCTGGTCGTTCTTGGTCTTGGCTTCCACCGAGACGCTGATGACCGGCTCCGGGAAGCGCATCCGCTCCAGCACCACCTCATTGGCGGAATCGCACAGCGTATCGCCGGTTTCGGTCTCGGACAGCGAGACCAGGGCGATGATGTCGCCGGCGCGGGCTTCTTCCACCGGCTGCGCTTCCTTGGCGAACATTTCGACCATGCGGCCGATCTTTTCGCGCTTGCCGCGGGTGGAATTGAGGATGGAGGCGCCCTTGGTCAGCACGCCCGAATAGACGCGGATGAAGGTCAGCGCGCCATAGGCGTCGTTGATGACCTTGAAGGCCAGCGCCGAGAAGGGCTCCTCGTCCGAGCAGATGCGCTCGCCGACCGGTTCGCCATCGGCATCCACGGTCTTGATGGCAGGCACGTCGGTGGGGGCGGGCAGCAGATCGACGACGGCGTCGAGGACCTGCTGGACGCCTTTGTTCTTGTAGGACGAGCCGCACAGAACCGGGGTGAAGGACGAGTTCAGCGTGCCCTTGCGCAGCGCGCGGCGAAGAATGTCGGGGGACGGAACGGTGCCATCGGTGAGGAAGGCCTCCATCGCCTCTTCGTCCTGCTCCAGCGCGGTATCCACCAACTCGGTCCGGTAGGCGGCGACATTGGCCAGAATCTCGCGGTCTTCCGACA
>JAATGN010000216.1 GCA_015654615.1 Rhodospirillales bacterium
GGATCGATCTTGACGGGAACGTTTCCGCCGCAGGGCGGCGGACACCGGCAGGGACGCCGGTGCCACTTTCCCTTGCTTCACAAGCTTTTTCGCCGGGACGATGGTACAGGGATTGATCCCGTTTGGTCGCAAACCGCTCTAAAAACAGAGCGCTCAACTTTTAACGGGCACTTAAGGTGAAGCGGACCACGAGGGGGCGAGGCCGGCTTCACGATAATAGGCCAATGCGCCGGGATGGATCGGAACGACGGTCCCGCTGGGCACCATATTCCTGACGTCCAGGCTCGAGAGGGCCGGGTGCAATCGCCGGAAGTCGGCGAAATTTTCGAACACCGCCTTGACCACGGCGTAAGCCATGTCGTCCGGCTGATCGCTCGAGGTGACGAGGACGGCCAATGTGCCGAACGTCGCGACATCGTCGGGGTTTCCCGCATAGAGGCCGCCGGGGATGACCGAGGCGACATAATAGGGATGGGTCGCGAGAAGACGGTCGATCGGCGGTCCGGCGACCCGCACCAGCCGCGCCGGGCAATCCGTCGTCGCCTCCTGGGTCAAGCCGTCGGGATGCCCCGCTTCGAAAATGATCGCGTCGACCTTGTCGCTGCAAAGCGCCTGGTTCTGCTCGGCCGGTCCCAATTCCAGCAGACGGTCGGCATCGGATATGGTCCAGCCGTAAAATCCGAGGACGATATCGCGGGTCACGGTATATCCGGCGCCGCTTTTCCCGATGCCGATGCGTTTGCCGCGCAGATCCTGGAAATCGCCAATGCCGGCGTCGGCCCGGGCGATCACGGTGAATGCTTCCGGATAGAAGGCGATCAGCATGCGAAGCTTCGGATCCGGGCCGGCGGCGGCGAACGGCCCCTCGCCATGAAAGGCGGCATAGGCGATATCGGTCTGCGCAAGCCCAAAGGTCGACTCGCCGCTTTCGACGCGTTGGATATTCGCCACCGCGCCGTCCGATCTCACCGCCACGCAGGGCTTCGCCTGATGTTCGCTTTCCAGATTGAACATCCGGCAGATCGCATTGCCGACCGGGTGCTCGATGCCGCCGGGAATCCCGGTGGCGAGAGTCGCCGGCGTGGGGGCGAGGGCGACCGACACGGCCGTGCAGCCGGCAACGGCGCCGGCCGTCCCGAAAAGACCCAGAATCAGAAGCACCGGCCTTGCCGGTGTCCGCCGCGCTGCGGCGGCGTCTTTTCCATCGGCACGGAGGGCGATGCCATTTTTGAACAGACGAATGAACACGGTCAGCCTCTTCCCCACAAGATTGACGGGTCTCACATGTCGAGCCGGTACTCGATTTTCGAGCCGTCGCGCTCGAACTCGCCCTGCACCCAAAGGCTGTCCTCGTCATACCAGATGCTGCCGGCGAGATAGGGCGTGAGCAGGCTATAGCGGGTGGCGCGAATCGGGCGGCCGGCGATGATGATCTGCTCGTCGGTAAATTTACGGGCGCTGAGGCCGATGATGCCGCCGTGCTGCGCATCGACCACCGTTTCCTGCTCCAGCACCGCCGGTGTCCACAGGCTGTTCGACGTCAGGGTCGTGGCGGAGGCGATGAAGGGACCGTCCTTGCTCATCACGCGAAAGCCTTGAGATGTCGCCGTTCCTTCGATGTGGAGCGCCTCGCCGTCCTCGACCGTATCGCTGTCGAGCGAGGCCAGCCGTCCGTCCCGCCAGATCTCCTGCGAGCGGTGGCTGAATGCGAACAGGTTGAAGAAGGCGATCTTGACCAGAAGATGAATCTCGGTGCTGATCCGCGTTTCGCCGGTTTCCGACGAATATAGGACCGTGTGAACGCCGATCTTGCCACCTTTGTACAGAACGGTGAAACGACGGTTTCCGGCGGCGGCGGCCGGCAGCAGGACGGCCGGCGCGGCGAGGCCGGCGCGCGGAAATGCGCAGTTGAGGGCGCCCGCAAACCCCGCCTTCAGCAGCATGCGCCGCGAAACGGACGATTTCCCCTGACCGGCGCGAAACTGAGACAAGGAGCGGCCTCGACTTTCGATGTGACGGCTTCGGCACCGGGTCCTGCAGCCTGCGCGGCGCCTGGGCCCGCGTGGGTAAGCGGAGCCGAAGGCGTCGTCTGCACCCTGGAGATATTTGGAGCGATCGTTTCGCGACAAGTCCTCAGGTGCGCGGCTCGGCGTTCTCGGTCCAGGCGGCGGCGAGCGCCAGGCGGGCCAAGGCCGGCAGAGACTTCGAGCCGGTTTTCGCCATGATCGAGGCCCGGTGGTTTTCGACGGTACGCTGGCTGATGCCCAGATCCGCCGCGATATTCTTGCTGGGATTCCCGGCCAGGACCATGTCCATGATCTGGCGTTGCCTGGGCGTCAGTTCCGCGACGTGAGAGGCCGCGGTCTCCCGCCAGGCGGACAGCTTCGAGGCATCGCGCGACAGATCGAGGGCGCGTTCGATGCAGGCGAGCAGTTCGCTGCTGCGGATCGGCTTCTCGATGAAATCCAGGGCGCCCGCCTTCATGGCCTGAACCGCCGTCGGCACGTCGCTATAGCCGGTGATCATGATGGACGGCAGCCGATGGCCCGCATCGGCCAGTTTCCGCAGCAGTTCGAGCCCGCTCATTCCGGGGAGGTAGGCGTCGACCACCAGACATCCTTCGTGACCCGGACGATAGGCGGCGAGGAAGGCTTCGCAGGTGGCGAAATCCTCGACGACCCGGCCCTCCTCCTCGAGCAGGCCGCGAATCCCTTCGCGAATATGACTGTCGTCGTCGACGATGAAGATGACGGGCGGTTCGGAACCGTTCGATCCCATGGCCGGTTGCGGCGCGTGCGCCGACGGCGGCACGGCCTGCGAGGCGGGCAGCAGACGTTGAACGGTTTGGATCAGCTCCTTCAATTTCACCGGCTTGTTGAGCTGGACGCAATTCTGAAGCGCGATATCGCGCAAGGTGCCGGTCGATATATCGCCGGTCAGAATGACGATGGGAACCTCGCGCTGAAGTTTCGACCGCAGCTTTGCGCCGAGTTGAAGCCCGTTCATGCCGTTCGGCAAATTGTAGTCCGTCAGGATGAGATCCGGCCGGATCATCTCCCGCGTCACCAGTTCCAGCGCGGCGATGCCGTCGGCCGCGGTCGCCGTGTGGTGTCCCTCGTCCTTGAGTAGAAATTCGATGAGGGCGCGCAGCTCGGGATCGTCCTCGATGACCAGGATCGTGCCCGGAGGACAAATGATTTTGCCGCTTTCTTCCTCGACGTCGCGCCGACGGTGCGCCGGCCGGAATCCCGGCGTTCCCACCGAAAGCTTGACCTCGATGGTGAAGACGGAGCCGTGGCCGAGGCGGGACCGAACGCTGATCGGATGATCGAGCAGGACTCCCAGGCGCCGCGCGATGGAAAGGCCGAGGCCGAGGCCGCGGCTTCGTTCGCGCGCGGCATTGTTGAGCTGATGGTATTCCTCGAAGATCGCTTGAAGTTCCGTCTCCGGAATGCCCACTCCGGTATCCCTGATCTCGATGAGCAAGGCGCCCTCGCGCCGGCGGCAGCCGAGCAGGACCTTGCCATGCTCGGTATATTTCAAGGCATTGGACATCAGGTTGCGAATCATCTGCTCAAGCAGGCGCGGATCGCTGTGGATCGAAAGACCGCAGCGGACCACGCGCAGGTCGAGCTTTTGCGACTGCGCATGGTAGGCGAATTCCTGTCCCAGCAGATCCAGCAGGTCATTGACCGGGAAATCGACCATTTTGGGATGGATGGTCCCGGCCTCGATCTGGTTGATGTCGAGCAATGTGTTCAGCATGCCCGAGATGGCGCCCAGGGTTTCGTCGAGCCGCCCGACCAATTGCTGGGCACGCTCCCCGACGACGGCTTTCGCCAGCAAGCCTTGGAGCAGGGAGAGGGTCTGAAGCGGTTGGCGGAGGTCATGGCTGGCGGCGGCGAGGAATCGGGACTTCGCGACATTGGCGAGTTCGGCCTGCCGTTTGGCAGCTTCCAGCGCGTCCGCCGTGTGTTTTCGTTCGGTGACATCGACGAAGGTGATGACGACGCCCGCCACTCCGTCGTCCTGGGTGCGATAGGGCAGGATGCGGCGGATATACCACAGGCCGCTCAACGCTTCGATTTCGCGCTCGATCGGCGCCAGGTTCCGCAGGACCGTTCGGGCATCGCTCAGGAGGGCGTTGTCGGCGGCCAGCGAGTTGAGATCCGCCAGCGGTCGCCCGATATCGCCGGAGATGACGTTGAAGAGCGATTTGGTGGCCGGCGTGAAGAAGCGGATATTCAGCTCGGGGTCGAGGAAGATCGTCGCCACATTGGTGCTGTAGAGGATGTTCTGCAGATCGTTGGACGCCGTTCGCTTCAGTTCCAGGGTTTCCTGAAGCTGACTGTTGAGGGCGGTGAGTTCCTCGTTGACCGATTGCAGCTCTTCCTTCGAGGTCAACAGTTCTTCGTTGGTCGACTGATATTCCTCGTTGACGGACAGGGCCTCCTCGTTGATGGCCTTCTGCTCCTCGCTGGAAATTTCGAGGTCGCGGTTGGCGTCTTTGAGTTCCTTTCTTACGACTTCGATTTCCTGTTCCAGTTCGGCGATCCGCGGCATGTCCCCGGGCATGTCTTGACGATCGCGCTTCCGCTCTTTTTCCGGATCGTCGATGAAGCAAATCAAAAGCAACTCCTCGCCGTCGCTGAGAACCGGCTGGATGTCGATGCTGAGCGATACCGTATGACCATCATGCGTGATGTTTCCGCCCGAAAAGGTGGCGCGTTTGTTGCTCTGGACGACCGTCTGAATTGCCGAACGGAGCTTGGGACGCAGATCGCGGCGGGCCATTGCCAACAGATCGTGCGAGGGTTGGCCCGGCGCGACGCGCAGATAACGGTCCGTCGGTCCCAAAGAATAGAGGCACTCGCCCTTGCGGTTGATCAGGATGGCCGCCGGCGCATAGGTCTCGATGACCAGCCGGCGGCAGAGATCGCCCAGCGTGGCTTGGCGCGACGGCACCGGACCTTGTCCCGGGCGCGCCGGGACCCGCAGCCCATCGTTGCCGCCCATCGAAAAGTCCAAATCTCCCGGCCGCGAGCGGCCGATATGCCGATAAAGGCGTTCCGCCTTGGAAACCACCTTGAAGTGGTTGTCGGCGTTGCCGACCGTCTCGGCGTTGCCAAGCAGGAGGATGCCGCCGTCGCGCAAGGCGAAATGAAACAGCGACAACACCTTCGCCTGCGCCTCGGGGCGCAGGTAGATCAGCAGATTCCGGCAGGAAACCATATCGAGGCGCGAGAATGGCGGATCGGCCAGGACGTCCTGCACCGTGAAGATCACGGTGGCGCGAAGTTCGGGCAAGACCCGGTAACCGCTGTTTTCCTTTGAAAAGAAGCGTGCAAGCCGGGCCGGCGACACATTCGCCGTGATGGTGTCCGGATAGAGGCTTTCCCGCGCGACGGCGATGGCGTCCGGATCGACGTCGGAGGCGAAGATCTGCAGCTTGACGGCGCGATTCGTCGCGATGATTTCCTCTTGAAAGAGCATGGCCAGGGAATAGGTCTCCTCGCCCGTGCTGCAGCCGGCGACCCAGATGCGCAAGGGGTCGTCCGGGGCATGGTTGAGAACCAGGTCGGGAACGCTCTTTTTCGCCAAAAGATCGAACACCTTCGGGTCGCGAAAGAAGCTGGTGACATTGATCAGCAGGTCCTTGGCGAGAAGGTCGGGCTCGTTTGGGTCCTTCTCCAGGAGGTCGAGGTAACGGCCGATGTCATTGGTCTCGATCGTCGCCAGCGCCATGCGCCGTTCTATCCGGCGCAACAGCGTTCCCTGCTTGTAAAGCGTGAAGTCGTGGGTGGTCTTGGCGCGCAGAAGTTTGATGATCTTCGACAGGTCGTTGGGGGATCGATCCCGCGACACCGCGGCGTTGCGCGCGCGGATGGGCGCCGTGCGCCGTTCGTATTTGATCAGCGCCGCGGAAATCTCCGCCACCGGCAGCACCAGATCGACCATTCCCGTCATGATGGCGTTCCGCGGCATGCCGTCGAAAGTGGCCTCGTCGGGATCCTGGGCGATGACCAGGCCGCCTTTGTTCTTCACGGCTTTTATCCCGAGGCTGCCGTCCGCGCCGGTTCCCGAAAGAATCACGCCGATGGCCCGCGCGCCGCAATCATTGGCCAGCGACTGCAGCAGAAAGTCGAACGGCAGGCGCGCCCCGTGCCGCGTTTGCGGCTGCGAGAGGTGCAAGACGCCATTGTCGACGGAAAGATAGGGGCCGGGAGGAATGACATAGACATGGTCGGGCTCAAGCGGCAGTCCCTCCGCCGCTTGGCTCACCTTCATGGGGGTGTGACCGGTCAAAAGGTCCACCATCATGCTTTCGTGGGTCGGGTCGAGATGCTGGATCAGGATGAAGGCCAGGCCGTTTCCGGCCGGCAGCGCGCTTAAAAGTGTCTTGCAGGCGTCGAGCCCACCCGCCGAGGCGCCTATTCCGACGATGGAAAAATCATCGGGACCGCGAGGGGGCGCCCGGGCCGGTAAGGGACGCCGGCTTGGGCGTGGTCGCCCCGCGTGGATCTTGGGGGAAGGGTTTTTCGGCATTGAATTTGTCTCGGCGGGGATGTCTCCTAACAGGAAACTTGCAATGATAGTAACATGGTTGCTCTTCGTTCCCTATCGGTTCATCCGAGCAGGTCTTTCAGCTTGCGCTGCAATGCCGGGCTGTAGCCGACGGCGCAACCGACGATGAGGGCGGCGATGGTCAGGGGTTTGGCCGCTGGCCGCAGCTCGGCATCCAGTTTTCGGGTCAGATCGATCAGGGACGTCGCCATCTCGGCGATGTCCGCCGCCTCCTTGCCGCGTCCCGGCGGTACGGCCTTCTGGGCGAGCGCCGTCACGATGGCGGCCACGCCGACGACGGCGAGCGCCGCCAGGATGAGCAGGCCGCCGGTCGCCGCCGCCGCGGCCGGCGGTGCGAGCTGTTCGGCCAGCCGCAGATCGATGGCATAGGCCAGGAACCCGAGGCCGATGCCGGCCAGCAGGCCCGCCATCCCCAGCAATTGCCATCTGACGACCAGATGCCGGGTATTCTGGAAGATACCGAGGAAGGGACTGGCCATGGCTGCTATCTCCGATGGACGGCCTTGCCGATCAGCAGGCCGACGCCGAAGGCCAGCGCCATGATGGCGAGCGGGCGTTCGGTGACCTGCCGTTCGATGGCGGCGATACCGGATTGACGCAGCGAATCGGCATTGCCGACGGCTTCGTGAAGCTGGCGCTGCACGGTCTTTCCGGCCTGTTTCAGATCGGCCAGGCGATCCGTCGCCTCCCGGGCGGTCAGATCTCCGATTGCCTTGGTGAGATTGGCGAGGTCGCTGCGCATTTGGATGAAGTCCGCCCGCAGGCCGTCGAATTCGCTTTTGACGCTACCGTCTGCCATGATTTTTCCTTAAAGTCGGGTCATATGGGGGAATATGCAAGGCGAGCGCCGGCCCGAGGGGGGGGACCGGCGCTGCCGACGTTGTTTCGTTTCGCTCGATCGGCGGGCTCCGGCGCCGCTCGGACTCTAATGCAGCAGGATTTCGGTGCGGCGGTTCTGCGGCTCGCGCACGCCGTCCGCCGTGGGAACGAGCTGCTGGGCTTTGCCGACCCCGGTCGCGGTGATTTCGCTGGCCGGCACGCCATCCCTGATCAATTGCTGCTTGACGGCCGCGGCGCGGCGTTTCGACAGCGCCTGGTTGTAGGCGGCCGGACCGGCGGCATCGGTATGACCGATGAGCTCGATGCGGGTTATATTGCCGTTCTTGATGCTGGTTGCCGCCTGGGCGATGATCTGGCCGGCGGTTTCACTGATGTTCGAACGGTCGAAATCGAAGAATACCTGGAAGGTGTTCACCCGAGCCGCAGCGGGCTGAGAGGACTGCTGCGTGACCGTCTGCGTCATGGTGAATTGCGATTCGGTCTTCAGGAACTCGTTGCGACATGGGGCGGTGATATCGGGTTCCCACGCTTCCTCGAGCCAGCATTCGAAGGCGCCCTGGGCATGGGCGGCGACGGCGGGCATCCGCTCGCGTCCGCCGCCGTCGAGGAAGGTCATCAGCCGTCCGCGGGCCGCCTGCAATTCCGGAGCGGTGCTGCCGCGGACCACCACCACGGGTCCCAGGCTTCCCCATCGATTGAGGCTTTCGCCGCCGACACCGACCTCGGATGGCAGGACGACCTCGCCTTTGGCCGCACGCAGCCCCTTGCGGGCGAACCAGCCGGCATCGTCGGTTTCGTCTTCGGTATCGGCTTCGTGGATCGCCCGCGCCCGATATTCGGCGGCCAGCGCCTGGGTGAAGGGCGTGCCGCCCTGCACGGTCATGGTGCGTATTTGAGAGACATCCTCGACGTTGTTCGAGGAGGCGCAGCCGCTCAGAACCAGGCCGGCGGCGGCCGTCAGCAGAAGATGAATTTTTTTCATGAAAATGCTCTCTTTCCCTTGGAAGCACCCCAATCTGGGGTGGCCGGTTGCTCAAATCGCCTATCGTGAGACGGGCGTGTCGCTAAAATAAAGGGAGCCGGATCCCGTCCAAAGTCAGGCGCACGTCTAAATGGCGTTATACTGGGCGGGAGACCCGGGAAATGCTATCGAAATTTATCAGTGGGAAAGCAAGCAAAAAAGACTCGGAAAATACTCATATCCGAGCATCTCTAGTCTTGCGCCAAAGGATGCCCGGCGGATCGGGGACTGCGTCCTTGAGGCCGGAGGGCAAGGAAGCCGTGAAGTGGGTAGAATGTCCTAAGTATTTTCCGATTCTATCGTCATCACCGAGCGTCGACCTATGGTTGTGGCAGTCGCATTGCCCGGGCTATTCATCGTTTGGGTCGTGAGTCTCGAAATAGGGCAGGACATCCTGTGCCTGAACATCACGACAACGAGGATTCAAATGGCTCAGTTCACAACCCGAACCGGACGCGCTATCGCAGCGGCGACGCTTTTCGGCGCTTTCCTGTCGAGCGTCCCGTTGCAGGCGAGCCGCGCCCAGCAAGCCGACCAGCCGATGCAAACCACGACGGCGCACCATGGCGGCAAGCATATGGCCGACCGCGCCGAGACCAGGATCAAGGAACTGCACGACAAGCTGCATATCACCGCCGCTCAGGAAGAGGCGTGGGCCAATGTCGCGCAAACGATGCGGGATACCGCGAAGACATTCCAGGCCAGCACGATGGATCGTTCGGCCCGTCTGAAGACGATGAGCGCGGTCGACGATCTGAAATCCTATCAGATCATTGCCGACCAGCATGCCGATGGGCTGAAACAGCTGATCCCGGTTTTCGAGACTCTTTACGACGGCATGTCGCCCGACCAGAAGAAGAACGCGGACCAGGTCTTCGGAGAGCATCAGCGCCACGAACATATGAATCACATGTGATGGGATCGTCCCGGCGATCGGAAATATTTGAAAGGACATCCATCATGGACTCCGCAACCACGCGGACCAGCAGGAAGCGCTGGAATTTTGCGACGGCCGTCATGGCCGCCGCCGTCGCCGTCCTGGCGGGCGGCGTGCTGGCGGTGCCGGCCCAGGCGCGGGACCACGGCAGGGGGCATGGCCACGCCGTGCAACGCCATTACGACAACCACCGGCTTCGTTCCTATGGCCGTCCGAATTACGTCTATGCGCCGCCCCCGGTCTATTACGCCCCGCCGCCCGGACCGCCGGCGCTCGACTTCGTGTTCCCGCTTCATTTTCGCTAAGGGCCGGTTAAAAGTTAACCGCTCCGTTTTCAGGTCGGTCAAAGCGATGCGAAGGCGCGGCAATCCAGGGGGCGCCCCCCCCTTGTTGCCGGATTGCTTCGCTTACGCTTAAGAAGAAAAGCGTGAGTGGCACCGGCGTCCCTGCCGGTGTCCGCCGCGACGCGGCGGAGTCTTTTCCACCGGCAGGGACGCCGGTGCCACTTTTCCTTATTCTTCCAGGGCGGGGCGGCCGCCGGCCGATGCGGAACGCGTTATGACGCGATTATTTCTTAACGAGCCTTTAGGACCTGGAGCGATTATTGCGCACCAAGTCCTGAGGGATGGCATGCCGGCCGGTCTTGACGGATCGGACGGCGCGGATCGGGCCCATCTTCAAGTCATGATGATTTGAGTGTTTCCGAGCTTGCTTCCCCGTGTTTCGCCATCCATATGGTTGGCCATGACAAGGCTTTGATCGGACTGTCGGTTTCCTGAGGCGCCGCCTTGTCGGGCGGCCCTTGGAATCGGCGGGCGACCCCTGCCGAACCCCTTGGAGATTCCATCATGCAGGCGACGCGTAATACGCTGTCCGAGAATATTCGGACGCAATCTGTCGAACTTCTGAACAAGCATCTGGCGGCGGCGATCGATCTGCACGCCCAGGTGAAGCAGGCGCATTGGAATGTCCGGGGCCCCGGCTTCATCGCGGTTCATGAACTGTTCGACAGGGTCTCCACCGAGGTCGAAACCTATTCCGATCTTCTCGCCGAGCGCGCCGGCGGTTTGGGAGGCACCGCCTACGGCACGGTCCAGGTGGCGGCGGAACGTTCCTTCCTCATTCCCTATCCGCTCGGCATCGCCGACGAGTTGCAGCACATCTTCGCCATTTCGGGCGCGCTGGCGTCGTTCGGACAGTCGGTCCGCGAGGCCATCGATCTGGCGACCGGATTTGGCGACGCCACGACGGCCGACCTGTTCACGGAAATCTCGCGCGGTATCGATCAGCAGCTTTGGCTCGTCGAGTCGCATGTCGCTCCGAAATGATCATGGGTGAACGCTGTTCACTTTGACCGGGAGGGGGCCGGCGTCCCTGCCCATGGATGACGTCATTGCGAGTTCCGCACCGACCGAGGTCGCCCCTCCTGGGTGAAAATGCCGTCACTGCGAGCGCAGCGAAGCAGTCCAGGACAGCCCGGCACTGTGGATTGCCGCGTCGCTTCGCTCCTCGCAATGACGGCGTTTTCTTGTCAGCCGAAGGCGCGGCAATCCAGACCGGCGGAAGGTCTGGATTGCTTCGCCGAAAGGCTCGCAATGACGACAACGGCGGACGATTCTCGCCGCATCGATTTCGGCGAGGCGCATCCCGACCTTGTCAGGTGCCGCGCGGCTTCGCCCGGGCGGTCGGTTCCGCCTGCATGGGGTCGTCCGGCCAATAATGTTTCGGATATTGGCCTTTCAGATCGGCTTTGACCTGCCTGTAGGTATTGGCCCAGAAGCTGGCCAGGTCCTTGGTGACCTGGACCGGCCGGCGCGCCGGCGACAGCAGATGCAGCGTCAGCTTGACGCGTCCGCCGGCGATGGCCGGGGTATCGGCCAGGCCGAACAGTTCCTGCAGACGGACCGCCAGGACCGGTTCCTCTCCCGACCGGTAATCGATGGCGATGCGCGATCCGGACGGAACCGCGACATGGGTGGGGGCATGCCGATCGAGGCGCTGCCTGGCCTCCCAGGAGAGCATGGCCTCGATCGCCGCCACCATGTCGAGGCGGCTGAAGTGGGATCGCCGGCTCAAGCCCTCCAGCCAGGGGGCCAGCCAGACGTCCAATTTTTCGAGCAGGGCTTCCTGCGCGCAATCCGGCCAGTCCTCGCCTTCGATTCGGCGCAGGAAGCCGAGGCGGGCGCACAGGGAATGCGCGGCCGGGCTCCAGGGCAGGCAGTCCAGCCCCATCTCGCGGATCCCTTCGAGCAGGGCGGCGGTGACGGCCGCGGGCTTCGGGTCGGCCAGACGGACGTCGTCGAGCACCAGTTCGCCGAGACGGCGCTGGCGGCGGGCCGCGACGATCTGTTCGCGAGGGTCCCAGCGCACCGTTTCCGAAGTGACGATCCGGTCGGCGAAATGCGTTTCGATATCGGCCGGCGTCAGGGGGGCCGCCAGGAAGATGCGGGCCTCGCGCCGGTCGCCGTCCAGCTCGGCGATGGCCAGGGCGCCGCTCGTCGCCAAGGGCTCGGGCTGCGGGAAGAAGGCTCCCCGTCCGTTCGAAAGCCGGTAATGCAAGCCGTCGCCGCCGCGGCTGAGAGCGATGCGATCGGGATAGGCGAAGGCCAGCAGCAGGCCGGTGTCCTCGACAGTCGTCTCGACCGCCGGCAAGCCCAGTTGGCGTCGCATTTGGCGGGCCTGGTCGCGGCAACGCTGCAGACCGCCGCGATCGACCGGCTGGCCGCGCGGATCGCGCAGCGCCTCGATGCGCAGCCGCAAATCGGCGTCGCGGGCGTTTCGCAGAATATCGCGTTCGGACAGCACGGCGGCCAGGTCGCAGGCCAGGGCGCCGCGCTCCAGGCTTTTGGCCATGAGAACCATGTGAGCCAGGCGGGGATGCAGGGGAAGCGCCGCCATGGCGCGGCCATGGGCGGTGATGCGCCCCGCCGCGTCGAGCGCGTCGAGCCGGCCCAGCAGATCGCGGGCCTGCGCCAGCGGCGCCGCCGGCGGCGGATCCAGCCAGGACAGGGTGGCGGGGTCGGCGACGCCCCAGCGGGCCAGTTCCAGGACCAGCGGGGCGAGATCGGCCTCGCCGATTTCCGGCGTCGAGAAGGCAGGGAGGGCGCGGTGCGCCGCTTCGGTCCACAAGCGATAGCAGACCCCCGGCCCCAGGCGTCCGGCCCGGCCGCGCCGTTGTTCGGCCGAAGCCTTGGAGACCGGGACGGTGACCAGACGGGTCATGCCGCCGTTGGGATCGAAGCGCGGCACCCGCATCTGCCCGCCGTCGACCACCACGCGGATGCCCTCGATGGTCAGGCTGGTTTCGGCGATGGCCGTGGCCAGCACCACCTTGCGGCGGCTGGCCCGCGGGGTCAGCGCGGCGTCCTGGGCGTCCTGCGGCAGGTCGCCGTAGAGCGGCGCGACCAGGACGCCGGGTTCGGCCGCTTCCAGGCGTGCCTGGACGCGGCGGATTTCGCCCTGGCCAGGCAAAAAGACCAGCAGGTCGCCTTCCGGCTCCTCGGCCAGGGCCCGCCGGACCAGCGCGGCGACGGCGTCTTCGAAGCGCTGCGAGGGGGGCTTGTCCAGCCAGCGGACGTCGACCGGATGGGCCCGCCCCTGGCTGGTGACGACGGCGGCGTCGCCCATCAGACGGGCGATGGGGGCGCCGTCGAGGGTGGCCGACATCACCAGCAGGCGCAATTCCGGACGGAGCTGCGCCTGCGCCTCGAGGCAAAGGGCGAGGCCTAAGTCGGCGTTGAGGCTGCGTTCGTGGAACTCGTCGAAAATGACCAGGCCGACGCCTTCGAGGCCCGGATCGTCCTGAATCATCCGGGTGAGGATCCCCTCGGTGACCACCTCGATGCGCGTCTTGGGACCGACCTTGCTGTCCTGGCGGATACGGTAGCCGACCGTCTCGCCGACCGCCTCGTTCAGCGTCGCCGCCATCCGCCGGGCGGCGGCGCGGGTGGCCAGACGGCGCGGCTCCAGCATGACGATCTTGCCGGCGCCGAGCCAGGCGGCGTCCAGCAGGGCCAGAGGCACGCGGGTGGTCTTGCCGGCGCCGGGCGGCGCTTGCAGGACCGCATTCGGGCCGGCGGTCAGCGCAGCCAGCAACGACGGCAGGGCGGCTTCGATGGGAAGGGCTATGGCTCCCGGTAGGTTGCCCGGCAAAGAGGCGTCTCCCAGACGACGATTTCCTGAAGGCGGGCCAGGCCGCCGCTTCGGCCGGCGATCACCGGTTTCAGTCGGCCGAACCAATGGCGGCACAATTGCTCGGCGGTCGGATTGACGTCGAGCACATAGAGTTTGGTTTCCATGCGCGTCGCGGTGGTCAGGTGATGTCCCTCCCGCCGCACGGCATGGCGAATGGCGGCGATCCATTCCGGAGCGTCGGCGTTTTCCGGGCAGAACATGTCCAGCAGTTCGAAGTCCTCGGCATGGGCCAGGAAGCCGTGGTCGCAAGGCACGTCGATTTCCGCCATCATCACTTCTTTGAGGAAGCCGAAATCGAGCACCATGTCGGACTGCTCGCCGCCGGCCTGCAGGTGGTCGGCCAGGCAGGTCGCCTCGATGGTGTAGCGATGCCCATGCAGATGGCGGCATTTCGAGCCGTGGGTCATCACCCGGTGGCCGGCGTCGATGGCGATCTGCCGCGTGACGGTAAAAGAAGTCATGGCGTAAGTTATGTCCTTCGGGCTTGTCGCGAAATTATCGCTCCAATCCCTTCGTTTCAATATGACGCCTCCGCTCCGCTTTCGGCGGGCTCAGGCGCCGCTCGGGCTTGGGGCTTGCCGCGATCATTTCGCGACAAGCCCTTAACGAAGGCCTGCGACCTTATGCATTTGCAGGCCGAGGCGCCACTGCGGATTTTCCAGGCAATAGGCCGCCGCCGCCCGCAGATTGCCGGCCTGGTCCGGGCCGTCCATCGGCTGCAGGAAAAAATGCGCGAAGGCGAGGCCGGCATAGCGCTCCGGCAAGGCGCCGGCTTGCGGATAGACCAGTTTCAACTCGTCGCCGGCGGTCAGCAGCAGGGGGGCGCCGGCCTTGGGGCTGACGCACAGCCAGTCGATGCCGTCGGGTCGCGCCCGGGTGCCGTTGGTTTCGACGCCGATCTCGAGGCCCCGGGCATGCAAGGCGGCGCAGAGCGAAGAGTCGAGCTGCAGCAAGGGCTCGCCGCCGGTGCAGACCACATAGGGCCGGCCGCCGGCCCGCCGCGGCCACAGGGCCGCCACGGCGTCGGCCAGCGTCCGGGCATCGGCGAAGCGGCCGGCGTCGGCCCCGACGAAATCGGTGTCGCAAAAGCGGCAGGTCGCCGCGGCGCGGTCCTCCTCGCGTCCCGACCACAGATTGCAGCCGGCGAAGCGGCAGAACACCGCCGGCCGTCCGGCTTGCGCGCCCTCGCCTTGCAGGGTGTAGAAGATTTCTTTGACGGAGTAGGCCATGGCCGACTGCCTAAAGCCAAGGAGTGCCGCGCGTCAACTTGATTGTGACGCGGGAGGGCGCCGGCGCCGGGGAAGAGGCGGGACGGGGATCGGCCGCGACGCCTGTGTCACAGGCTTGTCACTTGCATGTCATGCGGGCTCCCGTTAACCCCGTGATGGAAAATAGGTTTTTGAGGGAGCGTCGCGCCGTGCGAATCGCCATCGTCACCGACGCTTGGCATCCACAGCCCAATGGGGTCGTGCGGGTGTTGTCCAGTCTCCATGACCGCCTGGCGGCGGTTCGTCACGATCTGCTGGTCATCGCCCCCGATTCCTTCCGGACCATTCCCTGCCCGACCTATCCCGAAATTCCCCTGGCCATCGGCGCCGGGCGGGCGGTGACCGCGCGTCTCGACGCCTTCCGGCCGCAGGCGGTGCACATCGCCACCGAAGGCCCCCTCGGGTGGGCGGCCCGCCGGCATTGCCTGCGCCGCGGCTGGCCCTTCACCACGGCCTATCACACCAAATTTCCGCAATATCTGCATGCCCGGACCCGGTTGCCCCTGTCCTGGCTTTACGGGATCGTTCGCCATTTCCACGCGCCGTCGTCGGCCGCCATGGTGCCGTCGCATTCGGTTTATGAAGAGCTGTCGCAGCAGGGCTTCGCCAATTTGCGGCACTGGTCGCATGGGGTCGATACGGCGGTGTTCCGGCCGCAAGGCAAGGCGGCCTTCGACTTTCCGCGTCCCATCTTCCTGTATGTCGGCCGCGTCACCATCGATAAGAATCTGCCGGCCTTCCTCGATCTGCCCCTCGACGGGACCAAGGTGGTGGTGGGATCCGGGCCCCAGCGCGACGCCCTGATCCGCCGCTATCCCGACGCCAAGTTCATCGTCGCCCATGGCGACGTCCAGCTTTCCAGCTATTTCTCGGCGGCCGACGTCTTCGTCTTTCCCAGCCGCACCGACACCTTCGGCCTGGTCATGCTGGAGGCCCTGGCCTCGGGCGTTCCGGTCGCCGCCTTCCCGGTGGCCGGTCCGCTGGACGTCCTGTCCAAGGCCTCCCCCGACCATCCGGTGGGAGTGCTGGACGAGGACCTGGCCGCCGCCGCCCGGCGCGCCTTGAGCCTGTCGCCGGCCGACTGCCGGGCCTATGCCGAGCGGTTTTCCTGGGATGCGGTGGTCGAGCAGTTCCTCGGCTATCTGGCGCCGATCGGCTGTGTAGGCGGACAAAAAAGTTTGTGACTGGACAAAATAGGCCGTGGTTGGAGATCGGCGACGTGCCGTCTCGCGGAAGATCCACCGCCGAAGGGTACCGGACGAGTCCATCACCTTCTGTCGAACATCGCATGTCATGTCTTTCACCCGTTCGACTGGGACGATGCGCTCGAAGATCTTCGCGAACGGTTCCCTCTCGACCGTGCCGATACCCAACGAATCGCCGAGCCGCTGGGCGTTGACCACCCGCGCCACACGGTGACGCGGATCCTGCTGATGATGACCACCGATTTTCTGGTCGACATGGTTCGCGATGGTCGGCAGGTCCAGTTGGCGCGAACGGTCAAGCCGGCGAGCGAATTGGATGGCGTGAAAAGGGTGTGGATTGGGGCGTGGTCACCGAGCGGGACATTCCCGAAGTGCAGGCATTGCGGGGCCTCGCCGATCCACTGGCTTTCGACAAGCAGGAACGGCGCCTTGGGCGCATTGCATCCAGCGGCTGGGGCGATATTTCGAGCCGCTCGAGCGGCATACGACCATTTGCGAGAACATTTCATGTCTATGGAAATTGACAATCTTTGTCATTTTTTGCCAAGATAGTGTCCGAAGGAGATTGATCATGGCGACCATGAATGTTTCGTTGCCCGATCCGATGAAGGTATGGGTCGAGGACCAGGCCAAAGGTGGAAAGTATGGGAACGCGAGCGATTACATCCGAGATTTGATCCGCAAGGATCAGGAACGCCAGAACAAAATTGTGCAGTTCCAGAAACTCATTAATGACGGTCTCGAAAGCGGTTTGAGTACGCGGACCATGGAAGAGCTGCTCGTAGAGGCGCGGGAACGGACGCGGACGAGCGCTGCCGGCTGAGATGTCCTATAGAACAACGCCTCTTGCTGATGAGGACATTATCCGCATCTATGTCTACGGGGCTCGGATATTCGGTACGGAACAAGCAGAACTGTATTTCGCCGATCTCATACATTGCTTTTCTCTACTTGCTGAGCAGCCACTGATTGCTCGGGAGCGGCCCGAACTCAATCCGCCGGTGCGAGTGCATTTTCATAAAGCTCACGTCATCGCTTATCTCGTGATGGCCGATGAGATCTTGATAGTCCGCGTGCTTGATGGGCGACAGGATTGGGTGGAATATCTTCGAACGTAGTCTTGGGAACCGCCCCATTCCACCAACCGACGCCTGGCGGCAACACCATGTGGATAGGGTGTCCTATTTTGCGGAGGCGGAAAAGCGATGAACGCGACCCCGGCCGCCAGACTGCTTTATGGCATAACGATCGACCCGGCGAAGGCGGGCCCACGGCTGGCTCGGCTACCATTTTTGCAGAAAGGGCCGGTCGATATTCGGTTAAGCAAGCCGATTACCATTTTGGCCGGGGAAAATGGATGCGGGAAAACGACGCTGATCGAAGCTATTGCTGCTAAATGTGGCATTCGGCCTGACGGAGGGCGTGAATACCGAGAGACAGAAGAACGTCGCCCGGCAACGGCACTGTCTGCCGCCGTTTCGGTCTCTTTTGCCGGCGGTTGGGCGTTCTCGGGGATGATCCTGCGGGCGGACAAGCTGGATAAAGCGGCGAAGGCGGCCAGCGGGGACGGGATGATCCGCATGGCGACGACGGGCGAATGGCGGAATGCCGCGCACCAAAGCCGGGGGGAGACGATTTTGTCGTTGCTCTCCGCCGCGCTGGAGTCCAGTGAGCGCCGGCTGTTCTTGCTCGACGAACCGGAGGCGGCTCTGTCGCCGCAGCGGCAGTTGGGCCTGCTGAGGTTGCTTGACGACATTCACCACGATGGCCGATCGCAGGTTGTTCTCGCCACGCACAGCGTTGTGCTGATGGCTCATCCGGAAGCCGACATTTTCTGGATCGATGACGACGGAATCGAGCGTCGGCCCCTCGAAGAAATCGAGCATTGGCGCATCATGCGACGGCTCGCCGGCGATAGAGACAGATTTGTCATGAGTTTGTTGGAAGATTAAAGAGACGATTCTGATGCTTTATGTCGTGTATAGAAATCGAAAAACAGGGAAGAGGCCATCGGCACTCTCTTTCAGGAAGAAAATCCGGCTATTGTGACATCGAAAACGGCATTTCGTGATCTCTGCCTGAATGCGGGTGATTACGAAATCAACTTGATTACAGCCGATGAGTCCGTATTGCCGAAGGGATTGGTCTCCCTTGATCTTATCGAGGAAAAACGTCCGGAGATTGATCGAAGACCCTCGAACGGTTCATCAACACATCCCGGCACCCCGCAAGAAGCCTCATTGAGCATGCTGTCCGCCAGATTCCCCTCGGGCATCCGAGGGTGCGCCTGCTTCGAAGCTTGCGAGTGTGGCGCTGTTGCTGTGATAGGCAAGCCGATAGGTTTGCTGGGGCGGATTTGGGATGGGGGTGAGATTGCCGTTTATGGCCGGCACGCTACAGGCGGTCAAAGTCAGTAGGACGCAAGAC
>JAATGN010000091.1 GCA_015654615.1 Rhodospirillales bacterium
CGATCAGGGCACCCCGCAGACCAACCTGACAACCAAGTCTCCACACGCGACAACCTAAATCCCCATAGCCTGCAGCCTGGACCCCGCGGGTTCCTTCCTCGGGGACTTTCGTACGCCTTGCGGCGCCCGAAACTCTTCACGTAAAGGGAATGGCAGGTTTGGATTCAGAGAGCGTTGAAAGCTGTCGTTTGTTCAGGGTCGATGTGAATCGGCGCCGAATCGCTGCCGGCAGCACCAGCCTGCCACCGGCACTCTTGGCGATGATGTGCCCAAATGTCGACAGAGATCATTTTGCATCGTCGCCACTGTTCAATTCTATGTTTACGGCATCGATCAGGAGACGCAGGCTGTTCTGCACCGTCTGCCAAACCAGTTGTTCGGCAACGTCGTCATAATCATGCCGATAGACATTGCCCGACCCCATGATCGCGCGCCATGGCAAATGGGGGTGACGCCCACGCGTGGTATCATCAAGGCGCCGGCTGGCTTCGGAAATAATTTCAAGACAGCGGGTGGCGGCATAGAACGTTCGACGGTCTGACGCGAACTCTTGCCAGGTAACCCCAACGACAAAGGAACAGGCCAATTCGGCGTTGTCGAGAATATCCAGAAGGGCTTGGCGCGTTCGGTCAGAAAGCGTAGATGGCATCGCGCTCAGCCTGGGGGCGCACAATTGCTTTGAGGCTGGCGCGATTGGCGATGTCGACGGGGACCGGAAAGAGCTCGCTGATGTATTGGGTCAAATCCACATATTCGAAAACACCGATCGGCATCACCGGGTCAAGGTCGATCAAGATATCGATGTCGTTGCCAAGACGGCCATCGCCACGCGCCGTCGAGCCGAACAGCGCGGCTCTGAGAACACCACGCTGCCGCAGGTCCTTCTGATGTTCCCGCAATGTCGCGATGATCTGGTCTCGATCCATCGATACCTCCACCAACAAATATGCGCCTTTGGCAGGCGCGCCTCAAGTTGCTCGTCCGAGCCTGCGGAGAGCGGGGAAAATTAAACGCGAAACAGCGGTGATGGGCCGTGAGCGGAATGTCTCCTGTTCAACGGGGGCATGGGGTAAGCGGACACTGCCGACGAGCACGGCTTCGGCAGGAATGACCCATTGCGGACGAATGGACATTGCGGTTTCAATGCGCCTAGCTAACTATGTGTTCTCCCGCCGGTTGTTGCAGGTCCAGAAAAATGTCCCTGACCCTTTTATGAAATGGCCGATCGTCATTGCCGCCGTTGTTGTGTGCGCCAACCACAGCGCGGCGCTGGCCGAAAGTCTTCCTCCCGAAGTTTCTGCGTATATCGGCGGTATCAAGAAAACGTGCGAAGACGCGGGCGGCCAATTTGACCTGAGTGAGGCGCTAGATCATGGCGCTCTGGGTCTTACTCATCAGGAAGTGTGGGTTGTTGATATCAGGAAGGCGACTTGCACCAGTAACCGTTGCCTGTTTGGTGGATGTACGGGTTCAGGCGATATGCAGGTGGCCGTTTTCCTCCGACTGCCAGATAGGCGGATCAAAGAAGTGTTTGACGACTACGTGTTGGGTGTGAAGCTGGAGCACTCTGGCCGATCTCCGAAACTCTCGCTCAAGGTACTTGGTCAGGATTGCGGCCAGACAGGCACCCCTGAACCATTCGACTCAATACAGTGTATTCGACCAATGGTCTGGAACGAGAAGACTCAGGAATTGGAATTCGCTCCATTGTCTGAGGCGAAAATCACATTTGCGCCGCACAAATAATCAACGACGTGCGCAATTGACCTATTTGAAACAATCGCGGCTCGACGAATCCACGGCCATGTGAGAGCGCGTCAATCGACCCGGGGGCGTCGCCCGCACAGATAACCTTGTATGCCGGTCAGACTTGAGGCAGGCAGCCGTAAAGCCGTCGGTTTATTTCGCCGACTGAACACGCTCCTGCCAACCTGGGGCATCTGATGGCGCTACCGGAGGCAATGCGTCTACCGGCTTCCCCTCGGCACGCAAAATCGCGCGTCGGATATAGGAAACTTGCCGTCTAAACGCGTCGCAATTTGTCGCCTGCAGATACGTTTGATGCATGACAAGTTTGTTAGATTTGCCGGATGCCACGGCGTGCTCGATGTCGGACGGGTTAAGACCAGCATTGCTGTATATGCGCGGCAACAACGCGAGGGCGTCACTCACTGTCGACTCGTACGTGGTCAGGGGCGCTGAGCAGATCTCGGCATCTCCCACCAGCTCCCCAACTGAAAATGCAAAGGCATCCGGAGCATCAAGTGGATTTGTCTCTTTTACGACTTTTGCCGTCGCATTCGTTCCGATGGTCAGCCCAAAAGACATTAAAGCAATAACGGCCCAAAACGGTCTGATCATTCGGCTCCTCGTCTCTGGCAACTGCGTTTGTGGAGATTTTCTACCATAAGCAGTTCCATGTAGCGATTCATGTCCGGCCGGTCCTGGCCCGTCAGCTACATCGCCAATATTCACATCAACGTCCGCTGCCGAGAGTCCACACCGATCCACGCAATGACTGTGACGGGCGCCGAGCGGCCGCTGCGGCCAATCGAGAGCAGCGTCAAATAACAACCGGTCGGACTCGCTGTAACGCGGTATCAGACCAAGCCGGGGCTTGAGTAGTTTCCGAGCCTGCGGGACGAAGCGCTTGCTGCTAAAATTGGGGCAGGATCAAAGGTCGCGCCACCCACCGACACAGGCCCCCTTGCGCCGCTGGCGCCCCCCTCTTTCATCAGGACATCCGGCCATGCTGACCATTCCGCTCGAAAAGCTCGCTTTCATCATCGAAAAGGCCCGCGAGTTCGATGCCACGGTGCCGGCGGACGAAGGGGACGCCGGCTCGAATCCGGCCGACGACGGCGAAAGCGACATTCTGATGGACACCCCCGACAATCCGACCCTCCAGGAATTGCACGACGCGATCGACGGGCTGAACACCGACGAACAGGAAGAACTGCTGGCGCTGATCTGGATCGGTCGCGGCGATTTCAGCCAAAGCGAATGGAAAGCGGCGATTCAAGAGGCGCGGCAAAGACGCACGACGTCCGAGGCCGATTATCTGATCGGCACGCCGCTGCTGGCGGATTACCTCGAAGAGGGGGTGGCGGCGCTCGGCCTGTCGCTCGAGGAATTCGAGATAAACCGCGAGTAGACCCCCGGCAACCATGCCCTCCATCCCATCCCACCCCACAAGGGGGAGGGAGTCGCTGTTTTCCGCGCTGCCCCCCTCGATGGGGAGGGATTGGGTGGAGGCGATCATTCCCTTTCGCGGGTGGCGATATAGTCACGGGTGCGCGGCACATCGGCGGCATTTCGCGCCATCTGCATCTGGAAGACCATCAGGCCCTGGTGACGGAACGCCGTCTCGGCGCCGGCCAGATAGAACTCCCACATGCGGCAGAAACGCTCATCGTAGATTTTCGCCGCCGCCGCGCGGTGCTCGGCGAATCGCTTGGCCCATTGCCGCAGGGTGTCGGCGTAATGCGGAAACAGCAATTCGATATCGGTGACGAACAGGCCGGCCCGCTCCACCCTGGGCAGAACCTCGGAGAGGGCCGGCGTATAGCCGCCCGGGAAGATGTATTTGCGTATCCAGGGATTGGTGGCGCCCGGCCCGGCCGAGCGGCCGATGGCATGAAGCAGCGCGACGCCATTGTCGGTCAGCAGGTCGCGCATCCGGTCGAAAAAGGTCTGGAAATGCCCGACGCCGACATGCTCGAACATTCCCACCGAGACGATACGGTCGAAGCGGCCGGCAAGCTGGCGGTAGTCGCACAGATCGAAGCGGACCTTGTGGGCCAGCTGAGCCTCCTGGGCGCGCTGCCGCGCCACCTTGAGCTGTTCCTCGGACAGGGTGATTCCGGTGACCTCGACATCGTAATCCCGGGCCATGGACAGGGCCAGCCCACCCCAGCCGCAACCGATGTCCAAGACCTTTTGCCCCGGCTGCAGCAGCAGCTTGGCCATGATATGGCGCTTCTTGGCCTGCTGCGCCTCTTCCAGCGACATCTCGACGGTCGGGAAATAGGCGCAGGAATATTGCCGGTCGACGTCCAGGAACAGGTCGTAGAGCTCTCCCGACAGATCGTAATGATGGGCGACGTTCCGCTTGCTCGAGGCGATCGGGTTCCACTGCTGAAGGCCGCGCAGCAGGGCGTAATAGCGTTCGCCGGGAGAAAAACGCCGATCGAGGCGGTGCATGTTCTCGCTGGTCAAGGCCAGGAAATCGTACAGCGTCCCGGACTCGATGGTCAGCGTCCCATCCATATAACCTTCACCGACCGTCAGGGCCGGACGCAGCGGCAGCTTCCAGTGGATCGCCCGGTCGTGCAGGCGAATGGTGACCGGAGGAAAGTCGTCGGCCGGCGCGCCCTGATAGACATGCGGTTTTCCGTCGGCGTCGATGACGGTCAGACAGCCATAACGCATGAGCTTTTTGAAAAAAAAGTCGAACAGAAGCAAGGCGCCCCACCTCCCGATTTGAATCGACATGCCCCAACATCATGCCGGCGTCCCCCGGAGGGAAGAGCCTCGACGATGCGCAAAGCCGGGCCCCACTCGTCCTTGCCCTATCGGACGGCCGGCACCGCGATCATCCTAACAGCATCGATACGGCCAGCCATGGGATCGGAATCTACTCATAAAGGGCTCTGATGACCGCAGTGGAACGCGATCAGCAGAGAGGAAGACCGGGCAAGAGACTCCATCATGGGAATGACGATAAGTACTTTCCGTATCTACCGCAACACGATGTCCACAGGATATCGTTGAGCCATTAGACGTATATTACATGTCATTCAATATTATTGAAAGGACCATTTAAAATGACGCTCAATAAAAATATCCTGATGCTCACGACAATTCTCAGCGCGACGATGCTCTTGCCCGTATCATCGGCATTGGCACAAGACGAGCAAAACAATTCCATTCACGAACAGCGCATTGAAACCCACATCGAAGGCCACATCGCTTTCCTGAAAGCCGAATTGAACATCACGCCGGACCAGGAAGCGCCGTGGAACACGGTGGCGGCGGTCATGCGTGCCGACGCGACGGATTTCGATCGTCTGCGATCCCAATATTTGGCCATGATACAAACGCCGCCGACGGCGTTGCGGCATCTGGAAGAACGCGCCGCCTACACGGCATTGCAAGCGACCTGCGAACAGCGCTTCCTCGACGCGTTCCGGCCGCTTTATCAAAAATTGTCGGATGCACAAAAGAAAACCGCCGACGAACTGCTCGGACGCGCGCGTGAAGAATCTTGATTCCGGGAGTGCATCCGCTCATGACCCTTCGATCATTTCAAATCGCACTGATCGGCGCCCTGTCGGCTCTCGGCGGCTGCGTGGTCGCGCCACCGCCGCCCATGGCCGTCGCCCAATACAACTGCCGGCAATTCACCCAGGCCATCATCGTCGGCGGCAACAGCCAGCCGGGTTATGGCGTGGAATGTATCCAGTCGGACGGCACCTGGCAGATCGTCGCACCGGCCGCGCCAACCCCACCGGCCATACCGGCCGTCGCCTACAGCCCTTCCCCGCCTTATGCCTATGACCCTTATTACTATGGGTCTCCTTGGTATTTCGGTCCGGAAATCGGCATCGGCGTCGGTGTCGGGCGAGGCTGGCACGGGGGCGGCTGGCGCCGCTGACCGCGTCGGATCGCCTTCGTCGTCATTGCGAAAAAGCGAAACCAAGGGCGGCGCCTTTCGGCACGCCATTGCCGGCGTACCGAATGACCGTCAGGGACATCGTCATCGGGCGATGCCCGGACAACGATGTCCCTGACGGAAACGATATGCCGGCATCAGAGCCGGCAGAGGCTTCACCGAGCGCCGCCGACGGCTGTCGCGTTCACCGCGGGCCGATAGGCGTTGGCGCTGGTGTTTGCCGTGGTGCAGGCGGCCAGGGACGCGACGAGGGCGACGGCGGCGACCAGGGACTTCAAAGAGATGGTTTTCATCATGTGCTCCTTTTGAAATCTGCAGGCTCCGGTCCACACCGGACGGCCTGCCGTTTCTTATGAGAAGCCATGTAATACCGTACAGTATCGTATTCAATACGCCGGCTATGCGTTTATCGATGATCAGCCCGGCGTCGGAGCGATGGCCGTTTTCTCCCGACGGACCGGCCGTTCACGGTGGAGGAACCCGCCGCCATACGTACCACCTGACAAGGCGGTAAAAGGTATAGGTGGCGAGCGCGATCCCGACGATCGCCAGGGCGCGGTATTCCCACATCCTCAGCCCACCCGCCTCCAGCGCATCGCCGAACTCATAGCCGGCGATACTGCCGGCCGCCGCCCATATCGCCGCCGCGATCAGATTGAGTACGGTGAATCGCAGCACCGAAATGGACGTCAAGCCGATGGCGATCGGACTGACCGTGCGCAGGCCGTAGAGAAAGCGGAACGACAGCACGTACCAGGTTCCCCAGCGATTGAGCAGACGCGCCACTCTTCCGATGACGGGAACCTTGTCGGGATGCCGCTCGATCCAGCGGCGCCCGAAGCGGCGTCCGATCCAAAAGCAGGCCTGATCACCGCAGACCGAACCGAAGAACGCGCTCGCCATCACCAGATCCAGCCGCAGATAACCCTGATGCGCCGCGAATCCGCCCAGCAACAATACGGATTCGCCTTCGAGGATTGCGCCGATGAGGACCGCCAGGTAACCCCATTGCCCGATCAACTCTTTCATGGCGCCTTCAGACCCATCGAAGGCGCCGCCGCGACCATCCCGATCTCACCTTTCGGATTTCTTCCTTCACGGAGATGAACGTCCCGCCGAGCGTTAGGGTTCCCCGGATCTTGCCACCGATCCGCGCCATGTCAAATTGCCCGCGAAGATAAGGCCGCGAAAGTCGTCATGCCGACGAGGGCGACGGTAGTGTTATGTGAGACCGGACAACCGATGTATTTTTCGTTCATTCACCCTTCGAGGTGCGTTCAAGAGTATTGCGAACAATGCCATCCGCGGACCACGATCAGATGCCTCCGACCTTAAGTCCCGCGCCGAAAACCTTGGATGCGCTGGCCAGCAGTTCGTTCTGCCGCGTCGCCGACGCCAAGCAATTCGACGGCAACGGCGTCCGACTGCTGCGCGACGGACCGGAGAACTATCCCGCCTGGCTTTCCGCCATTGCCCGGGCCGAACGGACGGTTCATCTCGAAAACTATCTTCTGCAGGAGGACGATGTCGGCCGGGCCTTCGCCGATGCCTTGACCAATGCCGTGCGGCGCGGCGTCAAATGCCGCGTGCTTTACGACTGGCTGGGGTGCCATATGAAGACGTCGCGCCGCTTCTGGGCGGCGCTGCGCGCGGCGGGGGTCGAGGTCCGCTGTTACAATCCGCCGCAGATGGGCAATCCCCTGCACTGGATCAGCCGCAACCACCGCAAGGTCCTGTGCGTCGACAGTCAGGTGGGATTCACCGGCGGACTGTGCATCGGCCACGACTGGGCGGGCCGCACCGACCGCAGCGTTCCGCCGTGGCGGGATACGGCCGTCGAGATCCGGGGACCCGCCGCCGCCTATCTGTCCCTGGCCTTCGCCGACAGCTGGCTGACCGCCGGCCCGGCCATCCCGCCCGAGGACCTGCCGCCGCCGGAACAAAGCGCCGCCGCCGGGAACCTGGGGCTGTGGGTGATCGCCGGGCATCCCGACAGCATGGGCCTCTATCGGCTCGAGCAGCTCGTCGCCGCCATCGTCGAGCGGTCGCTGTGGCTGGCGGATGCCTATTTCGTCGCGACGACGGGATATGTGCGCGCCCTGACCGGAGCGGCGCAAGCCGGGGTCGACGTCCGGCTGCTTGTCCCGAGCGCCAGCAATCTGCCGATCGTCCGCGCGATATCGCGGTCCGCCTATCGCCCCCTGCTGGAAGCCGGCGTGCGCGTCTTCGAATGGAACGGACCGATGATGCATGCCAAAACGGCGGTCGCCGATGGATGCTGGTCGCGGGTGGGGTCGAGCAACTCCAACCTCGCCAGCTGGATCACCAACCGCGAACTGGACGTGACGATCTACGATGTCCGTCTCGCCCAGGAAATGGAGGCGATGTACGAACAGGATCTGGAAAATGCGACCGAAGTTCTTCTTCGTTCCGGACGCATCCGTCCCACCGGGCCGAGGGAATCGCCTGGAATGCGCTATCGGGGCCGCCGCCCCGGAAGCGCCGGCCGCCTGCTGGCCGGCGCCGTCGGCTTCGGCAGCGTGGTAGGGGCGACCATCACCCGGCACCGCGTGGTCGGTCCGTCGGAATCGCGGATCATCGCGATCGCCGGCCTGTTGCTCCTGGCGCTGACCACGGTCGCGCTGCTGATACCGCCGGTGATCGCCTACCCCGTCGGGATTCTCGCGGCATGGATCGGGATCACGCTGCTCGGCCGGGCCCGGCGGCTCCGCAAGTCCGACCGTCTCGCCGGGGACGCCAAACGGCGGTGATCTCCTTCGAATCCACGAATGACGCTCCTGTATTCGCGGCCCGTCGCGCCATATGAGAGACGAGATGAAAATCATCAGTTGGAATTTGCTGCATCGGGCGGGCGCCACGCTCAACGAAATCGAGCGTCTGGTCCGGCAAGAGCGCCCCGATCTTCTGCTGATGCAGGAAGCGACGCGCAAGGTCGACGCCCTGCCGTCGCGCGTCGGCGGCTATTATGCGCGCAGTCCCCTGCCGGGCCGCCGTCATGGGCTGGCCGCCTGGAGTCCCGTCCCCTTTCGGCAAGACCCCGCGGCCGTCATCTTGCAGCCGGGACTGATCGTCAGGCGCGTCTGCCAAATCCTCAAGCTGCAGGATTTCGCCGTGGCGAATGTCCATCTTTCGCATGGCCAGCTGCTCAACCGGCGCCAACTGCGGCGAATTTTCAAGATCCTGCCGGCAAAAGCCGCCGTGCTCGGCGATTGCAACCTGGTCGGACCGATCCTGCCGTCCGGTTTTCGCGACGTGGGTCCCCGAATGCCCACCCATTTCGCCGCCGGCCTGCTCCGGCTGCGGCTCGACCGCTGTTTCATCCGCAATCTCGCCTGTACGCAGGCGCGCATCCTCGCCAAGGGAACCTCCGACCATCACCCGATCGTGGTGCATCTCGTCGAGACGAACGCTCCGCCCGTGCCCCCTCGAAAAAGAAAGCGCCTTTCCCGAACCTTATGGCCGGGAGCGCGACTCCGAAAACCCATCGAATTCAAGGAGCTCCGAAAATGACCTTCATCGCCATGAACCGCTTCCACATCGCCCTGGGCCGCGAGCCGGAATTCGAGCAGATCTGGCGCGAGCGCGAGAGCAACCTTCCCGGCATGCCCGGCTTCGTGGCCTTCCATCTGCTGCGCGGTCCGACGAGCGACGCCTTCACTCTTTTCGCCTCCCACACCGTCTGGGAGTCGCGGCAGCACTTCGAGGACTGGACCCGGTCGGAGGCGTTCCGCCGCGCCCACGGCGGCGCGGCGCGCTCCGCCGGCCTCTATCTCGGACCGCCTCAGTTCGAAGGGTTCGAGGTCGTGCAGGAACTGGTCGCCCCGGTCGCCTGACCCGAGGCGGATGCCGCTTGCGCCCTCCGCCTCGAACACCGCCAAGGAATGTCGGCCGACCGATAGAGCCTCTGGCCATTTTTTCAGTTATCACAGATGAACTCAGATGGGCACAGATGAACACCGATGACGTTTTAAAAGAGAAGCGGCCGAAAGACGGGCAAAAGGACGCGCCAGACCCCCGCGTCATCCTCGAACGAAGGAACCGTGGCGATCCCTCGCTCCGCTTGGGATGACAACTCCCACGACTGTCCACGCCGGCCCATCTAGGGGGAGGGCGTCGTGGATGTCCGTTCGATCGCCCGCCGCACCGCCGCGACCTCGGAGGCTTTGACCGGCGACGCGTCATTGCCCCAGCTGCGGCGAACGAAGCCGACCAGTTCGGCCGTCTCTTCGTCCGACAGGCGCCAGCCGAACCCCGGCATGCCCAGGTTGGAAGGGGCCGTGAGGGTCGACGCCATGGCGCCGCCCGCCAGGACCAGCCGGATCAGCGAGGCCGGATTGGCGGCAAGGACGGTCGTGTTGCCGGCCAGGGCGGGAAAGGAACGCCCCGCCCCCTTGCCGCTGGTGCGGTGGCAGGCGGCGCAATTGTCGAGGTAGAGCTGGGCGGCGCGGCCGTCCTCGCGGCCGGCCGCCAGATCCTGCGCCGTTCGGCCGTCCGCCTTGAAGGACGAGGACGAGGTCGAGGCGGCGGGCCCCAGCGTTTTCAAATAGACGGCGATCGCCTTCAGATCGTCGTCGGTCATCGTCTGCGTGCTGTGCAGCACGACGCCCTGCATCGGCGCGCCGATCACCGCCCGGCCGTCGTTGCGCCCGGTCCGCAAGGTCGCCACGATGTCCTCGGCCGACCATGTCCCCAGGCCGTCCGCCGCGTTGCCGCGCAGATTGACCGCCACCCAGCCATCGATCACCGAACCGCCGGCCAGATAGGCGGGACTGGCTTCGTCGAGGCCCCGTTCCTGCAGCGTCAGGGCGCGCGGCGTATGGCATGTGCCGCAATGTCCGGGCCCCTGCACCAGATAGGCGCCGCGCGCCACGACCGGATCGGGATAGCGGCCGGCATCGAAAGGCCGATCGCCGGGCGCCGGGGCGAAGGCCTTGCGCCACAGCGTCAGCGGCCAGCGCATCGAGAGCGGCCAGCGGATCTCGGTCGGACGATTGTCGGCATGCGCCGGCGCCACCGCTTTCATGAAATAGGCATAAAGCGCGGCGACGTCCTCGTCCGTCAGTCTGGCGTAGGACGGATAGGGCATCGCCGGATAGAGCGTGCCGCCGGCCGGCGTGATCCCGTGACGGACGGCCCGGTCGAAATCGTCGAGGCTATAGCCGCCGATCCCGGTCTCGCGGTCGGGCGTGATATTGGTGGAATAGATATTTCCGATCGGCGAAGCGACCGCCAATCCGCCGGCGAACGGCCGGCCTCCCGGCGCGGTATGGCAGCCGCCGCAATCAGCGGCGACGGACACATAGCGCCCGGCCTCGGCCAGCCGGTCGTCCGGCCCGGCCGGCGCCGCGATCCTTCGCGTCGGCGTCGGAACCAGCGTCATCGCCGGCACGCCCGCCCCCGCCACGACGAGGACGGCGATCAGGACGAACCGCAGGCGCCTGAGGACGGTCATGGACGGGGGCCTCACGCCTGGACCAGGGGGCCGGGATTTTTCAGATATTGCGTTCGGATCGCCGCGGCCGCCCAATAGGTCAGCGCGCCGACCATGCCGGTCGGGTTATAGCCGTTGTTCTGCGGAAAGGCGTTGGCGCCGGGCACGAAGACGTTCGGCACGTCCCAGGACTGCAGATAGCGGTTGAGGGCCGAAGTGGCCGGCGTCTCCCCCATGATGGCGCCGCCGCAGGTATGCGTGCTCTGATATTGGGTGATGTCGTAGTGGGCGCCGTCCGCCTTGGCGTCGCCTTTCATCGCCTTCGGCCCGAGGACCTTGCACATGGACAAGGCCTTGCCGACCAGGAATTGGGACGCCTTGATCTCATTGTCGTGCCAATCGAACGTCATGCGCAGCAATGGCCGGCCGAACCCGTCCCGATAGGTCGGATCGAGATCGAGATAGGCGTCCCGGTAGGACATGCAGGATCCCTGCACCTCGTAATAGAAGGAATGGCGGAAGGCGTCCTTGACGCCCTTCTTCCAGGCGCTGCCCCAGTTGGGGACGCCCGGCGCCGTCGTGATGCCCCGCACCGGACCGGCGCCCGGCTGCCGGGCCCAGACGATGCCGCCGCCGACGAAGCCCGCCGCGGCATTGTCCAGCTGCTTGCCGTTCAAGTCGTCGATGGTCGTCCCGCCGCCGCCGATCCCGATGAAGGGATTGGCCTGCACCGTTTCGTCGAAGAACAGCGAGACGCGGTTGAGGTTCTGATAGGAATAGTTCCGGCCGATCGTGCCCTTTCCCGATACCGGGTCGTAGGGCGCTCCGATGCCGGACAGCAGCATCAGATGCACATTGTAGAGGGAAAAGGCGCAGAGCAGCACGAGCGCCGCCGGCTGCCGGGTCTCGCGGCCGGATACATCGAGATAGGTCACGCCGGTGGCCCGCTTGCCGGTGTTGTCGAGATCGACCTTGAGGACCTGGGCATGGGTGCGCAGTTCGAAATTCCTGCGGCCGCGCAGGACCGGCAGGATGCAGACGTTCGGGCTGGCCTTGGAATAGTTCAGGCATCCGTAATCGCTGCAAAAACCGCAGAAATTGCAGGGTCCCATCTGGCAGCCGTAAGGATTGACGTAAGGTCCCGAGGCGTTCGACGCCGGGATCGGATAGGGATGGTATCCCATCTCGCGCGCCGCCTTGTAGAACAGCTCGCCGCCCAGATAATTCGGATTGGGCCCGAGCGGATAGTCCCGCGAGCGCGAGCCCTCGAACGGATTGCCGCCGTCGACGGGCCGGCCGCCGATCACCCCGGCCCGGCCCGATGTGCCGCAGACATATTCGAAATGATCGAAATGCGGCTCCAGGTCCTCGTAGGAAACCGGGAAATCCTGAATCGTCATGCCTGGCGGAATGAAGCTCTTGCCGAAGCGCTGCTCGGTGCTGCTGCGGATTTTGAAGTCTTCCGGCAAGGCGCGAAAATGGCAGCCCGACCAATGCACGCCGGCCCCGCCGACCCCGGTTCCCGGCTTGAAGGAGCCGATCTGCCGATAGGGCACGGCGGTATCGGAAAGTCCGTGACGAATGGTCACCGTCTCTTTCGACAGGCTTTGCAGATGCCGCCGGTGGACCGATCCGTCCAATTCGTCGCTGACGCGCGGATAGGCGAAGTCCGGCTGCGTATCGCGGTCGGCGCCGCGTTCCAGCACGACGACGTCGAGCCCTTCGTCGGTCAGTTCCTTGGCCAGGATGGCGCCGGTCCAACCCATGCCGACGATGACGACGTCGACGGCGTCTTTCAGGACGGCCAACGCTCAGCTCCTTCGGCCGGAGAGAGCGACCGGCGCGATCGGATAGGGCCGGTCGCGCACCCCGACCCAGTCCAGATAATCGGCCCGCGCGCCGGGATATCCGATCATCGTCCACGAGCCGCCGTTCTTGTTGCCGCCATATTTGGGGTCGGCGAAATAGCCGTTCCGGACTTCCGCCAGGAATTGCGCGAAGAAAATCCTGCTCGAAATCTCCTCCAGCCACACCTCGCCCTTCTCCAGCCCGGCCAGCACCTTTTCCTGGTCGGCAGGGTCGAGCTTGGCGAACACGCGGCCGTCGAAGCCCTGGGCGCAATGGCGGTCGACGGCCTTGATCCCGACCCGCAGCAGGTCGCGCAGCGGCAGCGGCCCCTGATAGCCGAACTGGGGAGCCGCCTCGATGAAGGGCCCCTGCATGTACCAGATGTCGCCGCTCGCATAGGGGGTCTGCATATGGCGATCGAGAAATTCGGGGACGCCCAGTTCGACGGCGCCCGGCCCCTCCCCGTCATGCGGGATCAGGCGGTCGCAGGCGGCGACGATAAAAGCCCATTCGTCGGCGTTGAAGAAACCCGGCCGGTAGTCGTCTTGCGGCGGCGCCGAAACCGCCGGATCGACGGCGACGGCCGCGGCGAGGGGAAGAAGGCTCAGCCCCTTGATCAGACTGCGGCGGGAGGTGGTGGTCGGGCCATCGTTCATGATCATTCCTGCAGGTGAAATCCGCGCGCCGACGGCGGTTCCCGAGGTCGGCCGCATTCCCATCAAACACGACATCGCCGATCTTCGGAAATGGGTAATTCCCGACCCTCGCGCCGGCGCGCCGGCCTGCCCAGATGAAGGAATCCGGAAATGGCCGGGGGCCGGAAATGGCCGGGCGAAGGACGGCGCGCGGCCCGCCCCGCCGTTTTCCGCATCACCCGGGGATTTGAGGGACGACCGCGATGCTGCAGGTTGGATCGACATTGAAAGGCTACGCCATCGCGGCGAGCGACGGCGAAATCGGAAGCGTCAGCGATTTCCTGTTCGACGAGAAAAGCTGGAAAGTGAAATGGCTGATCGTCGACACCGGACAGTGGCTGAGCGAACGCCGGGTCCTGGTGCATCCCTCGGCGATCGGCACGGTCGATTACCAGCGGATGGTCCTGCCGGTCGAACTCACCCGGGCGCAGATCGAGGGCAGCCCCGAAATATCCCGCGACCAGCCGCTGTCGCCGCAAACCGACGCCTATCTCTACGATTATTATCAGTGGGATCCGCTGTGGGGCGACGACTATTTCGCCGCCAACGCCGTCGTCGCCCAGGCGATCTCGGCGATTCCGGCCGACGAGGACGACACGCCCTGCCTCCGCAGCGTCGATGTCCTCGCCGGCTTCCACCTCGCGGCCACCGACGGCGACATCGGGCATGTCACCGATTTGCTGGTCGACGATATCGGCTGGGGCGTCCGCTATCTGGTCATCGATACCAGGAACTGGCTGCCCGAAAGGCAGGTCCTGATGTCGCCCTATGCGGTGCGCCGGATCGATTGGTCGGAAAGGCGCATCCACCTCGACGTCACCCGCCAGCAGGTCAAGGCCAGTCCGCCCTGGAATCTCGCCGAGATAACCGGCCAAACCTTCGAGCAGCGGCGCGAGGCCTATGAGAAGACGCTTCACCGTCATTACGGATGGCCGGGCTACGGCTGGTTTTAGGGCCTGTCGAATGAAAAGGAAAAGTGGCGCCGGCGCCACTGGCGCTTTTCTTCCTGGCGGAGCGAAAAACGGAGCGATTACTTTTTAACGGGCCCCAACGCCGTCGGGATCCCGGCATGGGGTTGCGGCGACGGACGGTCGGTCCCCATATGTCAACCCCCTCCCCTTCATCATCTTCCCTGGTATCCGTTTCATGCCGTCCTCTTTTTCCCATTCGGCGTCGATCGCCGATCTGCCCCATGGCGTCGCGGCGGCCGAGCTTGCCCTGGCGGTCGGCGGCTTTGCCTTGGGCACCGGCGAATTCGCCTCGATGGGCCTGCTGCCCAACGTGGCCCGCGACATCGATTGTTCCATCCCGGCGACCGGCCACATGATCAGCGCCTATGCGCTGGGCGTCGTCATCGGCGCGCCGGCCATCGCGGCGATTTTCGCCCGCGCTCCGCGGCGGGCCCTGCTGATCGGGCTGATGATCGTCTTCGCGCTGGGCAATTTCGCCAGCGCCGCCGGCTTCGATTACGCCTCGGTGGTGACCGCCCGTTTCATCGCCGGCCTGCCGCACGGCGCCTATTTCGGGATCGCCGCCCTGGTCGCCGCTTCGCTGGTGCCGCCCGGCAAGCGGGCCCAGGCGGTCGCCAGGATGATGCTGGGCCTCAGCGTCGCCAATGTGGTGGGCGTGCCTTTCGCCACCTGGGTCGGGCAGCTGGCCGGCTGGCGCACCGCCTTCGTGGTGGTCGGCCTGCTCGGGCTCCTGACGGCCCTCTTGGCCCGCCTTTGCCTGAAGCCGATGCCGGCCTCGGCCGGGGCCAGTCCGCTCAGGGAACTGGGGGCCTTGCGCCGCGGGCAGGTCTGGCTGACGGTCGGCATCGCCGCCATCGGTTTCGGCGGCATGTTCGCGGTCTACAGCTATATCACGCCGACGCTGACCATCGTTTCCGGCACCAGCGAGGCCGCCGTGCCGTTGTTCCTGTCGATCACCGGCGTCGGCATGATCGCCGGCAGCCTGTTCGGCGGCTGGCTGGCCGACCGCGGCGTCATGCGGGCCATCGGCTTGCTGTTGATCTTGAACATCGTCGACCTCGGCCTGATCGCCGTGACCGCCCATTCTGCGGTGTTGATAGCGATCAATATGTTCATGATCGGCTTCGGCGGCCTGGCCATCGGGCCGGCGCTGCAGACCCGCCTGATGGACGTCGCCGCCGATGCCCAGATGCTGGCCGCCGCCTTGAACCACAGCGCCTTCAACATCGCCAATGCCCTGGGCGCCTGGCTGGGCGGCCTCGCCATCGCCGCCGGCCTCGGCTGGACCTCCACCGGTCCGATCGGCGCCCTGCTTTCCGGCGCCGGCCTGGTCATCTATCTTTTCGCCCGGCGCCAGGAAGGCCGCCGGGCGGCGGCCGCGGCGGCGAACGGCCAGGCGGCGACGGGGGAGCGATCCGCTACGAGGGCGATCCCGGGTCGACGCACCTCATGGTCGACTCGCGGCAGATCAGGGCCGGCTGATAGATGAACTCGGCGGCCGGGATGGACGGATCGCGCGAGCGGGCGACGATGCGGTCGACCATCGCCTCGGCGATCTTTTCCAGCGGCAGCTGAATCGAGGTGATGGCCGGATTGAACTGGGCGGACAACGACATGCCGTCGATGCCGACGATCGAGATGTCGCGGGGCACGTCGATCCGGCGTTTGCGCAATCCGACGACGAGGCTGATGGCCAGCATGGCGTTGACGGTGATCACGCCGGTCACCGCCGGACCGCTGCGCACCAGGTCTTCGGCCAGCCGGTCGCCCAGTTCCTGCCATTCGGTATCGCCGAATCCGGAAGCGGCGCAGGCCTCGAAAACCCGCGCCTCGGCGCCCGCCGCCGCCGCGGTGGCGAGGAAGCCCTGCATACGGTCCGTGCGATCCATGGTTCGCTGCTTCAGCCCGGCGAAGGCCAGCCGCCGATGCCCGAGTTCGAGGAGGTGACGGGTGGCCATTTCGCCCGTCTTGAAATTGTCGACCGTCATATGGTCGATCAGCGACACGCCGTCGCTGACCGCCCGCCGATCGTAACTGACGATCGGCAGGCCTTTCCTGGCCGCTTGCCACAGATGGCTTTCGTCCTCCAGCGCCGACATGACGATCAGCCCGCGCACGCCGAACGACTGCAGGTCGCCGATAAAATTCGCCTCGCTGCTGGAATCGCGCTGCGTGCTGGCCAGCAACAGGCGACAGTCGTAATTGCGCCGCGCCACGTCCTCGATATAGGCGGCGATCTCGCCGAACCACGGATTCGCCGTCGACGGCACCAGCAGGCCGATCAGCGTCGAGCGCCCGGTCTTGAGCGAACGCGCCGCGTAGTTGGGGCTGTATCCCAATTCGTCGATGGCCGCGCGGATCCGGGCCAAGGTCGAGGCGGACATGTGGTCCGAGCGGCCGTTCAGCATGTTGGAGACGGTACTGTTGGAGACCCCGGCCTTTTTGGCAACGTCGTGAATCGTAACCATGGCGATTCAACGGGCCGGCGGGGCCGGGGACCGGCATGCCGTCGACGGCGCGGGCCGCGCCGCCAGGACCTCGTCAACCGTCATGCCTGGCATCCTTAAAGCCTGAATACGCCCCGCGATCAAGGACACCCGCTATCCGTTCCCCTGTCATGCGACGGGCGAACCCTACCTCAAGGCGACCGGAGCGCCAAGAACATTCCAGGATCCGGGCCGGCCCGCGCCACCGGGCTTAAGTCAACAGTATCGGCCCTTATACCAGCCTGCGCTGATCGAAACGGATCAGCGCCCCTCAGGCGCCGGGCGGGTTTCTCCGAAACCCTTGGCTTCGCTCGCATAAGCTCGCGGGCCCTCAACGGGCCAGCCGACCTGCAATGAGCCCAGCTCATTGCAGGTCGGTATAAGCGGGCGATCGGGCGGCCGCCGCGTCCAACGCCTTGATCCTGGGATGCCGCGGCCATTCCTGCCCCAGCATATCCGCCTTGAGACCCATGGGCTGGGGGCGGAACAGGCGGGAGTCCATGCGGCGTAACTGCGCGGAGATTTTCGGACGGAACGCCATATGCGCCAGGACATCGGCATCGAGATCGATGCCCGGGGCGATTTCGACCAGTTCGAGGCCGCCGTCCCCGGCGCGGAAGACGGCGCGTTCGGTGACGAAGACGACCTCCTGGCAGCGCTCGCGGGCAAAGGGGCCGCTATAGGAGATCTGTTCCAGCCGTGCCACGAATTTGCGGTGGCCCCCCTCGTGGACGATTTTCAGGCGGCCGTCCTCGCAGGCCACCTCGAGGCCGCCCGCCGTGAAGGTGCCGCCGAACACCATCTTCTTGGCGTTCTGGCTGATGTTGACGAAACCGCCCACCCCGATGATGCGGCCGCCGAACCGGCTGACGTTGACGCTGGCCGCCGCGTCGATTTCGGCCGACGACAGAAAGGCGACGTCGATCCCGCCGCCGTCGTAGAAATCGAACTGATAGGGTTGATCGACCATTGCCCAGTAATTGCGGGCGGCGCCGGCATCCGGGCCGGTGCCGGGGGCGCCGCCGATCAGCCCCTGCTCGTTCGTCAGGACGACCTTGTCCAGGATGTCCTCTTCCGCCCCGACCAGACCGATGCCGGTGCAGATGCCGGACCCGACGTTGCACACCGCGCCGGTGCGCAGTTCCATGGCGCAGCGCCGGGCGACGATCTTCCGCTCGTCGAGGGGAAGCGTCGGGAAGCTGTCGAGCGGGATCTTCAGTTCGCCGGAGAAGGCCGGATCGTTCGCCGACTGGAACGTCTGCATCTGATTGGGCTCGACCACCACCAGATCGACCAGCATGCCGGGGATCTTCACCTGCTTGCCCGGCAGCGCGCCGCGCCGCGCCAACCGTTTCACCTGGACCACCACCAGGCCGCCGCACCGCTTCGCCGCCTGCGCCATCGAGAGCATCTCGCCGAATATGGCCTCCTGCTCCATCGTGACGTTGCCGTCCTCGTCGGCCGTCGTGCCGCGCAGAAAGGCCACGTCGACCGAGAACGGCTTGTAGAACAGCCATTCCCGGCCGGCGAGTTCGATCACCGAGACCAGATCCTCGTGGCTGCGCGGGCTTTGCCGTCCGCCGCCCAGACGCGGGTCGACGAAGGTATGCAATCCGACATGGGTGACCAGCCCCGGACGACCCGCCGCGATTTCGCGGATCAACTGGGACATGCTGCCCTGCGGCAGGGTATAGGCCTCGATCTCGTCTTGCTTGGCCATCTCGGCAATCGGCGGCGAATCGGCGAAAACGCCGCATACGATGCGCTTCAGGAGCCCCTTGTGGGCAAAATGCCCGGCGCCCCGCTTGCCCTTGTCGCCCAGTCCGACCGGATGGATGGAGGTCAGCTGCCGCGGCTGGCCGCTTTGCAGAAAACGCCGTTCCACCGCCTCGAGCAGCGAGTCGGGAACCGCATGCCCGAATCCCGATCCGCCAATCAGGATCGTATCGCCGTCCCGCACCAGTCCAGCCGCTACATCAGCCGTCACAATTCGCATTTGTCGTCATCCTCGTTCGACCGGGAGGCGATGCCCGCGGGCACCGGGACCCCGGCCTGTTCGTCAAAGTTCGGCCCCGCCTCGTCCCGCGCGCCTGGCAGACGAGAGGCCCTTTCGGGAGCCCCCCGTGGGGATCAGTCCTTGGCTGCGGCCGAGCGGCCGTCGAAGGCCTGGACGCCCTCCTGATAGTTGCCGGCGGCGAAGCACAGGGTGGTCATCTCGTTTTCATATTTCAGGCCGGCCTCGAGCGGCATGGACAAGGCCGCGCGGGTGGCCGCCTTGACCGCCTGCACGGCGATCGGGCTGTGCTTCGCCAGGGTGCGGCAGACCGCCATCGCCGTGTCGTCGACCGCCGTGTCCTCGACCAGATATTCGACGATGCCGAAGGCCTCGGCCTGCTGCGACGAGATCGTTTCCCCGGTCAGCATCAGCCGCATGGCCCGCCCGTAACCGATCAGCCGCGGCAGCAACTGCGTGGCGCCGGCCCCGGGGACCCAACCGCGGATCACCTCCGGCGTGCCGAATTTGGCGCTTTTCCCGGCGACCCGGATGTCGGCGCCGAGCGCCATCTCGAGGCCGCCGCCCAACACCCAGCCCTTGAGGGCGACGACGACGGGTTTGCGGATGTCGCGCACCAGGGTCGCGTAATCCACGCGGTTGCGGTAATCCCAGATCGACGGATAGGCGACCAGCGCGTGGAGGTCGCTACCGGCCGAAAAGGCGCGTTCGCCCGCCCCGCGCAGCAAGACGACCCGTACCGCGTCGTCGCGATCGACCTCGCGGCAGATCTTGCCGAGAGTTTCGATCATATCCGGCGTCATGGCGTTCATTTTCTCCGGACGATTGATGATGATCTCCGCGACGAAGTCTTCGCGGTTC
>JAATGN010000441.1 GCA_015654615.1 Rhodospirillales bacterium
CCGTGGCATCGCCACGAAGTATCTCGCCAGCTACTTGCGGTGGTTCCATCTCATCGCCCTGCACCAAGATCCGTCCCCGCGCCATTGCCTCGCCGCCGCCATGGGAGACTGATTATCAATACAATTCGCGAATAGAGCCTTGATTTTCTTAGGTATCGCTGGGCCGGAAACCTCTCTTGCCCGTGTGCGTGGCCGGGTTCGCGACGGTGGCCATGGCGTTCCGGCCATCGACATTCGCCGGCGCTACGACCGCACCATGACGAACCTTCGCATGGCGCTTAAACTCGCAGACCGAAGTTTTGTCCTGGATAATCAGGGGAAACGTCGCCCCCGCCTCCTGTTCGTCATCGATGAGGGACGAACACGCCAAGTGGCCCGCGTCCTGCCGTCATGGGCAAAGCGAGCACTCGGCCCTCTTCTTGGGCTTGGAGGTGGTGGTGATGATCCGACGTGACTGACCGCGGGATGAGCGGGGACGTGAAATTCAAAAACGACGCACCCTTTTCCCAGCCGGCCGGGCTCCCCACGTTACAGATTGAAAACGCGAGAATTTGTCGAGGAGACCCGCCCATGTCCGCCCGTCCGGAATCCCGTCTTGTCCCGTCGCGGCAGAATCGTCTTCTCGGCTTGGGGCTGGCTTCGGTGGCCTTGCTGCTCTACGGCCTGATAACCTGGCGCTGGATCCTGGGTCTCTGACGCGATGGTGTCGATTTTACCGCATGTCACGGCCGCGCTGAACGCTTTGGCCGGGGTGCTGCTGCTCATCGGTTTCACCCTGATCAAAACGCGGCACAAAACAGCGCACCGCTTCGTGATGACGGCCGCCGTGACGACCTCGGCGCTTTTTCTGGTGGCTTACGTGCTGCATCACGTCACGGCGCCGGTTTTCGTCTTTTCCGGCCAGGGCATCGTCCGGCCGATCTATTTCGCGATGCTGGTTTCGCACGTCGCCCTGGCGGTGGCGGTGACGCCGATGGTGGTGGTGACCTTCCTGCGGGCCCGGCGCGGCGATTTGGTGCTGCATCGCGGCCTGGCGCGCTGGACGTTTCCCGTGTGGCTCTATGTCTCGGTCACCGGCATCGTGGTCTATCTGATGGTTTACCACCTCTATCGGCCGGTCGGTGGATGAAGGACACCCTCGATTTGCCGCCCGGCTTCCCGCGCGCTGGTCTCGACGCGGCGACGCGGCGCGCCTTGTCGGGCTGGCTGCTGTTGGCCGTCGGTTCGCTGGCCGTGGCCGGGGCGCTGGCTTTGCTGCTGGCGCTGTCGCGGACCCCGTACGCCCAGGACTGGCTGCCCTGGCCGTGGGAGACTTTTTTCCGCAAGGCGCTGGTCGCCCATGTGGTCTTCGCCTTCGTCGTCTGGTATCTGGCGATGTTGGGCGGCCTGGCCGCGGCGGCGCGCCCGGGCAGTCGCAGCAGTTTTTCGGGCCTGATCCTGGCGATGATCGGCGCGGCCCTGCTGCTGGTGCCGACGCTGGCCAATCAAGGCGAACCCTCGCTCAACAATTATGTGCCGGTCCTGGTCCATCCGCTGTTCTACGCGGGCCTCGGCTTCCTGGCGGCCGGGGTGGCGGTGCCGGTGCTGCATCTGCTGCTGCGGCCGCCGGCCTGGGGGCACAGCCTGGCGGTCGGGGTCGGATCGGCCGGCGTGCTCTACCTGCTGGCCCTGATCTGTTTCGGCCTGGCCTGGCTGGGGGCGCCGCGCGACGTTTCGGCCGTCGCCTATGACGAGACATTGTTCTGGGGCGGCGGCCATCTGCTGCAATTCGTCCATACGGCGCTGCTGCTCACCGCCTGGCAGGTGCTGGGCGAGCAGGCGTTCGGCCTTGCGCCCTTGCCGCCCAAGGCCTGGAACGCCGTCTGCGCCCTGCTGGTCATGGCGGGCCTGCCCGGCCCGCTGCTCTATGCCGTTCATTCCCTGACCGAGGACGAGTTGCGCCAGGCCTTCACCCGGCTTTACTGGATCGGCCTGCCGCTGCCGCCGGTGATCACCGGTCTGGCCGTCCTGCGGTCGCTGGTCAAAGGGCCGCGGAATTGGCGCTCGCCGGCTTTCCTCGGTCTTTTCCTGTCGCTCGTGCTGTTTGGGCTGGGCGGCATCCTGGGCGGTTTCGCCGACGGCGGCGATACCCGGACGCCGGCCCATTACCATGCCGTCATCGGCGGGGTGAACCTGGCCTTCATGGCCTTGTTCTTCGCCACGCTGCTGCCGGCCCTGTTGAAACCGTCCGACCAGAAGCTGCTGACGCGCCTGCCGTTCTGGTTCTACGGCTGCGGCCAGGCGCTGTTTTCGGTGGGGATGTTCGTCGCCGGTTCGGCCGGCGTGGGGCGCAAGGTGGCCGGCGCGGAGCAAGGGTTGGACAGTTTGGCGAAGGTCTGCGGGATGGCGCTGACCGGTGTCGGCGGCGCGGTCGCGGTGATCGGCGGCGTCCTGTTCGTCTGGTCGGCCTTGGCCCGTTTGACGACGGCGGCACGGTAAGGACATGGGACTGAGACTGCGGGAATGCCGGACGCCCGGCGCCGTCATTCCCGCTCATCAGCAACTGGCGCAGGGGAGAGAGTGCACGATGACGATCCGTTCTTACGTCGAACTCATGAAGCTGCGTATCGGCCTGATGGTCGCCCTGATGGCGGTCATGGGGTATGTCGCCGTCGCCGATCGGATCGATCCTTTGCGCCTGGCCATCCTATCCTTCGCCATGTTGCTGGGGTCGGCCAGTTCCTCGGTGTTCAATCATTTCTACGACCGCGACATCGACCGCCTGATGTCGCGGACCTGCCGGCGGCCCCTGGCCAGCAACCAGTTGGACCGGCCGCAGCAAGTCCTTTGGCTGGCCGGCTTCCTGCTCGCCGCCGGCTGCGGTCTGGCGCTGGTCTTCTTCAATGCGGTGGTGGCGCTCCATCTGTTCCTGGGCTCGTTCTTCTACGCCATCGTCTATACCGTCTGGCTGAAGCGCCGGACCTGGCTCAACATCGTCATCGGCGGAGCGGCGGGCAGCTTCGCGGTTCTGGCCGGAGGTGCTGCGGTCGACCCCGGCCGCTGGCTGTTGCCCTTTTTGCTGTCGATCACCCTGTTCCTGTGGACGCCCAGCCATTTCTGGAGCCTGGCCATTCTCCTGAAGGACGACTATGCCAAGGCCAAGGTGCCGATGCTGCCGGTGGTCCACGGCGACAAGGCGACGGCCGAGGCCATCCTGGTCAACAGCATTCTGCTGGTGGTCTCGTCCCTGTTGCCGGTGGCCTTCGGAAGGCTGGGCTGGGTCTACGGCGCCGGCGCCGCCGGCTTCGGCGGCTGGTTTCTGTGGAACAACTGGCGCCTGCTGCGGGAGCCCAATCGCCTGTGGGCGCGCAAGAATTTTCTCGGTTCGATGATCTATCTGGTCGGCTTGTTCGCCGCCGTCCTGATCGACGTCAACATCGGCTGAGAGACCGACAGGGCGGCGCCCCGGTCCCGCCTCTCGACCCGCGCCATCGAACCCAGCAGGCAGGCCGCCGTCCAGACCGTCGTCACCGCCAGGGCGATCAGATAGCGCCGGTCGGCGAAGGCCTGCTCGACGGTCATGTAAAAGGGCGTCCGCATCAGGATCAGGGCATGGGCGACCGGATTGACGGTCATCAGGACATGCAGCCAGCCTGGGACCTTCTCGATGGGGAACAGCGCGCCGGACAGCATCCAAAGCGGCATCAGGAAAACCATCATGATGGCGTGAAAGCCCGACGAGGAGCGCATCGGCCAGGCGAAAAAGAAACCCATGGCGGCGAACCCCATGCTGGTCAGGACATAGGCCCCGACCAGCATGGCCAGCGTGCCCAGGCCGAGCGAGAGGCCGAGAAAAGGCGCCGCGACGGTGAAGATCAAGGTTTGCACCATGGCGATGGCGGTGCCGCCGAGAACCTTGCCGAGCACGATGGCGAGGCGCGAAACGGGCGCCACCAGGACGCTTTGCAGGAATCCGGCGTCGCGGTCCTCGATGATGGTGATCGAGGAAAAGATGCTGGCGAACAGCATCATCATCAGCATCACGCCGGGATAGAAATATTCGAGATAGCTGATGTGTTCCATGCCCGGCGCCCGGAACGACGAACTGAATCCCGACCCGAGAAACAGCCAGAACAGGATCGGCTGGGCGACGGTGCCGACGACGCGCTGCGGCTGGCGGACGAAACGGACGAATTCGCGCTGGGCGAGGGCGAGGGCGACGCGGATCATGGGGTATGGCTCTCCAACTGCTCGCGTTCGATCTGTTCGGCGCTTCTGCCGGTCAAATGGATGAAGACGTCTTCCAGGGTCGGCTGCTTGATGGCGATGCTGTCGATATCGGCGCGGTAGTGCGACAGCAATCGTTCGAGAACCGGCAGGCTGTCGCCGTTGCTGGTTTCCTCGAGGCGGATCTCGTCGCCATAATGCCGCGTCTTCAGGCCGAGATCGGTCTGGATTTTCCTTTCCAGGACGTCGGCCCGGCGCGACTGGACCACCACCATTTCATGGCCCAACCGGGCCCGCAGCACCTGCGGGCTGTCGAGCGCCAGGAGACGTCCTTCCTTCATGATGGCGACCCGATCGGCGTCTTCCGCCTCGGAGAAGATATGGCTGGTCATCAGCACCGTCATTTTGCGGTCGCGTTGGATCCTGTGCAGCGCGGAGATGAAATTGCGGCGGCTGCTGGGGTCGAGGCCGGTGGTCGGTTCGTCGAGCAGCAGGATGGCAGGGCGGGTCAGCAGGCATTTGGCCAACTCGACCTGGCGGGCCAGGCCGCCCGAAAGGGTGTCGACCTTGTCGGCGAGACGATCCTTGAGATCGGTCCAGTCGACGGCTTCGGCGAGGCGCGCCTGGTAATCGCCGCCGTGCAGGCCATAAAGCGCCGCCTGCAGACGAAGGTTCTCAGCGACGGAAAGATGCTTGTCGACGGCCGGACTCTGGAACACCACGGCCATCTGGGCGCGGGCCTTGGCCGGCTCCTTCAGGAGATCGAAGCCGCCGACCGAGATGGTCCCGGACGAGGGCAGGGCCATGCCGCACAGGATGCGGAACAGCGTCGATTTGCCGCTGCCGTTCGGCCCGGACAGGATACAGAACTCGCCGTCGCCGATCGCCAGGGAAAGATCGTCGATCGCCAGGCGTGCCGGCGACTTCCGGCTGCCCGGATAAACATGGGTAAGGTGGGATATCTCGATCATGGCTTTCCCGACATGGGGCCCGAACGGCGGGGGCTGAAGAGGCATCTATTCCACAGGCGCTTCGCCGGGTAAAGGCCGTTGCCCGTGGTGGTTCCGGCCGGAAGGTATCGGGCGGGTAGATGGCCCTTCGGAAAGGCCGAGTCAAGCGTCGAGGGGCGAGTTGGGACCAATTCAGAAATAATGGCGTCATTGCGAGCGTAAGCGAAGCAATCCAGAAACAGCGGGGGGATCCTGGATTGCTTCGCTTCGCTCGCAATGACGGATGCGTAAGCAGAAAAGTTTTTTATAAACAATTTAATTTGCGAGACCCAAGAACGGATCCGCAGATTTTCGCAGATGACGCCGAGTCGTCGGCTGTTCACCACCTATCCCGTCTGCGCGCATCCGTGTCATCTGCGAAAACCGGCGGATAAAAAATCAAAGTCGATGGGGTCCGCTTCTTATACCAGCCCGCGCTGATCGAAACCGATCAGCGCCCCTCAGGCGCCGGGCGGGTTTCTCCGAAACCCTTGGCTTCGCTCGCATAAGCTCGCGGGCCCTCAACGGGCCAGCCGACCTGCAATGAGCCCAGCTCATTGCAGGTCGGTATTACGCCGCCAGTCCATCGCGCCGCCGGCCGGCCCACAGCCGCCCGGCCAGGGCTTCCGCCTCCTGCGGGGACCCGGCGCGCCCGACCTGCCGGAGCGCCACGGCGGCGGTCGCCACGACGGTGGCCTCGGCATAGGCGTCGGCGACTTCGCCCCGCCACAGGCGGGCCAGACGGCCGGCATCCATGTCGAGGTCGTGCCCGGAACCGCTCGTCAGGGTCGGCGGCCATTCTTCCTCGAAGGCGACGCCCTGGCGCAGGCCCTCGACCAGGCAAGGTTTTTCCGGCCGGCGTTCGACTTCGCCGCCTTCGCCCTTGAAGCAGGCCAGCTCGCGCATTCCCATCAATTCGGCGGCATCGCGATGGACGGCACGGTAGTTGGGATGAAAGACGCTCATCAAGGAAACCTTGGCATCGAAGGGATTCATGTTGCGGGCGACGGTATGCAGGGGAGAGCGAAGCCCCAGCAGGCGCTTCAGGCCCATGATGGCGGGCAGGCGGGGATGCAGCACATCCATCGGGACATAGGCGAAACGCCTGGTCCCGATCTGCTCGGCCGCCTCCGCCAGGGAGGCGGCGGCATCGATGCCGAGGCTGGCGAGGGCTTCCCGGCTGTAGAGGCGCCCCGCCGTATGGCCGCCGGCTCCATGCATGGCGACCGCGACGCCGTTTTCGGCCATCAGCAGCGCGGCCAGCAGGAACAGCGGAAGCTGCCGGCTTTTTCCGGCGTAGGAGGGCCAGTCGAGGTCGACCGCCGGCATGCCTTGGGGAATCGACAGGCTGTCCCGGATGGCCAAGGCGAAACCGGCGACTTCGGCCGGCGTCTCGGTCTTCACCCGCATCAGGCATAGGAAGGCGCCCAATTGCACCGGTTCGACCTCGCCCTTGAGAATCATTCCGACGGCGGCGCGGGTCTCGTCCAAGGTCAGGGACCGGCTGAGATTGGGACCCTTGCCGAGGATGCGGACATAGGAAGCGAAGGGATGTTCGGACATGCTCACCGTGTCGGCTGCGCCTTGAAGAAATTCCAGATCTCGACATTGGCGTCGAGGTCGTTCCCGGCCGGACCGAGGATGTCGTCGGCCGCCGGTCCCTGCTTGGCGCCCGGCCAGGCATGGCCGCCGCCACGGGTGATGAAGCGTTCGACGCGGGCCCCCGCACAAGGCTCGAAGGTCACCTTGTCGACCACCAGACCGCCCTTGCGGGTTCCATCGGCCAGGCGCAGCTTGCGGGGCTCGCCGGTGCAGCCATTGATGTTCCGCCACAGGCCGACCGTTTCGTTGGCCGACAGCACCTTGCCGCGGTCGACGTTGGCCCATTGCAGAATGTCGCCGCCGGCATAGGGGATGAAGCGGTCGCTGGTGCCGTGGAAAAACAGCGCCGGCACGGGAGTCTGCGGGTCGCATTCGGCGTTGACCGGCTGATTGCCGGCGACCACGGCGATGGCGGCGATGCGGCCGGGATGTTCGCAGGCCAGGCGCATCGCCATCATGGCGCCGTTGGAAATGCCGGCCGCATAGACCCGTTTGGGGTCCGCCAGGCCATGGCCGACCAGATTGTCGACCAGGGCCAGCAGGAATTCGACGTCGTCCGTTTCGGCCGCCGGGCGATTGAGGATGCCGATTTCCGGCCGCCCGTCGTTCCATTGGCCGCCGATGCCCTGCGGATAGACGGCGAGGATGCCCTCTTTGGCGGCCAGGGCGTCGAAACCGGTGTAACGGCGCATTTGCGCCGCCGTGCCCCGGCCTCCGTGCAGGATCAGGACGACGGGCAACGGCCGCGGCGTCGTTGCCGGCACATACATCTCGAAAGTGCGTTCGCGGCCGTCGAATTCCATGGTCGAGGCGGCGGCTTCGCCGATCGCGGCAAGGCCGCCCAGCAAACAGAGCGTATATGCGAAGAGCTTGATCATGCCTCCATTGGACGGCGGCGCATCCGGAAGGTCAAGATCTCCTTAGGGCACAGATGCAAACGAAAGCCGGCCGGACCAATGGCCGGGAGCACGGCCGGGGAACGACTATATCCTGCCGGATGGGGGCCTGTTTTTACGGGCACAGAATATCTGCCCGGGTGCCCCGTCCTCAGCCTTGTCCGATCATCGCTTGCACCCGCTTGGCCAAGACGTCCAGTTTGAACGGTTTCGAAAGGATTTCCATGCCGGGGCCGAGACGTCCGTGTCCTTCCAGGGCGTCGCCCGCGTAGCCGGTGATCAGCAGGATCGGCAGATGGGAATCGAGGTCGCGCGCGGCGTCGGCCAATTGCCGGCCATTGAGCCCGCCGGGCAGGCCGATGTCGGTCACCAGAAGGCTCAGCCCGCCCTCTTTGGAAGGGCGAAGTTCCTCCTGCAAGGCCTTCAGGCCTTCGATCCCGTTCCGCGCCTCCACGACGCGATAGCCCAATTCCCGCAGCGTCTCCGCCGCGAAACCGCGCACCGTCGCCTCATCTTCGACCAGGAGCACGCTGGCGGCCACTTTGATCGGGGTCGACTGCCGCTGTCCCTCGATGGCCCCGGGCAGGGGGCCGTCGCTCGGCGCGTCGCGGCTTCGCGGCAGGTACAAATGCACCGCCGTTCCCTTGCCGGGTTCGCTTTCGATCCGCACCATCCCATGCGATTGGCGAATGAAACCATAAAGCTGGCTGAGGCCGAGCCCGGTCCCATGCCCGTCCGGTTTCGTCGTGAAGAACGGCTCGAAGACATGGGCAAGCACGTCGGGCGGCATGCCGGTGCCCGTATCGGCGACGGTAATGCGGACATAGTCCCCCGGTTCGGCGTCCACCCAATCGCGGGTGTGCGCCTCGCCCAGCGTCAGATTGTTCGTCCCGATCGTCAGCCGTCCGCCGGCCGGAGACATGGCGTCGCGAGCGTTGATGGCAAGGTTGATGAGGGCGTTCTCGAACTGGTTCTGATCGCAGCTTACCGGCCAGCAGCCTTCCTCCAGATACAGGTCGGTCTCGATTCCCGGGCCGACCGTCTGGCGTATCAGTTCCGCCACTTCGCGGAACAGGCTGTCCAGCACCACATGTTTCGGGTTCAGCGCCTGGCGCCGCCCGAAGCTGAGCAAGCGCCGCGTCAGCGCGGCGGCCCGATCGGCCGCCATCAGGGCGGCGTCGAGGAATTCCGGCGCTTCCTTGGACCGCGATTTCGCAATGCGCTGCCTGGCCAGGGTGATCCCGCTCATGACGCCTTGCAGCATATTGTTGAAATCATGCGCGATACCCCCGGTCAGTTGGCCGAGAGCCTCCATTTTCTGCGCGTGGCGCAACGCGTCCTCGATCCGGTTGCGCTCGGCGATCTCGTTCGACAGACGGGAATTGGCCTCGGCCAGTTCCTGGAGGCGCAGCTTCTGTTCGGTCAGGTCCGTGATGACGCCGCACAACAGCGTCGCGCCGTTGTCGTGCAAAAGGCTGAGCGAAACATAGGCCGAAAAATCCGTTCCATCCGCGGCGCGCAGCACCAGTTCGGTTCGCACGCCGGCGATCCTCGCCTGATTGAGAAGATCGTCGAGTTTCGCAACGTCGCCGGCCTGGACGAATTGCTGCAGACACTGCCCCACCACCCGTTCCTGCGCGATGCGCAGCATCTCGGCGAAGCGCCGGTTGCAGTAGAGCACCGAACCGTCCTCGCCCAAGGTGACGGCGCCCTCCTGCATCTGCTCGATCAGCACCCGATAGGGGCGGTCGGCGCTTTCAAGCGTATAGATCCGATGCTCGCCGATCCGGTCCACCACCACGACCGCGTCGATTTCGCCGTGCCGAATGGCGTTCAGCGTCTCGTCGGCCTCGGAAAGACGGCCCTCGAGTTCGCGGATCCGGTTCGTCAGCCTCGCCGTCTGGTCCGGGGCTTTTTCAAAAGGCATCGCTGTCCACCCCCGGCAGCGGGATGATCTCCAGGCCCCGCAGGACCCGGTCCTCTTCGGACAGGTCGCCGATGAGGCGCCGGACCGGCAGAGGCAGGAGCTTGACCAGCGTCGGCGCCGCGACGACCTGGTACTTTTCGGCGAGTTCGGGCTGCTGGTAGATATCGATGATTTCGAGATCGACCCTCCCGCCCAGATGCTCGCTGCAGATCCGTTGCAGGTTTTCGATGGCTTGCCGGGATCGCGACGTGCTTCCGGCGACGACAAGCCTGAGCCGGTAGGCGGTTGAGACTGGTGTTTCGTTCCCGGTGCTCATCAACTGACCTTTCGCCGGATGTCCAAGCCGACCAGAACCTTTTCCGTGTTCGACAGATCGCCGATGATTCTTTTGAGGGGCGCCGGAAGCCGGCGGACCAGGGTGGGAATCGCCAGGATCTGGTCGCCTGCCGCCAGTCGTGGATTTTCCATCAGATCGATGACCTCGATTTCATAGCGGCCGGCCAGATGGGTTTCGCAGACACGTTTGAGATTGTTCATGGCGGTGATCGACTTCGTCGTCTGTCCCGCGACGTAAAGGCGAAGACGGTAATAACCGTCTTCGCCGTCGACCTCCTCGGCGCCCGGTCCGGCCACGACGGGGTTGTGATCGCTCATGGGGCCCTCCCCCGGCGGCTGGCGATGGTGACGCGCTCGCGGGCGAGATCGGCCTCCTGCGCCTCTTCTTCGAGGAACTGCTTGCGCGCCTCGTCCTGCTCGGCGTCGAGAGCCGTCTGCAACTCTTCGATTTGGCGTTCGAGCGCCGAACGACGCCGGGCCGATTCCCGCCTGTTTCGCTCGATTTCCTGGCTTCGCCGCTCGGCCGCGGCCCGTTCCCGGACCTCCTGGCTGAGGCGGGCCGTTCCCGTCAACACGCCTTCGGGACCGATATAGGGCTCGATCAATTCGATGCCCCGATCGGTCATCCTGTATTCGCGAATCTGATTCGAATGGCTCGTGCCGCGCGACTTGATCATATAGAGGACGCGATTGCGTTCGCCGTTCTCCTCGACGTCCGAAAGCTTGATCCAGGAATCCATCAGGGACGAAAGTCCCTGGTCGGTGCCCTCCAACAGCGATCCGCCGCTTCTCAGGCTGGTGAACAGGGCGGTGATGCCCCGGCTTTTGAGCAGGTCGATCATGCGCAATAAAGTGGCGTGCACCTCCGTGCTTGGTCCGCGGAAGGCGGAAATGGGGTCGACCACCACCACGGCCGGCTTGAACTGATCCAGATCGCGGTGCAACCGCGCAAGGTGCATTTCAAGGCCATACAGGCCGGGCCTGGCCGCCTCGAAACGCAGCAGGCCGGCATCCACTTTCTTGCGAAGGTCGATCCCGACGGAGAGAGCATTTCGACAGACTTCGTCGCCGCTTTCCTCGAACAGGAAGAAAAGCGCGCGTTCGCCCCTCTCGCAGGCGGCGTCGACGAAATGGCTGCCGATCGTCGTCTTTCCGGTGCCGGCCACGCCGGAAACCAGAATGCTGGAGCCTTGGTAGAAGCCATTGTTGCGAAGCATGGCGTCGAGACCGGCGATGCCCGACGAGATGACCGTGTTCGAAACCGGACGATTGAGTCCGGACGAGGTCACCGGCAGCACGCTGATGCCCTCGGCATCGATCAGAAAAGGATATTCGTTCGTGCCGTGCGCCGAGCCCCGGTATTTGGCGATCCGCAACCGGCGCGTCGTGATCTGGTCTTCGACGCGATTGTCGAGCAGGATGACGCAATCGGAGACATATTCCTCCAATCCGTGCCGGGTGAGCTGGCCGTCGCCACGCTCGCCGGTGATGACCGCCGTCAATCCGCGATCCTTGATCCAGCCGAACAGCCGGCGCAGCTCGGCCCGCAGGATGGAGGGGTCGGTGAAGCCGGAGAACAGCGTTTCGATGGTGTCGAGCACCACGCGTTTCGCGCCGATCGAATCCACGGCGTAGCCGAGACGCACGAAAAGCCCTTCGAGGTCGTATTCTCCCGTTTCCTCGATTTCGCTCCGCTCGACCCGGACGTGGTCGATCACCAGCTTTTCCGCGGCGACCAGCCCGTCGAGATCATAGCCGAGCGAGGCGAAATTGGCCGCCAGGTCTTCGGCGCGCTCCTCGAAGCTCATGAAAACGCCCGCTTCGCCGAACCGGTTGGCGCCGTTTATCAAGAAAGTCGCGGCAAACAACGTCTTGCCGCATCCGGCCGCGCCACAGACCAGAGACGGCCGGCCCGTTGGAAGTCCTCCCAGCGTTATGTCGTCGAATCCGGCGATTCCTGTCGGAGTCTTCGGCAGGATTCCCAACGGAGGTGTCTCACTTAGCATAAATTCGCCTCTTCTTTTACCGTCCCTCCGCTTCTTAAGTAAGAATGTGTGTATCCCGGGGCTTGATTACTATATGGCGTTCACGAATGTTTGCCGCCTTCGGCGGAAGGCGGCGCCCCGCCGGCTTCATGCGCGCCGGCTGCGTCATATATGGTGAGCGATCTCCGGCGGCGCCATGGCCCGGGACGGGCGGCCGAAGGAAACGGGAACCGCGGCTTTCGGCCGCGCCGGATGGAACGCGGCCGTCCTTCGGATGGCGGTCGCTCCCGCCGGAAAGAATGTCGGTTTTCGTCGTCCGGGTCGCCGGTCCGGCTTCGTCAGGATCCCCACCAATAGACCCAGACGAACAGGAAGATCCACACCACGTCGACGAAATGCCAATACCAGGCGGCCGCTTCGAAGCCGACATGCTGTTCGGCGGTGAAGTCGCCGGCCAGGGCGCGGAAAAAATTCACCGAGAGGAAGCAGACGCCGACGAAGACATGAAAGCCGTGGAAGCCGGTCGCCATGTAGAATACGGAGGGGAAGACCCCCTCGCGGAAGCCGAAAGGCGAGTGGATATATTCATAACCCTGCAGGCTGAGGAACAGGAGCCCCAGGCAGACCGCCAAGGCCAATCCCCGTTTCAATCCGCTGCGGTCCGAATGGCGCAAGGCGTGATGGGCCCAGTTCACCGCCAGGCCCGAGGACAGCAGGATCAGCGTATTGAGGAAGGGAATCCCCCAGGTTTCCAGCGGTTCGATATTAGCAGGCGGCCATTGCTTGACCGATGGATTGACCAGCAGGCCGGCATTGAAGAAGGCCCAGAAGAAGGCGACGAAGAACATCACCTCCGAGGCGATGAACAGGCCCATGCCGACACGCAGGCCGTGGCGCACCACGGTGGTATGGACCTTTTCCACCTGCGCCTCATGCACCACGTCCTTCCACCAGACGAACATGGTGACCAGGACCAGCAGGAAGCCGGCAATGAGGATGTAGGGAGGGCTGCCGTGGAACCACTGCACCGCGCCGAAGGCCAGGACGAAGGCGGCCAGGGCGCCCATGGCCGGCCATGGGCTGGGCTGGACCAGATGGAAGGGATGCGGGGCCGTATGGGCGGGGGCCTCGGGTGCGTTGCTCATGATCTTCCCTCGCTGGGCGGAGTGACGGCGGAGCCCGAAACGGACGGCGGGGCGGGCTGCTGGCGTGCCTTGAAGAAGGTGTAGGACAAAGTGATGGTATGCACGTCGCTGGTTTCGGGGTCGGCGGCGATCGCCGGGTCGATATAGAAGGACACCGGGAATTCGGCCTTTTCACCGGCTTCCAGGCGCTGCTCGGAAAAGCAGAAGCATTGGATCTTGTTGACGTAAGGACCGGCCTTGGCCGGTGTGACGTTGAAGGCCGCCGTGCCGGTGACCGCCTCCTTGGCCAGATTTTCCGCGGCGAAAATCGCCAGATTGTTCTCGCCCAGATGCACCGTCATGCTGGTCCGGGCGGGATGGAAACGCCAGGGGATGTCCTTCATGACGGCGCCGTCGAAACGGATCACCATGGTCTGGGTCGTCGTGCCGGGGGCCGGGCCCTCGGCGACCCGCGGGGTGCCTCCGGCGCCGGTGACCTTGCAGAACAGCGAATAGAGCGGCACGCTGGCGGCGACCAGGCCGACCATCACGGCCAAGGCCGCGATGGTCGCTGCGACTGTCCGCGTCTTGCCGTCCATCGTCGGTTACTCCGCGGGATGTCCGTGCGTGATCGGGCCGATCACCGGCAGGGTTTCGAAGCTATGCAACGGCGGCGGCGACGAGACCGTCCACTCCAGGGTGGTGGCGCCGACGCCCCAGGGATTGTCGGCCACCCGGACTTTCGAGCGCAGCGTCATCCAGACGATGACGACGAAGAGTAAGGCGCCGGCGAAGCCGATATAGGCGCCGATGGAGGAGACGAAGTTCCAGCCGGCGAAAGCGTCCGGATAGTCGGGAATGCGCCGCGGCATGCCCTGCAACCCCAAGAAATGCTGGGGGAAGAAGGTCAGATTGGCGCCGACGAACATGATCCAGAAGTGGATCTTGGCCAGGGTTTCCGGATATTGGCGGCCGGACATCTTGCCGATCCAATAATAGAAGCCGGCGAACATGGCGAACACCGCGCCCAGGCTCAGCACATAATGGAAATGGGCGATGACGTAATAGGTGTCGTGCAACTGGACGTCGACGCCGGCATTGGCCAGGACCACGCCGGTGACGCCGCCGGTGGTGAACAGGGCGATGAAGCCGACGGCCCACAGCATCGGCGCCTTGAACTCGATGGAGCCGCCCCACATGGTGGCCAGCCAGCTGAAGATCTTGATGCCGGTCGGCACCGCGATGACCAGGGTCGCCGCGGTGAAATAGGCCCGCGTATTGACCGAAAGGCCGGTGGTGAACATGTGGTGCGCCCAGACGACGAAGCCTACCAGCCCGATCGAGACCATCGCATAGGCCATGCCGAGATAGCCGAACACCGGCTTCTTCGAGAAGGTCGAGACGATGTGGCTGATGATGCCGAAGGCCGGCAGGATCATGATGTAGACTTCCGGATGCCCGAAGAACCAGAAAAGATGCTGATAGAGCATCGGGTCGCCGCCGCCGGCCGGATCGAAGAAGGCGGTGCCGAAATTGCGGTCGGTGAGCAGCATGGTGAGCGCCCCGGCCAGCACCGGCACGGCGAGCAGCAGCAGGACCGCGGTCACCAGCATGGCCCAGACGAACAGCGGCATACGGTGAAAGGTCATGCCGGGGGCGCGCATATTGACGATGGTGGTGATGAAATTGACGGCGCCCAGGATTGACGAAATGCCGGCCAGATGCAGCGCCAGGATCGCATAGTCGACCGACGGGCCGGGATGCCCGGTGGTGGAAAGCGGCGGATAGAGCGTCCATCCGGTGCCCGCCCCGGTGCCCGTCGCCGCCGACAGCAGCAGCAGGCAGAAGGCCGGGACCAGCAGCCAGAAGCTGATGTTGTTCATGCGCGGAAAGGCCATGTCGGGTGCGCCGATCATCAGGGGCACGAACCAATTGCCAAATCCGCCGATCAGGCCCGGCATGACGGTGAAGAAGACCATGACCACCGCGTGCGCGGTGACGAAGACGTTGTATTCCTGATAGTCGCCGTTGAAAAGGCTGCCGCCCGGATGCATCAACTGCATGCGGATGACCACCGAGGCGGCCCCGCCGATCAGGCCGGCGATGATCGAGAACAGCAGATAGAGCGTCCCGATGTCCTTGTGATTGGTCGAATAGACCCAGCGCCGCCAGCCGTGGGGGGCCTCATGCGCATGGTCGTGGGGGCTGAGGGCGTGGCTGCCGGTATCTGGCGACATGGCGCGTCGTTCCTCTTGAATGATGCTGGTTCGATCAATGGCCGGCTTCGGCGACCCTGGACGGGCCGGCCGCCGAAGACGTCTGCTTGGGTTGGCCGCTGAGCCAGGCGGCGAATTGCTCTTTGGAGACGGCCTCGATTTCGATCGGCATGAAGCCGTGGTTGATGCCGCAGAGCTGGGAACATTGACCGAAGTAGATCCCCGGTTTGTCGATCCTCACCCAGGTCTCGTTGAGGCGTCCGGGAAAGGCGTCGATCTTGACGCCCAGGGACGGCACCGACCAGCTGTGGATGACGTCGTCCGCCGTGGTCTGGATGCGCACCGTGGTGTCGACCGGCAGCACGATGTGGTTGTCGGTGGCGAGCAGCCTGGGTTCGCCCGGCTTCAGATCGCTTTCCTGCACCATATTGGCGTCGAACGACACCTTCTGGTCCGGATAGTCATAGGACCAATACCACTGGTGCCCGGTGACCTTCAGGGTCATGTCGGCATCCTTGGTCCGGTCCATGGCATAAAGCAGGCGGAAGGAGGGAAAGGCGATCGCCACCAGAATCAGCACCGGCAGCAAGGTCCAGGCGACCTCCAGCGGCGTGTTGTGGGTCCATCGGGCCGGAACCGGATTGCGGCTGGCGTGGAAGCGGAAGCAGACGTAGCCCAGCAGAACGAAGACAAAAGCCAGGACGACCAGGATGATCCCGGTGACCTCGATGTTCAGCGCGGTGATCTGATGCATGGTCGGCGACGCCGCCTCCTGCATCCAGACGCCCCAGGCCTTGGGCTGATCGGCCAGCGCCTGCGATGCCGCGATGCCGACCGCCGAGAAAACGGTAACTGCGGGAAGGACGATCCGGGACATGTGACCCCCTGCTTGCCGTCATTGCCGCCGCGCTTCCCATCCTTAAGGTCTCCCGATCGGCCGGCGTCGGGATGTCGTTTCGGACATTGCGGCGGATACGCGTTCTCAACCCCTCAGATTGGGAGCCGCCGGTCGGGTTCAATAGGCCGCCGGACCGGCGACGACAAAAATGCCAATCGGAACAAGGCGGAGCAATGCGACCTCTTGACGCGCTCTTATGGTCAACGGAATATAGGTGGGTCGCGATGCGGCCCAGCGGGGGCGGGTGTGCACCGGGCCTATTTGCAGAGGAATGCCATGCGCTCGTTGAAGACTCTCCGCGCTTTCGCGGCCTTGTTCGCCATCGTCCTGCCGGTTCTGGCCAGCGTTCCGGCCAAGGCCCAGGTCACGGTCTTCGCCGCGGCGTCGGCGACCGATGCGCTCAATGACATCGGCACGGCTTTCGTGGCGGCGGGCGGCAAGGCGATCGTCCCGTCCTATGCGTCCAGTTCCACCCTGGCCAAACAGATCGAAAACGGCGCGCCGGCCAATCTGTTCCTGTCGGCCGACGAACGCTGGATGGACTATCTGGCCGACAAGGGACTGCTGGCCGCCGGGACGCGGCTCAACCTGCTGGGCAACCGCGTGGTTCTGGTGGCGCCCAGGGACAGCACCACCACCAAGGTCGACATCGGCCCCGGCTTCCCGCTGGCCAAATTGCTGGGCGAGGGCCGCCTGGCCGTCGGCGACCCCAGCCATGTGCCGGTCGGCGCCTATACCCAGGCGGCGCTGGAGAAGCTGGGCGTGTGGGCTGACGTGCAGAACAAACTGGCCCCCGGCGATTCGGTGCGTGCCGCCCTGGCCTTCGTCGAGCGCG
>JAATGN010000054.1 GCA_015654615.1 Rhodospirillales bacterium
CGCCTTTCGGGAAACCGTTCGCGGGGAGCGCCGGTAATGGGATCGATGGCCGTCCTGCTGCCGCTCGATGTGCACAATCCGCTGTTCTGGATTCTCGGCATGCCCTTGGCCGGCGCCGCCTTTCTGGCCTGCATTCCCAATTGGCACCACGCGGTTTGGGTCAATGTGGCGATTTCGGCGGCGACGCTGGGCGGGGCGGTCAGCTTGCTGTTTACCCGGCCGGCCGAGACCCCGCTGTTCTTCATCGACGATTTCAACATCTATCTGGTCGTGCTGACCGCCTTCGTCGGTTTTACCACCGCCCTGTTCTCGGCCGCCTATATCGGCCGGGAAAGCAAGACGCGGCATCTGACGCAGCAGCATCTGCGCTTTTACCACTCGATGTATCAGGCCTTCCTGTTCACCATGCTGCTGGCCCTGACCGCCAACAATATCGGCGTGCTGTGGGTGGCGGTCGAGGCGGCGACGCTGACCACCGTCTTGATGGTCAGTCTCTATCGCACCCGCGAAGCCATCGAGGCGGCCTGGAAATATTTCATCCTGTGCAGCGTCGGCATCGGTCTCGCCCTGTTCGGCACCATCCTGGTCTATCTGGCCGCCCAGCCGGTGATGGGCGACGGCGTCTCGGCCATGGCCTGGGCCCAGATGATCAAGCGGGCCGGCGCCTTTCAGCCGGAACTGATGAGCCTGGCCTTCGTCTTTTTGCTGGTCGGCTACGGCACCAAGGTCGGTCTGGCGCCGCTGCACGCCTGGTTGCCCGATGCCCATGCCGAAGGCCCGACGCCGATTTCGGCCGTGCTCTCCGGCCTGCTGCTCAATGTGGCGCTTTATGCCCTGCTGCGTTTCAAGATGCTGATCAATGCCAATAGCCATGCCCTGCAGCCCGGCCCGCTGATGATCGGCATGGGCTGCAGCTCGATCTTCATCGCCGCCTTCATGCTGTATCGGCGCGGCGACATCAAACGGCTGTTCGCCTACAGCTCGATCGAACATATGGGTATCATCACCTTTGCCTTCGGCATGGGCGGCCCCTTGGCCAATTTCGCCGGCTTGCTGCATATGACCATGCACAGCCTGGTCAAATCGGCGATCTTCTTCGCCGTCGGGCTGATCACCCAGGCGACAGGAACCAAACGGATCGCCGACATTCGCGGCCTGACGGTCAGCCAGCCTTTCCTCGGCTGGGCCTTCGTCGTCGCCGTGCTGGCCATCGCCGGTTTGCCGCCGATGGGCATCTTCATGAGCGAATTCCTGGTGATCAGTTCGACCTTCGCCCGCAACGCCTGGCTGGCGGTGCCGGTCATGGTCGGGCTGCTGGTGACCTTCGGCGCGCTGATTCTCCGCCTTCAGGGGATGGCCTTCGGCGCGCCGGGCCATCTGGCGGCCGACAGCGAGCGGACCCACCAGGGATGGTTCATCCGCGCCATCGGCGTGGCGCCGCTGGTCGCCCATCTCGGGCTGGCGCTGGTCGCCGGCATCTATCTTCCGGACTCGCTGGTGACCTGGTTCCAGGCCGTCGCGAAACTATTGGGTTAATCACCATGCTCGGCAATATGACCCTCATGGAATATCTGGGCGGCGGCCGCACGGTGGCGGGACATCGGCCCTGGCCGCGCTATTTGCTGGACGAGCGCGGCTGGCGGGACATGATCCACCAGCTGACGGTGTCCGACTGGACGCTGCTGGGGCTGTGGGCCGACGGCGCGGAGGTGCATGCCGCGCTGCGCGACGAGGAGAACGCGGCCATCGCCGTGGCCTCCCTGGCCTGTCCGGATCGGCGCTTCCCCTCGCTCGCCGAGGTCCGTCCGGCGGCCTCGCGGCTCGAACGGAGCATCCGCGATCTGTTCGGCCTCGGTCCCGAGGGATTGCCCGATGCCCGGCCCTGGCTCGACCACGGGCGCTGGCCCCAGTCGGCGCCCCTGGCGATCGTCCGCGGCACCCCGCCCTCCGGGCCGGTGCTTTATCCCTTTCTGCCGGTGGAAGGCGAAAGCCTGCATCAGATTCCGGTCGGCCCGGTGCATGCCGGGGTGATCGAGCCCGGCCACTTCCGTTTCACCTGCGCCGGCGAGACGGTGGTGCGGCTGGAGGAACGCCTGGGCTATACCCACAAGGGAATCGAAGGCCACATGGCCGGCAAGACTCTGTCCGAGGCGGCCCGTCTGGCCGGGCGCATCTCGGGCGACAGCACGGTGGCCTATGCCATCGCCTTCGCCCGCGCCGCCGAAGCCGCCACCGGAACCGAGGCGCCGCCCCGGGCCCACTGGATGCGGGCCCTGATGGCCGAGCTGGAGCGGGTGGCCAACCATGTCTTCGATTTCGGGGCGATCTGCAACGACGCCGCCTTTGCCTTCATGCTGGCCCAATGCACCTCGCTGCGCGAACAGGTTCTCCAGGTCAACGCCTCGTGCTTCGGCCATCGATTGCTGATGGACCGGGTGATTCCCGGCGGCGTTTCGGTCGATGTGACGCGGGAAAGCACCAGCATCCTGCGCGGCTTGGTCAAGGAATTGCGCAAGCGGGTGCGGCGGCTGGGCGACGTCTATGACGATATGCCGACGCTGCAGGACCGGACGGTCGGCACCGGCGTCGTCCCGGCGGCGCTGGCCCATCGCTTCGGCGCCGGCGGTTTCGTCGGACGGGCCTCCTCGCAAGGCGGCGACGCCCGGAAGGTTCCCGGCTATCCGCCCTATGACGATCTCGATTTCGAGGTGCCGGTCCATCCGGAAGGCGACGTCAATGCCCGCATCTGGCTGCGTCTCGAAGAGATCCAGGCCAGCCTCGGCCTGATCGAGCAGATCCTCGAGGGGATGCCGGGCGGTCCCCTGCACAAACCGATTCCGACGCGGGGCGGCGAAGGCATGGCGCTGGTCGAAGGGTTTCGCGGGGAAATCCTTTTATGGCTGCGCCTGTCCGAGGTCGGCCGGGTGGTGCGGTGTCATCCGCGCGATCCCTCGTGGTTTCAATGGCCGTTGCTGGAAGCCGCCATCGAGGGCAACATCGTCGCCGATTTTCCGGTCTGCAACAAATCGTTCAATTGTTCCTATTCGGGAGTCGACCTCTAGCCATGTCCCTGGCGCGCCTGCTGTTCCGCGAATTGCTGAAGGGGCCACGGACCATCGACGGTCCGCCGGCCGATCCCCTGGGCATCGAGCAACTGGGGCTGGCCCTCGGCGAGCGGGCCCGCGCGCGCCTCGGCCGCTCCTTGCGCATCCGCGAGGTCGACGCCGGCTCCTGCAACGGCTGCGAGCTGGAGATCCACGCGGTCAACGGACCGGTCTACGATCTGGAGCGCTTCGGCATCCAATTCGTCGCCAGCCCGCGCCATGCCGACGTGCTGCTGGTCACCGGTCCGGTCAGCCTCAATATGGTCGAGGCCCTGCAGCGGACCTATGTCGCCATGCCTTCGCCCAAATGGGTGGTGGCGATGGGCGACTGCGCGGCCGACGGCGGCTGCTTCGCCGGCAGTTACGCGGTGCTGGGCGGCGCCCATCACGTGCTGCCGGTGGATCTGGTGATTCCCGGTTGCCCGCCGACCCCGGAGAAGCTGCTGTCCGGGCTGGTCGCCCTGCTGGAGGTCGCCGCGGTCGGCGGCGGCGCAGAGGATCCGGCCTAACGGAAAAGAAGTTCACCACAGAGACACGGAG
>JAATGN010000448.1 GCA_015654615.1 Rhodospirillales bacterium
GGGGATGTCCAACAGGACTTGACTTGTGGCGTCGTGACGCCAAAATCGTGAGGCCGCCCTCATTGAGATTTTTCCATTCCTGATGCCAGTTCGCTTCTCTTCCGAGGATCTCGGCCGTACGTTCGAATCCCAGACGCTCATCCGGGGGCGCAACCTGATTCTTCGCGACCGCGTGGAGGTCGCTCTCGACAGCGACACCATTTCGGGAGTCGTGCAGGATGGGGACGCCCGGCATGCCGTGACCGTGACGCCGTCGCTCCGCGGCGGCCGCGTGGTCGTCACCGCGCGCTGCGGCTGCGGGCGGTCCGCCTGCGCCCATGTGGCCGCCGCCGCCTTGGCGGCGCTCGAACGCTTTCCCAATTTGCGCAAGCCGCAGCAGAAAAGTTTTTTCGATGGGCTGCTGGCCGGGCCGGCGGTCGAGCCGGGGCGCCTCGTCTTCTATCTTTCTCCCGGCCAGACGCCCTTTTCCTGCTTTGTCTCCACCATGCTGGAATATGAGGGCAGCAGCCGCATCGAGGCGACGACCCCCCGGAAGATCCTCGATGCTCACGGCAGCGGCGATCAGGCGTTGGCCTTGGCCCGGGCGCTGGGGGGAAGCGAGACGACGCGGACCGGCGTCGGGGCCGACGCGGTCGAGACGGTCATCGGGATCCTGCTGGCCTCCGGCCAGGCGAAATGGATGCCGACCGGCAAACGCCTCGTTCCCGGCGAGGAACGGCTTTTCGCCCGCAACGCCGTCCCGAACCTGCCGCCGAAATCCGCGGTACTCCTGGGCGACGCCCGGAACTGGTATGTCGATTCCGCCAGTGGCGCCATCGGTCCCATCCGGGTGCCGGCCTCGGAGCCGGCGCCGCAGCAGAGGCGGCCGGAGATCCGGGAAACCCGGCGGCCGGACCGGTTTCGCGCGGCTTCCGTTCCGGCAAGCGGACAGGTCATCGTCGAGCATCCTCTCGTCCCGGTTCTACGGCTGACGCAGTTCGATTGTCCGGATGGTTTTGGCCGGATACAACGGCAGGACGCCCTTATCCTCGATTTCGATTACGGCGGCGCCGTGACCCATGCCGACGACGAGCGGCAATTCGTTCGGGTGGAGCACGACGGCGCCGCCTCTTTCGTCCGGCGGAACCCGCAGGAAGAAACGGCCGCGCTTGAGACATTGCGGCGGGAGGGCCTGGTGCAGATGCGCGTCGCCGACGGCGCCAGCGCCAAGGGACGGAGAATCTTCTTCTTCCGCGGACAGAATGCGCCGGACAGCTGGCGCCGCTTCGCGACGTCGCGAATCCCGGAACTCGAACAACTGGGCTGGCGGAGCGAGATCAAGGACGATTTCGGCCCGCGCGTCGTGGAGTCGGTCGGCGACTACGATCTGCGGATCGGCGACGCGGGACAGGGGGCTTTTTCCGTCGAATTCGGCATCGAGATCGATGGGGTGCGGCAAAATCTCCTGCCGATTCTCTGCCACATCCTCGACCGTGGCGGCATGAATGCCTGCGAGATCGTCGATGGTCAGCTGATCACCAGCCTGGCCGACGGCCGCAGCTTGAAATTGCCGGCCGATCGCATCCGGCGGCTGCTCGCCACGCTCGCCGATCTTTTCGAAGCGGCGCGGGAAAGTGACGGCAGGGTTCTGGTGCTTCCCGAATCGGAAGCTCCCGTCCTGCTCGACCTGGAGGATCTGCTGACGACGCGGTGGCAGAATGCCGCGGTGATCCAATCCTATGTCGAGCAATTCCGCGACGGCGCCGTGATTCCGGCGGTGACGGTTCCGGCCAGCTTCACGGCCATTCTCAGGCCCTATCAGCAGCAAGGCGTCGACTGGCTGCAGCATTTGCGCGCGCATGGGCTCTCCGGCCTGCTCGCCGACGATATGGGGCTCGGCAAAACGGCCCAGACGATCGCCCATATCACCATCGAGGCGGCGGCGGGACGTCTCGACCGCCCTGTCCTGATCGTGGTGCCGACCAGCCTGGTTCCCAATTGGACGGCGGAACTGACCAAGTTCGCGCCGCATCTTCAGACCACGGTCCTGCACGGGCTGGACCGCCATGAACGGCGCGGCCAACTGGCCGACAGTCACGTCGTCATCACCACCTATACGGTCCTGGCGCGCGATATCGAGGCGATGAAGGGCATCCCCTGGCATCTCGTGGTCCTGGACGAAGCCCAGGCGATCAAGAGCGCCGACGCGAAAGTCACCCGCGCGGTCTGCCAGCTCGATACGCGGCATAAACTCGGTCTTTCGGGAACCCCCATCGAAAACAATCTGGGCGAGTTGTGGTCGGAGTTCGCCTTCCTGATGCCCGGACTGCTGGGGGATCGCAAGAATTTCAACAAACGATTCCGCACGCCGATCGAAAAGCGGAACGATGTCGTCCGCCGCGGGCAATTGGCGCAGCGGATCAGGCCCTTCATCCTGCGGCGGACCAAATCGGAGGTCGCCACCGAACTGCCGCCGAAACACATCGTGCTGCGGCGCGTCGACCTGGCGCCGGAGCAGCGCGAACTCTATGAAACCATCCGGGCGATGCTGCATGAGGAAGTCCGCGAGCAGATCGCCGCCCGCGGCCTGATGCGCAGCCGGATCGTCGTGCTGGACGCGCTTTTGAAGCTGAGGCAGGTCTGTTGCGACCCCCGGCTGGTGAAGCTGCCTTCCGCCCGTCTCGTCGACACCTCGAGCAAGCTCGATGATCTGATGGAGATGGTGAGCGAGATGATTCCCGA
>JAATGN010000429.1 GCA_015654615.1 Rhodospirillales bacterium
GGTCTGACCATCACACCGCCGACCGACTTCTCCGGCTCGATCCCGCTCACCATCACCGCCACCAGCAGCATTGCCGGAACGACCGCCGTCACCAGCGCTTCGCTCAATGTCACCGTCGGCCCCGTCGCCGACGCCCCGACTTTGGTGGTCGCTCCGGGCATCGGTTTCGAAGACCATTCGATCGGCCTTGCCATCGCCGCCAACCTCGTCGCTCCGGCTGCCGGCGAGACGCTGTCGGTCACCATCGCCGGCGTCCCCGCCGGAGCCAGCCTCTCGGCCGGCCACGATAACGGCGACGGAACATGGACACTGACCTCCGCTCAGTTGAGCGGGCTCGCCATCACGCCCCCGCACGATTTCTCCGGCTCCATCCCGCTCACCGTCACCGCCACCAGCAGCGTTGACGGAACGACAGCCACAACCAGCACGGCATTGAACGTCATTGTCGCTCCGGTCGCCGACGTCCCGAGCCTGACCGTCTCCGCCACGGCCACGGGTCTTGAGGACCAACCGATCGCTCTCACCATCGCCTCCAACCTCATCGATCCCGCCGCCGGCGAGACGCTGTCGATCACCATCGCCGGCGTCCCCGCCGGCGCCAGCCTGTCGGCCGGCCATAACAATGGCGATGGCACTTGGACATTGACCTCCGCTCAACTAAGCGGCTTGACCATCATCCCGCCGGCCGACTTCTCGGGCGCCATCCCGCTGACCGTCACCGCAACCAGCAGCGTCTATGGAACCTCGGAAAGCCAAAGCGCCAATCTCGCCGTCACGATCGCTCCGGTGGTCGACGCCCCGAGCCTGTCGGTCCTCCCCGTCAACGGCCAGGAGGACCAGCCGGTCGCCCTCAATCTTTCGGCGAAACTCAACGATCTCGATACATCCGAAACCTTGACAGTCACCGTGTCCGGTCTTCCGGCGGGAGCATCCTTGACCAGCGGCACCTTGCAGGCCGATGGCTCCTATCTTCTGACCGGCTCCCAAATCAGCCAGGCCATGCTGGTGCCGCCGGCACAATATAGCGGCAGCTTCTCCCTGAATATTTCCGCGACGGCCACGGAAACCGCCGGTGGCAGCATCTCCACCACGATGACGTTGCCGGTCGCCATCCATGGTGTCGCCGACGCCCCGACTTTGAGCACCGGCGCGGCCAGCGGCCTGGCCGGCACGGCAATCCCCCTGACCATCGCCGGCGGCCTGACCGACAGTTCGGAAACATTGTCGCTCGTCGTCAGCAATGTGCCATCCGGAGCCGTCCTCAATCATGGCCTCCTGATCGGCACCGCGACCGACGGCAGCACCTCCTGGGCCCTGGCCCCATCCGGGCTGAGCGGGCTGACGGTAACGCCGCCCGCCACCTACACCGGCACCATGGACCTTCTGGTCAAGGCCGTCAGTACGGAAGGCGAAGGAGGCAGCGCCGCCACCAGCGCCCATCTCGCGGTGCAGGTAAACGCGACGAATGGCGGCTTGCCCACCGCCACCCTCAATCTCGGCGTGGCCGTCGGCCTTGAAGATCATGGCATTCTCCTCAACCTGCCTTCGGTCCTGACCGGCACGCTCGGTCTGGTCAATATCGATACCGTGGTCATTTCCGGCGTGCCGATCGGGGCCACCCTTTCCGCGGGCGCCTCCCTCGGCAACGGAACCTACTCGCTGACCGCGGCGCAACTGGCCAATCTTCAGATCAACCCTCCGGCGAATTCCGATGCCGACTTTTCCTTGAATGTTGCGCTCAAGGCCGGGACCGCCACCGTCAATGCGACCCTGGGGGTACAGGTTGCCGCCGTTGCCGACGCGCCGACGCTCACCGTCGGAGCATCGGCGAGCGGCACCATCAATTCCGCCATTCCGCTGTCGATCGCCGGAGCGTTGACCGATACCGACGGATCGGAACAGCTTCATTACATCGTTTCGGGCATTCCCGCCGGGGCGCATCTATCGGCCGGCATCAACAATGGCGACGGATCATGGACCCTGTTGCCGGGCCAGGTTACGGGTCTGAGCATCACGCCCGCCGTGGATTATAGCGGCACCATGAATTTGACGGTTTCGGCCGTTTCCACCGAAAGCGAAAACGGCAGCACCGCCTACAGCCAGAAAGCGATCTCCGTCGCCGTGACGGGGACCGGCACCCTGCCGATATTGGGACCCATCATCGGCGCGCTGCTTCCGGTCATCCATACCGCCGAAGACACCGCGATCAATATCGGCACCTCGCTTCTCAGCCTCAATCTCGGGGGTATCGCCAGCGTCAGCATCGCCGGCGTGCCGGCCGGAGCCACCCTTTCGGGAGGCACCCTCAGCGGCGGCGTATGGACGGTCAACACGGGATTGCTCAACACGCTCACGCTGACCCCGGCCCTGAACGACGCCACCGACATCCACCTCACCGTCACCGCCAAGGTGCTGGGCATCACCGTCTCGCTGGGAACACTGGATGTGCGGGTGGACGCCGTGGCCGACCTGCCGACGCTCACCGTCGCTTCGGTGTCGGGGACCGAAGACCATCCGGTCAGCTTGAATATCCTGGGCGGCCTGACCGATCTCGACGGATCGGAGACGCTGACATTCTCCATCGCCGGCCTGCCGGCCGGCGCGAGACTCAGCGCCGGGCATCTCAATCCCGCCACCGGAACCTGGGCCTTGTCCGTCTCCGAGCTGGCCGGACTGACCCTGATCCCGCCGCATGATTACAGCGGCACGATGAACCTGCAGGTCGGCGCCATCTCCACCGAATCGGAAGGCAGTTCGGTGGTCAATGTCAAAGTCCTCTCGGTCAATATCGCCCCGGTCACCGACACGCCCGTTCTCAGCCTCGCCGCCGCCACGGGGGCGGAAGACCACGCCATCCCGCTCAGCATCACGGCGGCGACCGGCGATATCGACGGATCGGAGACGATTACCGGCATCACCGTCACCGGCCTGCCGGCCGGCGCCACCTTGAACCACGGGACCAGCCTCGGAAACGGCAGCTATTCGCTCACCACCGCTGATCTCGTCGGCCTCAAGATCACCCCGCCGGCCGATTTCTCAGGTTCGATCAACCTGGGGGTCAGCGTTACCGCCCAGGACGGCGCGGCCACGCCGGCCAGCGCCAGCGGCACCCTGGTGGTGACGGTGACGCCTGCGGCCGATATCCCGCATATCGCGGCGACGGACGTCACCGGCATCGAGGGGCATGCCATCGCCCTTGCCGTGACCGGCGGGCTGGCCGACATCGACGGTTCGGAAATGCTGTCCGTCACCATTGCCGGCTTGCCGAACGGCGCCACTCTCTCGGCCGGCCTCAATAATGGCGATGGTTCCTGGACGCTCACGCCCGCCCAGCTTTCCGGGCTGACCGTCGGCCTGCCGGCCTCTTTCAGCGGCGATCTCAATCTGACCGCCACCGCCAACAGCATCGAGACGGCCAATGGCTCGATCGCACAGGCCAGCACCGCCTTCACCGTCCATGTGACCGCCGATGTGCCGGCCCCCTCGCTGGCCCTCCAGGACACCAAGATGTTCGAGGACAGCCAAGGCGCGCTCAGCATCCATCTGAACACGGCCTACGGCCACGAGACGGACAGTTTGTCCGTCGTGATTTCCGGAGTGCCGAGCGGGGCGAGCCTGTCGGCGGGACACGACAATGGCGACGGCTCCTGGAACCTGACCACCGCGCAATTGAACGGGCTGACGGTCACGCCGCCGCAGCATAGCGACGCCGATTTCAATCTCACGGTGACCGCGACCGACACCAACAGCACGGGACAGCATGCCTCGACGAGCAACGTCATCCATGTAACGGTCCTGCCGGTGGCCGAGGCTCCGACCGTCAGCGTCCATGACGCCACCGGGACGGCCAATCATGCGGTGGCCCTCGATCTGTCGGCGTCCCTGACCGACACGGATGGGTCCGAAAGTCTCTCCCTTCTTCTTCATGGCGTTCCGGACGGAGCCCATTTGTCGGCCGGGACCCACGTCGGCGAAGGGATCTGGTCGCTCTCGGCGCAGGATCTCCAGGGACTGACGCTCACGCCGTCCCCGGAATATGTCGGGACGCTTCATATGTCCCTGTCGGCCGCAAGCAACGAAGCCGCCGGCGGCTCGGCTCAGGTGTCCCAGGCTTTTTCCGTGACAGTCCAGCCCGACGTCCTGTCTTCGGCCGTAACCATCGCCCCCGCCTTCAACCTTCAAGGCGCCGGCACCAGTCAGATCTCGGAAATCTCGGTCACGCTGGATCAATCCCATTTCCAGTCGGGCGATCATTTCGCCTTGGGCGGATTGACCTTGCAAACCGATGTGAACGGCCGCACCACCGTCGCGGGAACCGATATCGAACTGGTCAACGGCGGAAGCGATTCGCAACACAACGGCCTGACCTTCCGTGGAACGGCCAGCGCGGATGTCTATCAGCATATCGTGCAGTCACTGCAACTGGCGCCTTCGAGCGATGGGGGGACCCGTTCGATCAGCATCGACGTTCTCGACAACCATGGCGCGGCGGTGCCGCTCGCCCATCAGGACGTTTTCCTGCAACCGGACGGCACCAGCCATGTCCAATCCTTCAGCGACGCGCTCGCTGCAACCGGCGGCGATATCACCTCGCCGCTCGACGCATCGTCCGACCTGCACTCCTTAGCCGACGCCCTGGGGACGCACGCCTTGAGCGATGATTCGCAGCATTCCACCGTGCTTCATCATTCCTGACGAAGGAATAGACTATGCCCATGAATGTGTTGGTTGTAGACGACGATCCGATTATTCGAAAATTGCTGAAATTCAGTCTGAAGGAATTGGGGCACCAGGTACTTCTTGCCGAACATGGCAAGGAGGCGCTTGAACTGCTGGACGAGAACCGTTCGGTGGAACTGGTCGTCAGCGACTGGATGATGCCGGGGATGAATGGTATTGATCTCTGCCGTCGGATCCGCGGCCTCGAACGGCCTCACTACATCCATGTCGTCCTGTTGACCGCCCGCCAGACCCGTGACGATTTTCTGGAGGCCATGGAGGCCGGCGCCGACGATTTTCTCAGCAAACCCCTGGATACCACCACCTTGCGAGCCCGCCTGCGCGCCGCCGAACGCATTACCCGGCTGCAGGGCGACCTGCGGCGCAACAACGAACTCTTGAGCAACGCCAATCACAAACTGACGCAAGCCTACGAACAATTGCGCGCCGACATGGAGGCCGCCGCCAAACTGCAGAAAAGCCTGCTGCCACAGCCCTTTTGCCGCATCGGCGACGTCCAGTTCGCGACGGCGCTTTTCCCCTCGGCGTCGGTCTCCGGCGACGTCTATAATTATTTCGAACTGAGCGACGGCTCGGTGGCCATGTATGCCATCGACGTCGCCGGTCATGGCGCCCGCGCGGCATTGATGTCCGTCACCCTTTCCCGCGTGCTGACCGCGGAAAGTTTCGTCGATGCCTCGGCCCATGCCCGCATGCCCGATGCCATCGTCACCGAACTGAACCAGAAATTTCAGGCCACTTATCCCAACCTGGATTATTTCACCATGATCGGCGCAATTCTGACGCCGGCGCGAACCATGCGTTTCTGTCAGGCGGGCCATCCCCATCCCATCATCGTACCCGGCGATCCGGATAAGGCCCCCTTTCTCGTCGGTTCGGGCGGCTTCCCCGTCGCGCTCATGGACGACGTGAATTTTTATTGCAGCGAAATCTCCCTGTCCCAAGGCGACCGGATGCTTCTGCATTCGGACGGCATCACCGAATGCACCGCACCCGACGGCGAACTCTATGGCGAGGAACGCTTCAGGATGCTGCTTGCCAAACATCGGCGTGCGCCGCTTGAATCTCTGATGGACATCATCAGGACAGTCCTGGTTGATTGGCAAGAAAGCGACGAATTTCGAGACGACGTCTCGATCCTGGCTTTTGAAATTCTCAAGTGAACGGAACCGAACATGATCGCCATTGACCATCGCAACGACATCACCGTTCTCACGGTGACCATTCCACGAATCGACGTATCGACCGCCGTCCGTTTCCATGAGGATTCATGCAAGGCCCTCGAAGGGCGCAAGAAAGTCGCTTTCGATCTGTCGAGCGTCGAATTTATGGATTCGACGGGTATCGGTGCCCTGGTCGGCGTGGCCAAGCGGATCGGACGCGACGGACGAGCCGCCGTCACCGGGCTTCACCCCAGCGTCAAGACCATTTTCAGTCTGCTGCGCATGGATCTGGTTTTTTCCATTCAGCCCGACATGGATGCGGCGCTCAAATATCTGGGGCAATAACCTTGATGGACGTCCACCTCCGGATTCCCAGCAGATTCTCGGACGTGGCCGCCATCGTCCATGAAACCCGCCGCCTCATGCCCGGACAAATCCCGCAAGACGAGGTCGCCAGAATGGAGATCGGCCTGCATGAGGTGCTCAACAACATCATCGAACATGGGTACGGCGGGAAGCCCGACCAGATCATAGATTTCTGGGCCTGCCGGCGTCGGGGACGGCTCATGCTGCTGATCGAAGATAGCGGCCTCCCCCATCCGGCGCCCTCGCCGCAACCGGAAGAGATCGTCGATATCGAACAGATGTCCGAGCGTGGCCGGGGTCTTTGGCTGATCCAGCAATGTTTCGCCAGCGTCCGCTATCGGGTCAGAAAAAACCGCAACCAGACGATCCTGATCCTCAGGGAAGGCCCCTATCCATAATCCGGATGGATTGAAAAGCTTGGCGTGCCGACGTGAACGAAGATGAGAACTGCGTCTGGTGGAACGTCACCCGTAGACCGGGCGCAAGTTGCTCGCGCGCCGTACCTGACTGTGGAAAGCGCAGCAAGGGTTCGAAGGCAGACTCGCCCCCCCCGATAAAATGCGTCGCAATCGGTTCGGAAGCTTCGAAGGCAATATAGGCCCAGAGTTCGGCAAGGTCGGCTTCAGCCGTCTCGGTTGGACGGAGAGCGAGCGGGACGCTAGAGCGCGATGCCTTAAATCGGCATCACGCTCCGGCTTTTCTTGATGTCCCTCGCCGGGCGCCCGCCTCCGCGCGCTTGGCCGCGGCCTCAATGGCCGCTGGAGCGGCGGGCGTCAGATTTGACGCACGCCGCTCTAA
>JAATGN010000060.1 GCA_015654615.1 Rhodospirillales bacterium
ATTTGCAGAGGCCGCAGCCCGGCGGCGCGCAGACCATCGCGATGATGCTTGACTCGTCTTGCCGTATCCGAAGCCATTGGCTGCCCCCAGTTGTTACATGTAACATAATCGCCGCTGGAAACGGTTGCAAGAGGGCCGCCCCGGCAATCTCCCGGAAGTTACCGCTCGACCCCCGAGAAGATCACCGCCGTCGCCTGGTCGCTCGGCGGCAGGCTCAGCATCCCGGCCAGGCCGGCGCTGCCGGTGGCGGAGACGGAAACGGCGGTTTGGGCCAGGGCCAGACGATGGGCCCGCGCGATGGCGGCCTCGTTGGCCACCACGGTGCCGCCGCCGCTGGCCCGCATGCCCGCGGCGATGGCCCACCAGTCGTAGGTTTCGTCGTCGAGGATGCCGTGGGCGAGGCTGGACGGCGTGTTTTCCCACGGCCACATGAACCAGGAGCGGTGCCGGGCGGCATCGGCGAGATCGCTGTCGCCCAGACGCTGCCAGGCGCGGGCCAGGGGAGCGCAGCCTTCGGTCTGCACGGCCATCAGGCGGGGCGGCCGGGCGATGACGCCGGCTTCGGCGGCGATGGCGAAGCCTTGGGCCAGGGCGCTGGCCAGGGCGCCGCCGCCGACCTGGACGAACAGGGTCTCGACCGCGGCGCCGGCCTCGCGGAAGCCTTCGGCCATTTCGAAGGCCAGGGTGCGGCCGCCCTCGATGGCCAGGCCGTTGTCGGGCCCCTGGACGCCGAAGGGAATGGCGCCGCCGGCCACGGCCCGGCGAAAGGCGTGATAGCAGGGATCGCCGCTCTCGTCGTCCCGGCGCCGGCAGACGGTGATGGCGGCGCCCAGTTCGGTGAGGCGGGCGACCACGGCCGGTTCGGCGTCGGGCGGGATGAAGACGTCGAGCGGCCAATCGGCGGCGCGGGCGAGGACGGCGGCGGCCAGGGCGGCATTGCCGCAGGAGGCGATGGCCAGCCGGCGGGCCCGCAGGCCTTCGCCGGCCGGCCGCCTGGCCGCTTCCAGCACCTTGAGATAGAGCAGCACGCCCATCAGGTGCCGGGCCTTGTGGGAACCGGCGACATTGCCGGTCTCGTCCTTGACCCATAAGGGACCGGGAGATCCGGCGGCCTCGGCCAGGGCCGGCTGCGGGGCCATCGGGGTCAGGCGGAAGCCGCGCCCGTCGACGGCGATCAGCGCCCGGTCCAGTCGGCCTGCGATATCGCTCCAGGCCGCATCCGGCAATCCCCAGGCCCGGGCCAGGCGATAGGGCGACAGCAGGGTGCGATAGCGCAGGAAGGGATCGGTTTCAGCAGGTCCCCCCACCCCGGCCCTCCCCACGAGGGGGAGGGAGCCGATTGCACCTTGATGGGGCGGGGTGGAATCTTCGGGCGCCAACAAATGATCGACGTCGTCGCCGGCCGCGCCGGCTTGCGGGCAACGGAAGGGCAGCAGGGCGGCGGCATCGACCACCGCCCCGCAGCCGTGACAGACGAAACGCGGCGTCTTCAAAATCAAGCTCCCAGACGCGCGGCGGCTCCGCTTTCGGCGTTGAACGCTTCGATCATCGCGTCCCAGGCCGGCACCAGATCCAGCAATCCATCCCAGAAGGACGGCTTGAGGCGGGCGGTGAACTCTTCCAGCGAGACCCCCTGCTGTTCGACCCAGGTGAAATAGCCGAGATTGAAGATCCTTTTCCGGTCGATATGGCTGAGTTCGAGCAGATAATCGGTGGTGGTGGCGGCCAGGGACTGGCCCCAGACCTCGCCGGCCGTCACCGCATCGAAGCGGTTGCCGAAATATTTGGCGGTGGCCTTGCCGATCTCGCTGCCATACATGGCCCCGCCGTCGGTGGCGACGGAAAGGATGATGTCGTCTTCGCCGAGATCGAAATATTTGGCGGTCTTGATGGCGGCCAGCATGTTGCAGATGCCCGACAGGCCGAGGTTGCCCAACTGGGCGACCAGGGCGGGATCGAGGCCCTTGCGTTCGACCAGGAATTCGCGGCCCTCGTCGGTGTTGAAAAGGACGAACAGGGTGTCGGTGGCGCGGTCGGTGATGGCGGCCACCAGATCGGTGTTCATCACATTGTGGATGAAGGGCACATGCTTGTCGCCGATGCCCTGGATATTGTGTTCGCCGAAGCCGTTGTAGAGCAGCGTCGGGCATTCGGCGGCTTCCACGGCGACGATCTTGGCTCCCAGGGCCTTCTTCAGGTGATCGCCGGCGGCCAGGGTGCCGCCCGATCCGGAGGCCGAGACATAGGCGGCCAGTTTGGCTTGGGGCCGGCCCTCGGCCAGGGCGTTGTAAAGGGTTTCCAGGGCGCCGCCGGTGACGGTGCGGTGGGTGACGTAGTTTCCGAATTCGCAGAACTGGTTGAAGATGATGTTGGCCGGGTCGCGGTCGAGTTCGGCGCAGGTGTCGTAGATTTCCTTGACGTTGCTTTCCGAACCGGGCGTGCGGACGATGTCGGACGGGTCGTTCACCCATTTGTCCAGCCAGTCGAAACGCTCCTGGCTCATGTTTTCGGGCAGGACGGCGACGCCGCGGCAGCCCAGGATGCGCGAGATGGCGACGCCGCCCCGACAATAATTGCCGGTCGACGGCCAGATCGCCCGATGCCGGGTCGGATCGAATTGCCCGGTCACCACGCGGGGCACCAGGCAGCCATAGGCGGCCAGCACTTTATGGGCATGGATCATCGGAAACCGATTGCCCAGCGCCAGGACGATGCGGGCCTTGACGCCGGTCAGCTCGGAGGGCAGCTCGATATGACCGGGCACCTCGGTCAAGCCGGTGCGCGCCGCATCGTTGAACCAATGGACGCGGAACAGATTGAGCGGATGCGGTCCGTCGGGGTCGGCATCCTTCAGCTTGGCCTTGATGTCCGCCGGGATGGAGGAGGGCTTCGTCAGCTGCCCGATGGTCGGCAGCAGCACACCGGCCTCGCGAAAACGCGCCAGCGTCCGCCCATAGACTTCGGCATCGACCACCGTGCGTTCGAGCCCTAGACGCGCCATAGTTTTACCCCTTCTGATTGAAACGATCGTTGCATCACAATGCCGCCATGCGGCCCCATAAATGGTTTGCCTGCGTTTGCGCCGTCTCGGCGATGGCCGCGGCGGATCCATGGATCAAGGCCCCGTCGGCGACCACCAGCCTGCCGCCGACCACGACATGGCGGACGCGCCGCCCCTGCCGGACCACCAGGTCGCCCAGCGCACCCGGCGCCAAGGCCTGCGGCCGGGCGCCGAAACGTTCGGCGGTCAGCCCCTGGCCGGCCGCCAGCCGCCCGGCGGTGCCGGGATCGCCGTTCTGCGCGGCCAGACGTTCGAGCGCCGCCTGTTCGTCGCCCATCACGGCGTCCCAGCCGTCGGTGCCCAGCGCCACCCTGGAGCCGGCCGAAAGCGTCTTGGCATAGCCGACCCGGTTGCCCTCGTTGGACCGCGGATTGTGAACCAGCCAGCAGCCTTGGGAATTGGCAAATCTCACCTGTTCGGCGTCGAGATGGACGCCATGCGCCAGGATCGAGCCGGGAATCAGGGCGCCCAGCGACAGCAGGCGCTCCAGCGGTCCCTTGAAGCCCCGGGCGTGGGCGTCCTCGACGTCGGCCATATCCTCCGCCAGATGCACATGCAGGACGGTGCCCAGTTTCCGGGCCAGATCGCCGGCGGCCTGGATGGTGTCGTCGGACACGGTGAAACTGGCGTGCAGCCCGACCAGGGGGCGGATCAGTTTCGACGCCGCGACGCGGCGGCATTCGGCCAGGCCGCGCAGCGCCTCCTCGCGGCCGGAATTGCGCTCGCTGGCGCCGTAACACAGCATCGCCCGCATGCCGAGCCGCTGGCAGACCTCGGCCAGGATGCCGAGCGACCCTTCGATCATCCACGGGGATTCATGGTGATCGATCACGGTCGTGGTGCCGGCCAGCAAGGCCCGGGCGACATAGTCTTGCGCCGCCGCGGCCAGGCTTTCGGCATCGAGGGCCCGGTCGAGCCGCCACCAGACGCGCTCCAGGATTTGCAGGAACGTCCGCGGCGGCTCGGCCGGAGCCGGCATGCCGTAGCGCGCCAGCCCGCTGTAGAGATGGGTGTGGGCGCAGACGGCGCCCGGCGCGATTTCGCCGTCGGGACAGGCCAGGCGCGAGGCGAATTCCGGCACGGAATCGCTGACCAGGCCGTCGACCACGCAGACGGTGCGCCCCTGGCGGTCGGGGCCGATGAGCAGCGAATCGCTCAATGCCATTGATCCCGCTCGGCGTCGGCGATGCGGCCGACGTTGATGGCGCGCGCCGCCGGAGAATCCTTCATCGGCAGGGTCATGCGGCGGACCCCGTCGAAGGCCTCCAGGGCCGCGGCGACCGCGCCGGCGGTCGGCACCAGGCCGATCTCGCCGACCCCCTTGGCGCCGAAGGGGCCTTCCGGCTCGTGCTCCTCCACTAAGATGACTTCGACCTTGGGCATATGCTGGGCGCGCAGCACGCCGATCTCGCGCAGCTTGGCGGTGACCGGCATGCCGTCCTTGCAGGGAAGCTCCTCGGTCAGGGCGTAGCCCAGGCCCATATGCACGGCGCCCTCGATCTGGGCCTCGCATTGCTGGGGGTTGAGGGCCCGGCCGACGTCATGGGCGGCGATCACCGTCTCGACCTTTCCCGCCGCGTCGAGCACCACCACCTGGGTGGCCCAGCCGAAGGCGGTGTGGGTCTTGATCTTGCCGTTCTTGGTCTGGCCCGGGGCCGTGGTGTCGTTGATGGTGGTTTCGCCTTCATAGACCCGGCCGACCAGATCGACCAGGCGATGGCCGGCGTCGAGATCGACCTTCAGCTTGGCGGCCGCGTCGATCACCGAACGTCCGGCCAGCAGGGTGCCGCGCGAGCCGGTGGTCTGTCCGGTGCCGACTTCGAAGCGGCTGTTGACCTGCGGACGGAAAATCGCGGCCGGCAGGCCCGTTATCTCGACCGCGCATTGGGTGAGGATGGTGAGCAATCCCTGGCCCATCTCGGTAAAGCCGGTATAGAGCCCGATGGTCCCGTCGGCTTCGATGGCCAGGCGGCATTTGCCGAACTCGATGGCGCCGTTGCCGATCCCGGAATTCTTCACGGCGCAGGCGATGCCGACGGCATGTCCCGCCGAGCGCGCCGCGTAATAGGCCTGCTTGACGGCGAGCAGGGTCTTTTCCAGGCCGACCGACTTTTCCAGGATCTGGCCGCTGGTGAAGACGTCGCCGACCCGCACGGCGTTGCGCCAGCGCATTTCCCAGCCGTCGATGCCGAGCTTGGCGGCCAGCATGTCGAGACAGCCCTCGATGGCGAAGCTGGTCTGATTGACGCCGAAACCGCGCATGGCGCCGCAGGGCGGGTTGTTGGTGTAGGCCGCCGTCGCCTTCAGCGCCAGAACCGGAATCCGGTAGGGGCCGCAGGCGTGGCCGGCGGCGCGCTCCAGGACCTTGCCGCCCACCGAGGCATAGGCCCCCGAATCGCCCAAGAGATCGACCTCGGCGGCGGTCAGCCGTCCCTCGGCGTCGCAACCGACCCGATACCGCATGGTGATCGGATGGCGCTTGGGATGCATGCGCACCGAATCCTCGCGGGACAGGGCCAGGCGGACCGGACGGTTGGTCAGGCGGGCCAGCAGCGCCGTCTGCGCCTGGATGGTCATGTCCTCCTTGCCGCCGAAGGCGCCGCCGTTCGGCACCAGTTCGACGAACACCCGGTCCTCCGGCTCGCCGAGGACGGCCGCCACATGGCGCCGGTCGTCGAAGATGCCCTGGCTTTGGGTATAAAGATGCAGGCGTCCGTCGGCCAGGGGAACGGCGAAAGCCGCCTCGGGCTCCAGGAACAGATGTTCGATGCGCTGGGTCCGCCAGGTGCCGGACACCACATGGGCCGAGGCGGCCAACGCCGCGGTGGCGTCGCCCCGGATGATCTCGGTGACCGACAGCACATTGTCATGTTTCGGATTGACCTGCGGCGCGCCGGGTTGGATGGCCAGTTTCGGATCGAGCATCGGCGGCAGGACCTCATAGTCGACCTCGACCAGCTGCGCCGCCTGGCGGGCCGTCCGCCGGTCGACGGCGGCCACGGCGGCCAGCACGTCGCCGACATAACGGACCTCTTCGCCCTCGGCGACGAAACAGGGCCAATCCCTGTAGATCTGGCCGACCCAGCGGTCGCCCGGCACGTCCCTGGCGGTGGCCACGCGGACCACCCCCGGCAGGGCCAGGGCCTTGGTTACGTCGATGCGCAGGACCCGGGCCCGGGCATGGGCCGAAAAGGCGATGGCGCCATACAGCATCCCGGGCGCTTCCAGATCGTTGACGAAGGGCCGGGTGCCCAGCGTCAGTTCGGCCCCCTGATAGCGCCGCAGCCGGGATCCGACGCCGCCGTCCTCGACCGTCGCCGGCAAGGCGCCGCCGCGTTTGGCCGCGTTGATCAGCTGCACCGCGTCGACGATCTTCACATAACCGGTGCAGCGGCAGAGATGCCCGTCGAGGGCGCGGGCGATTTCGTCGCGTTCCAGGGGGCGGTCCTGATCGGTCAGATATTTGATGCGCAAGACCAGTCCCGGCGTGCAGAAACCGCATTGCAGGCCGGCGGCGGCCTGGAAGGCGTCGGCATAAAGCTGGCGTTCGTTGCCGGAAACGCCCTCGAGGGTGGTGATGGAGCGGCCTTCGACCTGCTCGACGCGGACCGAACAGGTCACCTTCGGCCGACCGTCGATCAGGGCCAGGCAACAGCCGCATTCCTTCTGCGGCGCGCAACCGTCCTTCAGCGACTTCAGCTTGAAATGTTCACGCAGCACTTCGAGCAGCGACTGATCGCCGGGAGCATCGATTTGGCGAAGTTCGCCGTTCAGCGTGAAACGGACGGTCTTGGTCAGTGACATTCTGGGTCCTTAGAGGTCGAAATCGCCGAAATCGTCGTGCAATTGCTCGTTGCGGCGCAGACGTTGCTGTGCGGCTTCGCCGAGGGCGAGGGCGGTTCCCGAGCAGAGATAGTTTAGCAGGCTTATACCGGCGACATAGGAGTCGAAAAGACTGGCGCCGCGATTAAGGCAACGGAAACTGACGGCCGCCGATTTCGACAGTTCGCCGAGCGACGGGTCGCCGATCAGGACCACGGGGGCCCGCATGCTTTCGGCATGCTTCAAAATCTTCGCCAGCACGGGCGGGCGCCGTCGGAAGCCCAGGGCCAGGACCACGTCCTTGTCCGAAAGGGCGGACAATTCCTCGGCGACGGTCTGCCCCATGACCGGCAGCAGCCGGACGTCGTCCTTGACCTGGACCAGCAATTCGCGGGCATAAAGCGCCAGGGCGTGGCTGTTGCGGAAACCGATGACCCAAAGCCGTTCGGCTTTGGCCAGCAAGGCGATCGCCTGTTCGGTCTGGCCGGGCGGGATGGTGCCCAGCGTCAACGTCAGGCAGGTCAGATCCTGTTCCAGGTGACGGCTCAGCGAGCCGCCCTGGCCGAGGGCATCGGGCAATTCGGCGAGCGGCGAGCCGTTTTTCCACTGGGCGCGGGCTTCTTGCCGCATTTCCTGATAGTCATGATAGCCGAGCCGCCGCACCAAGCGGGCCGTGGTGGCTTTGGAAACGCCGGCCCGGGCCGCCAGTTCGGTCGCCGAATAGGCCGCCAGCTCGCTGCGCATTTCCAACAGCACGTCGGCGATCTTGCGCTCGCCGGCGGGCAGATCGTCATATCGGTCACGGATGGCTTGTTCCAGCGCGTCGTTCATGCGGCGATTAGAAACATACGTTTCATCCATAGGCAATATAGAAATTTGTGTTTCATATTTCCATTGACCAGGGGGCGGGGCGGTGGTTTCGTAGAGCCTTCAGTTCACTCGTCATTGCGAGCAAAGCGAAGCAATCCAGTGATGCGCACGACTCCTGGATTGCTTCGCCTCTCGGCTCGCAATGACGATCCTGATTGAGAGATCGAGAGGACCATGCAGAACAACCTTCGAATCAATGGCGAACGCTTGTCGTGGCGCCTGGCGCAATTGGCGACCAAAGGAGCCATCGAGGGGGGCGGGGTCGCCCGGCTGGCGCTGTCCGACGCCGACAAGGACGGGCGCGATCTGGTGGTTTCCTGGATGAGGGACCTCGGTCTGGCCGTGTCGATCGACGGCGTCGGCAATGTGGTCGGCGTCCGGGCCGGGCGGGAGGAGGGGCCGGTGGTGATGGCCGGCAGCCATATCGACACGGTGGCGACCGGCGGGCGCTATGACGGCAATCTCGGCGTGATGGCCGGTCTCGAAGTGATCGCCACCCTGAACGAGGCCGGGATCGTCACCAGGCGCCCCCTGGCGGTGGCCTTCTTCACCAATGAGGAAGGCTCGCGTTTTCAACCCGATATGCTGGGCAGTCTGGTCTATGTCGGCGATCTGCCGCTGGCCGACGCCCTGGCGACGCCGGCCATCGACGGGGCGCGGCTGGGCGACGAACTGGTCCGCATCGGTTATGCCGGTCCGGCCGCGGTCGGTCGGCCCCAGGTGCATTCCTATGTCGAGCTGCATGTCGAACAGGGCCCGGTGCTGGAGGCCGAGGGCTTCACCATCGGCGCGGTCGAAGGGGTGCAGGGCATCTCCTGGAGCGAGTTCACGCTTCTCGGACAATCCAATCACGCCGGCACCACGCCGATGCGCCTGCGTCACGACGCCGGTTATGTCGCCGCCGAGATCGCCACCTTCGCCCGCCGGCTGGCCCGCGAGATGGGCGGCAATCAGGTGGCGACGGTCGGCGCGCTGACCTTGTCGCCCAATCTGGTCAATGTGGTGGCCGACCGCGCGCTGATGACGGTCGATCTGCGCAACACCGACGAGGCTCGTCTGCAGGAAGCGGAATCGAAGCTGTTCGCCTTTGCCGCCCAGGCGGCGGCGGCCGAAGGCGTCGATGTGCGGCGGCGAACCCTGGCGCGCTTCGCTCCGGTCGATTTTTCGCCGCCCCTGGTGGCCCGCGTCGAAGCGATCGCCAAGGAATTCGATCTTCCGGTCAAGCGGCTGCCGAGCGGGGCCGGGCATGACGCCCAGATGCTGGCCAGGGTCTGCCCGGCCTGCATGATCTTCGTGCCCAGCGCCAAGGGGATCAGCCACAACGTCAAGGAATACACGGCGCCCGACGATCTGACCGCCGGGGCCGACGTCCTGTTGCGCCTGCTGCTCGAAATGGCCGAATGATGCGATCGCTGATCAAGAACGCCCGGATCGTCAGCGGCGACGGCAAGACCGCGCCCTTCGACGGCGATGTGCTGATCGAGGACGATCGCATCGTCGGCCTGGGGACGATCGCCCGTTCCGCCGCCGAAGCCGCCGATCAGGTGGTCGATGCCAAGGGCCGGGCCGTGGCCCCCGGCTTCACCGATACCCACAACCATGGCGCCCTGGGCGGCACCCTGCCGGGAGCCTCCGGCCTGCCGCGGGCCTGCGAACTGGCCATCCAGGCCGGCGTGACCAGGCGGATCTGCGGCGTCGACGGGCTGTCGCCGGCCCCGGTCGCCGAAGCGCAGCGGTCCCAATACGCCGCCCAGCTGAAACCGCTGGACGGCGCCATCGAGGGCGACTGGAGCTGGCGTTCGGTCGCCGAATTCCTGGCCTGGCACCGCGGCCGTTCGGTGACCGACATGGGGATCTATCTCGGCCATTCGGCGGTGCGCCGCGTCGTCATGCACAATCTGGCCCGCGTCGCCACCGACGCCGAAATCGCCGCGATGGCCGAGGTGGTGCGCCGGGAGGCGCCGATGACCCTGGGCCTGTCGACCGGCCTGGTCTACAACCCGGCGGTCTATTGCGACCAGCGCGAGATCACCGCCCTGGTCGGCGCCTTCAACCAGGTCAAGCCGGGCGCCCTGTTTCCCCATCTGCGCTCGGAAAGCGACAATATCGTCGCCAGCCTGAAAGAGGTGGTCGAAGCGGCGATCGACGGCGGCGGCGGTTATTGCAACGAGCATTCGAAGATCGCCGGGGCCAACAATTACGATCGCATCGGCGAGATGGAAAGCGTGCTGGCCGACGCCTCGGCCTCCATTCCGACCATGGAGAACATGTATCCCTACACGGCGGGCTCGACCACCGGCGATGCGATTTTTCCGCCGGAAATGCGCGCCGGTACCAGGGCCGAATTCCTGGCTCGGCTGGGCGACGCCGAAGCGCGGCGGACGATGTCGCACAAAATGCGCTTCGACAGCAAAAGCTGGGACAATTTCATCCATTTCTGCGGCGGCTTGGGCGGCATCCAGATCGCCGGCGTGCGTCCCGGCGCCGGCGACGCCTTCCTCGGCCGGCGCCTGAGCGACGTGGCGGCGGCGGCCGGCATCGACGACATGATGTCCGATGCGGCTTACGACGCGGTCTTCGATTTCTACGGCGCCAATGCCGGCGAAATCTCCATCATCACCCACTATGGCAACGACGCGACGGTCGAACGTTTCTTCCGGCGTCCCAATATGGCCATCTGCACCGACGGCCTGATGCCGGGGCCGGGACAGAAGCCGCATCCGCGGGCCATCGGCGCCTTTCCGAAAGCCTTGCGCCTGGCCCGCGAAATGGGCATTCCGCTCGAACAGATGATCTGGCGCCTGGCCACCTTGCCCTGCCGTTTCCTCAATCTGCCCGACCCGACCTTAAGGGTCGGCGCCGATGCCTCCCTGGTTCTCTTCGATCCGGAAGGTGTGGCCGAGAAGAACGACTATCTCGACCCCCTGGTCCGGCCGGCCGGCATCGACATGGTGTGGATCCATGGGCATCGGGTGCTCGATCACGGGCGATTCATCGTGCCGAAGCCGTTCCCCGGGCGGGTGCTGACCAGTCCGCTGCGGCACTGAAGATCGGGCTTTGTTTCGTTACAATATGAGACGCTGGCGGAACCACGCCGCAAATGCGGTTTCTTCGAGCGTGCCGGCGGCGACGGCTTCTACCGTCTTTACGGCGTCAAGCGCGTCGAACTGAAGGCGGCACCCGTTGTCGGCCAGAAACAAGCGGGCGATTACCCAGGCGGTCCGCTTGTTGCCATCCGCAAAGCCGTGGTTTCGGGCCAGGCCATAAGCATAAGCCGCCGCCAACTCGGCGACATCGGGCTCGCCGTAGACGGCCAGATTGCGGGGCCTGGCCAGAGCGGACTCCACGGCTCCCAGGTCACGAATGCCTTCCAGGCCGCCATGCTCGGCCAATTGTCGGTCATGAATGGCATAGACGACGTCGGGACCGACCCAGCGCCAGTCCTTCACTTCGCCAACGCCCGCAGAATCTCACGATCGTCGTGCATGATCTCTTCGGCCAGAGCCATCTGGCGCTCGAAATCAGGGTTATAGGGTGTCAGGCGATAACTGCCGTCCGGAGCTTCGGTCAGATAGACGGTATCGCCTTTCTGCACCTTGAGGCGGGCCATCGCTTCTTTGGTCAGGATAAATCCGGCCGACGCGCCGACGGTGGTCACTTTGAATGCGAGCATGGAAACCCTCCATATATAATAAAAATTATATAGTGGGGAGCGGCCGGCTCGCAATGACGATTTTTCTCATCCGCCATACGCCGGGCCGAACGGCTTGCGGGGCAGATAGCGTCCGCCGCCGGCTTCGGCCCGGAGATCGCCGTCGGCCCACAGATGGCGGCCGCCGGCCACGGTGTGGACGACCGATCCCTTGAGCCGGCGTCCCTCCCACACCGAGAAATCGGTGTTCTGATGCTGGGCGGCGGCGGTGATGGTCTTGCTCTTGGCCGGGTCGAGGATGGCGATGTCGGCATCGGCGCCGACCACCAGATTGCCTTTCCGGGGCCACAGGTTGAAGATCTTCGCCGCATTGGCCGAGGTCAGCGCCACGAAGCGTTCGGCCGACAGATGTCCGCCCTCGACGCCCAGCGCCCAGAGGATGTTCATGCGGTCTTCGATGCCGCCGCAGCCATTGGGAATCTTGGTGAAATCACCCGCGCCCAGGCGCTTCTGGGCGCGGGTGAAGCAGCAATGATCGGTGCCGGTGATGCTGAGCGCACCCGCCTCGACGGCTTTCCATAACGCCTCGGGATGACCGGCCGGCCGGTAGGGCGGGCTCATCACATGGCCGGCGGCGATGTCGAAATCGGGATCGTCATAGACCGAGGCGTCGATGGCCAGGAAACCGGGCAGGGTCTCGCCGATCACCTTGACGCCGCGGGCCTGGGCCCGGGCGATGGCCTCGGCCGCCTCGGCCGTCGAGACATGCACGACGTAAAGCGGCATTTCGAGGATTTCGGCCATGGTGATGGCCCGCAGGGTCGCCTCGCCTTCGCATTGCGACGGACGGGACAAGGGATGCCCCTTCGGGCCGCGGATGCCCTCGGCCAGCAATTTGTGCTGCAGATGGGCGATCAGTTCGCCGTTCTCCGCATGGACCTGGGGCAGGGCGCCCAAATCCCGGCACCGCAGGAAGCCGGCCAGGATATCCTCGTCCGGCAGCATCAGGCCGCCCTTGTAGGCCAGGAAGAATTTGAAGCTGGCCACGCCATGGTCGCGGACCAGCGACGGCATTTCGGCGGCGAAACGCTCGCCCCACCAGGATACGGTCATGTGGAAACCGTAATCGATGCCGGCCTTGGCCGCTTTTTGCCGCCAGGCCGCCAGGGCGTCGAGCGGCGATTGGCCCTTGTCGGGACCGACGAAATCGAGAATGGTCGTGGTGCCGCCGGCCGCCGCCGCCGCCGTGCCGGTGAAGAAATCGTCGGCCACCACCGTGCCCATCATCGGCAGCTGCAGATGCGTGTGGGGGTCGATGCCGCCCGGCAGCACGAAACAGCCGCCGGCATCGATGACCGAGGCGCCGGCGGGGGCCGCCAGATCCGCTCCGACGGCGGCGATCAGGCCGTCATGGCAGAGCAGATCGGCCCGCTGCCGTCCGTTCTCGCCGACCAGGGTGCCGCCGCGGATCAGAATATCGGTGGTCATCGTTCTTTCCGTTCAAATACAGAGGTTCGCAAGGTTCCAAAAAAGAAAGATAGCCACCAAGGCACCAAGGCACCAAGGCGTTTTCCGAAATGTCACACGGCGATGGGCCACTCATTTGCGCCGCAGGCATTCATCCGGTTTTCCCGGAGATTGCCGTGGGCAAGACAGGAGAATGCCTGCGGCGCGTTCCATCCCCTTGGTGTCTTGGTGCCTTGGTGGTTTTCTTGAAGTGAGTTCGAAAAGGTTAAAGCTAGCACTTCGCCTGGTTGACGGCGAGTCCGCCCAGGGAGGTTTCCTTGTATTTGGCCTGCATGTCGGCGCCGGTCTGGCGCATGGTGTCGATCACCACGTCGAGGGACACCACATGCCGGCCGTCGCCGGACAGCGACAGGCGGGCGGCATTGATGGCGGTGCTGGCGGCGATGGCGTTGCGCTCGATGCAGGGAACCTGGACCAGGCCGCCGACCGGATCGCAGGTCAGGCCGAGGTGATGTTCCATGCCGATCTCGGCGGCATTTTCGATCTGCTCGTTGCTGCCGCCCAATGCTGCCGTCAGTCCGGCGGCGGCCATCGAGCAGGCGACGCCGACTTCGCCCTGGCAGCCGACCTCGGCCCCGGAGATCGAGGCATTTTCCTTGTAAAGGGCCCCGATGGCGGCGGCGACCAGCAGGAAAGTGAAGACGTCGTTCTCGCCGATATCGGGAACGAAGCGGACCAGGTAATGCAGGACGGCCGGAATGATGCCGGCGGCGCCGTTGGTCGGCGCCGTGACGATGCGTCCGCCGGTGGCGTTTTCCTCGCCGACCGCCATGGCGAAGGCATTGACCCATTCGAGGGCTTCCAGCGGATCCCGCCGGTGCTTGCCTTCTTCCAGGCGATGGCGCAACTGCGGCGCCCGCCTCCGGGTCTCGAGACCGCCCGGCAGACGGCCGTCCTGGGCGAGGCCGCGCCTTACGCAATCCTGCATGACCGACCAGATCCGCCGCAGGCCGGCATCGACCTCGGCGGCAGGACGCCGGCTTTCCTCGTTGGCGCGCGCCACGGCGGCCAGGGACAGGCCGTGTTGGCGGGCCAAGTTCAGCAGGTCATGGGCCGATCGGTAGGGAAAAGGCAAGGTCGGGTCGTCCGCCGGGGCATGGGTGAATTCGTCCCGGGTGACCACGAAGCCGCCGCCGACCGAGTAGAATTCCTCGGCGGCCAGCACTTGTCCGGCCTGATCGACGGCTCGGAAAGACAAGCCGTTGGGGTGCAGCGGCAAGCTCGCACCATCGTGAAAGACGATCTGGCTCCGCGGGGCGAAGGGGATGGTTCTGCCGCCGGGCAGGCGAAGCAGATGCCGGTCGCGGGCCATCGCCAGGATGCCCGGAATGGCGTCGATCGCGACATCCTCCGGCGTTTCGCCGGAAAGCCCCAGAATGACGGCGCGATCGGTGCCATGGCCGATGCCGGTCAGCGCCAAGGAGCCGAACAATCCGACCGTGATCGAGGAAACATCCGACAAATGGCCGTTTCCGGCCAGCGACTGGACAAAGCGATAGGCCGCCTTCATCGGGCCCACCGTGTGGGAACTCGACGGGCCGATGCCGATCTTGAAGAGGTCGAAAACGCTTACCGGCATGGTGATGCGGCGCTCATGGAAATGATGTATCGCAAGGGTCTTTATGACACGGACGGAGTCGTTTCCGCAAACCTCGCCGGCGGTTCGATGCCGTAAAATTCAGGCGATCGAGATTTGATCCGCGGATGACGCAGACGAGAGCCATCTGTCGGCGGCACGTCAGGCGGAAATGGAAAACCCCGAAACGCGGTTCCGCCCGTCCGGGCCGAATGCGCTCGGGGTTGTCCGGTCGGAAGCGGAAGAGGCAAGAGCTCTTCCGCTTCCTCGTCCTTAGTTGAAGTGGTAGCCGACTTCGAAGAAGACGGCGCGCTGCACGGGCATCGGCACGCCAGGGGTGGTGTAGCTGCCGAACTTATGCAGCCAATATTCATAACCGACGCCGGCGTCGATCTTGCCGGGAGCGCCGCCGGCCACGGCGCCGACGTCAACCATCAGCTTGGGATGGGCCAGGATTTCCGTGGTATGGCCGGGCGACGTCGGGTCGCCGCTTCCCTTGCCCTTGGGGGCGATGAGGTTGGCATAACCGGTGAACTTGAGCGGAACCGGACCGGCATTGAACGGGAACAGCCATGCCGTTTCGAATTCCGGCACCAAATCGAAATTGTCACTGCTGCCGTTCGAATAATAGGCGTCGGTATTCCATTCGTGGGCCGCATGAATCGAGATGTTCCAAAATCCTTTCGGCATGGCGATCTCGAATTGCGGGCCGATGACGATCATCTTCTTGTTCGAGGCGAAGGTATCATTCTGGGTGCACCAGTCGGCACCGATCTCCAATCCGATGTCGGCGATCGGACCAAACGAGAAGGCCTTGGTCGCGAAGATCTTGTCGCCACTGAACGTCGAACGGAACAGACCATAGAACTCGCCCGAACCGGTGCTCTTGCTTGCCCCGTTCATATCAAAGTTGCCGGCGACATTGGTGGCGTCCTGGCGCGTAAACTGCTCAACGTCGAGGCTGAAGAAATTCGAGCCGTAGGTCCAGGCGTCGGCATGCGACAGATTGACCGCATTCTCATGCACGTCCTTGTCCGTGCCCGGCTGCTTGTCCTGCCAGAGGTAGCGATAGTTCAGATAGGTATCGCTCCACAGGAAATCGCTTGCCTGTGCCGGCAAGGCAGCCATGCCCGCACAGATTGCCAACAACGACGGCAACACTTTCTTCAACATATTCAGTCCCCCTTAGGATGAGTCATCACAAAATGGTCCGGCGGTTTGGGATGGACCAGTCGACCGGTTCCGCCGATCACTGCCCGTCCGGCGGCATCGACCGTCGACGTATCGGCTGCAAACCCTGTCTTTCCGGCATCGAAGGTCCTCCGCTCGGACCTCCTTGGGGCAGGCATTTCGCAAAGGCCTCCGAAACCAACCCCAAACCACTGGGATACACCTTAAGCATAGGGCGTGCCAGATTCGGCATGTCTGCGAGTGGGTATTTTTTTGTTCAAAGACAAGGCGTTACGTCTTTTTTTGCGAGCCGGGCCAATTTGGCGTCATGGATGCTCGAAAGATTGGCTAAGTTTTGCTCCGTTTCTTGACCGCATGGTCAATTTTTGGGCAAAATGCCGCGCATCGCGAGGGCATGCCCGCGACTTAATCACCTTTATCGGCGGAACTGTGTCATTTTGGGAACAATGTGGCAAATAACGACGGTTTTGGAAAATTTTGTTACAACGGCCATCCTGGATTTCCGTTGTCACGACGAAGATTTGCTCTGTTCAGAAGAGTGCTCCGCTTGAAGGTGCTTATTCTGTAAGCAGGGCACTTTGTTATCGTGGCGGGCGATGTTGGATTTGTCACATCCGGTATGAATACGTGCACAAAACGCGCCAGACGCGCGGCCGGCCGATGCGCGGATTGGAGGGACGGTGCCACCGGGGTTCTTCCCTTTATGTCACAGGCTCTCCCCGCCCGCGTCTGGCGGAAAAGGCGGGCGCGAAGGCCCGCCCCATCGACGAAAATCCTAATCCGCGGCCGTGGCGACGGCCAATCCGGCGGACAGGTAATTGACCGTATCGGCCGATGTGATGGCGGTCCGCAGAAGTTCCATGATCCCCAGCCAGGTGAGATCGACGGCACTGTCGGCATGGCCTTGCGCCGTCCCGGCCGGGTCGGCCGGATCGAGATGGAGATCGAAGCCGCTGCCGCTGTACCGCAAAAGCGGCTTGCCGCTTTTCACCGTCACGCTCCGACCGCCGAACCGTCCATACATGCAAAGGCCGTCCGCTTCCGATTCGAAAGCGAAACCGTCGCGTTCCGGCGACGCCGCCCAACTGGCCCGGCTGCCGAAGAACAGCGGTTTGATCAGATAGGGGCCCCCGTCCTCGGGACACATCACGTCGCAATTGCCGCATTCGTTGCAGGCGTCGGCGAAAGTCGCGATCTGCCGCGGCTTGCCGAGGACGATCTGGCCGGTGGTTTCCAGCGTCCAGCCGCCGTTGGTCGGACGCAGCTGCTGGATGGGCAGCCGCGTGGCGGGGATCGGCAGGGAGAAATTGGCGTCATTGGGACAAAGCGGGATGCATTTGTCGCAGGTCAGGCAATCGAACAACGCCAGCTGGCTGCCGATTTTTTTCGGCGGCCGGCTGTTTTCGGAGGCGCGATAGCGCGGATCGGCCAGCACGCGCGCCGCATAGACCGCGGTGTTTTTCAGCCGGGCGGCGGAAACCCAGGATTGGAAGGCTTCGCCGGCGGCGGCGGCGAGGTCGCCGCCCTCGGCCAGGGCGGTCCGGCATCGCTCGGCCTGCCCGGCCGGCAGGCCGAGCGATGCCAGGCTCGCCTCGGCCTGGCCATAGGCCTTCAGGACGTAACCGTCGATATCGGTCGCCCCCAGGCTCTTCATCCGCGCGGTCAAGTCGGCGAAATAGCGCTGGGCCCGGCCATATCCTCCGACCTTGAGCAGGTCGGTGCAGACGCTGACCGGTTTCAGTCCCAAGGCGACGGCATCGGCGAAATTGGCCGCATCGATGCCGGCGGAAAAGGAAATGGGAAAACGATCGCCGAAGGTTTCGCGGAAGCGCTGGACCAGCGCGATGGCCAGGACATGCAGCGGCGGTCCGGACAGATACATTTCCGTTTCGCTGGCCGGGAAGAAGCTCTTGTGGTTCCTGACCAGCAAGGTATTGGAGAATTTGACGCCGAAGCCGCGGCCGAGCTTTTCGGCCAAGGCGCCCAGCCGTTCGACGATGCCCACCACCTGGTCCCAGCGCGCGTCCTTGGCGAAAGCAGCGTCGGGAACGGCGAGATCGGCATATCCCAGACGATCCCGCAAGATGGCGGTCAGTCCCGGCTGGCCGAGCAGCGTCGGATTGAGCTTGACGACCAGATGCAGGCCGATCTCCTCGAGCAGGAAGGCGCCGATGCTTTCGATTTCCTCAGGGGGGCAGCCGTGAAAGGTCGATAGGGTCAGCGTATCGGAGAGCTTGGCGGGAAAGGCCAGATCGCGATACCGGGCATAAGCCGGCGGGATCTGGCGGCGCAACCGTTCGATCACCCCGCTTGCGTCTTTCATGCCCTCCAGGAAGGCGCGGACCTTCGGCGAGCGGATGCCGGCCAGGTCGTAGCCGACGCTCATGTCGAAGACGGTGTCGCCGAAGCCGGGGGCCAGGTTCGCGGCCTTCAGCATCTCGATCAGCATCGAGGCCTTGACATATTCCTCAAGCGATTGGTCGAGCGACAATTCCTGCGACCATTCGACGTTGAAGCCGATCGTCTGCATGTCGATGCAGGGTCTGGGAACCGCGAGGTCGTCCTTGACCTGCACGGTCTTCAGTTCCATCACCCGGCCGCCGGCCAGCCAGGCCAGCACGATGTTCTGGGCGAGCTGGGTGTGCGGACCGGCCGCCGGACCGAAGGGCGACGCGGCCGGATGGCCATGGATGGAAACCGACAGGTCGCAGGACGGCGAAGCCTGGACGATGCGCCGCGCCGGATAGTCGAAGATCGCCTGCTTGCGTTCCAATTCGCGAAACATGCGGGTGATCAGGACGGCGAAGGGAACGGGACGCAATTCGACCATGACGCGGCTACCGGCTGTTATGACGCGTCCCTGCGGACTCTGTCCGCGACGAACCGCGTGAGTGAAACGATTGTTCCATCATCTTGGTGATGATGAAACGAGTGTGCCTAATATCCGAAGGGCCCGCAACCCTCTTGCGAACGACCCGGAAAAGGAACCACCAAGGCACCAAGGCACCAAGGTGACGGAGTGCGCCGCAGGCAATTTCCCATCCCGGCACCAACAGTTGGCTGGATGAGCGGACGAATGCCTGCGGCGCAAATTTGCGACTCCGTGCCGCCCGGTCCTTCGAAAAGCGCCTTGGTGCCTTGGTGCCTTGGTGGTTTTTTTCTAAAGCGCTTGGCACTGACACGTCGTTCGTCATGATCCGGAAATTGCCGAGACCGCCTCGCGGCTTCGATGATAAGCTCGCCGCCGCCTGATGACATTGGAGAGCGCGCACCATGGGTGATATCCGGATCACGGCCGGTCCCTACAGCTTCACGGCCCGTTTCGAAAGCCAGGCGGCGCCCAGGACCGTGGCGAAGTTCAAGAGCCTGCTGCCTTACCGCGAACGGATCATCCATGTCCGCTGGAGCGGCCAGGGATGCTGGATTCCGCTCGGCGATCTCGATCTTGGCCTGGCTTACGAAAACGCCACCAGCTATCCGGCCCCCGGCCAGATCATCCTCTATCCGGGCGGCGTCAGCGAGACGGAAATCCTGCTGGCCTATGGCAGCGTCTGCTTCGCCAGCAAGGCGGGCCAATTGGCCGGCAATCATTTTCTGTCGATCACCGAGGGGCTGGAGAACCTCATGCCGCTCGGCGAACGGGTCCTGTGGCACGGGGCCCAGGACATTTCCTTCGAATTGCTCTGAAGAGAGTCCCGTCCTTCCGTCATGGCGCGTTGCACACCGGCTGGTGGTCGCCCCGCCCCGGATGAAAAGGATGAAGTGGCACCGGCCTCCGTGCCGGTGTCCGCCGCTTTGCGGCGGAGTCTTTGATCCACCGGCCGGTGCCACTCGCTCTTTAATCTTCCGAGCCGTGACGGTTTTCATTCCGGACGACGCGCCGCCAGCCAGCCGCGCCATCCGCCGTGCCGGCTGATGTCGGGGGCCTCCGTCACCGCCGCGGCCTCGCATAAAAAGCCGCTGACCCGGCGGCCGTCGGCCAGTTCGACGCGGCCGATGCAAAGCGGCGCGGGAACCTCGGCGACGAAGCCGCCGAACGCCGCTTCGGGGATCTCCCACAATTCGACCGCGATGCTGGTTCCGCCGGCGGCCTGGCGGACCAGGCCGGGACGATGCGGCCGCAGGCCGTCGAGCAGGAAAAGGCGATAGAACGGCGCGGTCATCACCTGGCCGAGAAGCCGGCTTTGACGGGCGATGAGCTGGTCGTTGAGCGACAGTCCGGCCATATGCGCCCCCACCATGGCGCAGGTGACGTAACCCGGCCGGCCGGCCGGCGCGGCCTCGGGCTCCGCTCGTCCGGCCGGAAAAGGATGTCCGGTGGCGCCCAGGGGCAGGGCCGTCGTCCGCTGCAGGGCGTCGCTCAAGGCCAGGAGCCGGGCATCGGTTCCGGCCGGTGCCGCCAAGGTGATGCCGAAGGGCAGACCGTCGCCGCCGAATCCGGCGGGAACGGCGACGCCGGCCAGGTCCAGGAGATTCATGAAATTGGTGTAGAAGCCCAATTTGCTGTTGAGGGCGATCGGATCCGCCTCGACCGCCGCGACCGTATAGGTGGCCCCCGCCGTCGGCGTCACCAGCACGTCGGCCTTTTGCCAGGTTTCCGCCGCGGCGCGGCGCAAGGCCTCCAGCCGGTACATGGCCCGAAAGGCGGCGTGGGCGCTCAGTCCTTTGCCCCCTTCGATGATCCGGCGGACCACCGGATGGCCGGCTTTCGGATGGGCTTCCAAAAAGTCGCCGACCGCGGCGAACCGCTCGGCCACCCAGGGGCCGTCGTACAGCAGGCGGGCGGTTTCGATGAACGGGGCGAAATCGATCTCGACCGCTTCGCCCCCCAGGTCGGCCAGCCGTTGCACGGCCCGGGCGAACAGCTGCGGCCAGTCGCCGTCCTCGAAGAATTCCAACTGGTCCGCCCGGGGGATGGCGAAACGGAAATGCTCCGGCCGGGGCGGCAGATGGGGCGACGGCGGCGCCAGACCGTCGCGGGAATAGGGGTCGGTGGCGTCGAAGCCGCCGGCGACCGCCAGGACCCGCGCCGCATCGCTGGCGGTGAGGGCAAAAATCGACGGGCAATCGAGGGAACGGCAGGCCGGCACCACGCCGGTGGCGCTCAGCAGTCCGCGGCTCGGCTTCAGGCCGATCAGATTGGTGAAGGCGGCGGGGATGCGTCCCGAGCCCGCCGTATCGGTGCCCAAGGCGAAGGAAACCAGGGCGGAGGAGACGGCGACCGCCGAGCCGGAGCTCGATCCGCCGGAAATATAGCGGGAATCGAAGGGGCTGCGGGGGGCGCCGTAGGGGGAGCGGACTCCGACCAGGCCGGTGGCGAACTGATCCAGATTGGTCTTGCCGATCAGCAGGGCTCCGGCATCCAGCAGCCGTTGGACCACAGTCGCCGTGCGCTCGGCCACGGCGGCGAATTCGGGGCAGGCGGCGGTGGTCGGCAACCCGGCCACGTCGATATTGTCCTTGACCGCGAAGGGAATGCCGAACAACGGCAAATCCTCGGGGCCGCGGCGGTCCAGCGCCGCGGCCTCGGCCCTCAGCCGGGCGGGATCGCGCAGATGGATCCACACCGCCTTGTCGGCGCCGGCGGCGATGCGGGCGCAAACCGTCTCGACCAGCCGGGCGACGGTGAGCTGTCCGCCGTCATAGGCGGTCTGCAGCGTGGCGATATCCAGGCTCATCGTCGGATCAGTCATCCGTCCCATCCTTTTGTCCGTCTTTCGGGGGGCGCCGGCCCGACGCCTGATGGCCGACATATTCGGCGGTGGCGGCGCTGACCGTCAGCACGTGGCCGCGCATGGCCAGGGCGGCCGCCTCGCCGTCGCCGCGCAGAATCGCCTGCACCACCTCGTCATGCTCCCGATGCGACGAGGCGAGGCGGCCCAGCAGGTTGAACTGGGCCCGCCGGAAGGGATTGAGCCTTTTGCGGGTGGCGAGCAGCAGTTCCTCCAGATAGCTGTTGTGGCTGCCGGCATAAAGGGCCGAATGGAACTCGGTATTGTGCAGCGCATAGGCTTCGCGGGCCCCCTGGCGGACCAGCTGGCGCGAGGCCCGATGCAACTCGTCGAGCGAGCGCCGCTCGGCCGGCGTCATCTGCAAGGCGGCCAACCTGGCCGCCGAAGCCTCCAGCTCGGCCATCACCACGAACATGTCGGCCAAACGCTCGGCGGCGATCAGGGTGACCTCCACGCCGCGATAGGCGACGCGTTCGGCCAGGCCCATGGCGCATAATTGTCCCAGGGCTTCCCGGACCGGGGTGCGGGACGTTCCGAAGCGGCGCGCCACTTCGACCTCGTCGAGTTTGGTCCTCGGCTCCAAGCGTCCATGGATGATGTCGTCGGCGATCTGACGGGTGATCTCTTCGCCGCGCGTGACGCGGCGCAGGGTCCGCTGTTCCCTGGTGGGGGGTGTCGCCGGTTCCGCTACCAATTCCATCCTTGCTCCTCGCCGTCGCGCTTCAATCGTTCTCGCTGCAAAGATTGTATGCAATCTTTTCACGCCTGTCCGCCTCCCTGTTCCTTACAAAAATTGGGCCAAATACAGGGTATTCGCGGTTTTTATATGTTTTTATCCTCGGCAACGGGCGGGGCGGATATAAGGATGAACAATTGATATGCATAAATCTTCATCAAAGATTAAAAAATAGTCATAATGGCCACCCATGGCAGTCCTTGATTTTTCGAGGTTAGATATAATATCATTAAATAACAGCAATTTATCATAAATTTCGCGCCTTGGCACGCCGTTTGCCAGTGTATACAAGACAGTGCCATGGGGCATGTTCCTTCGCCGCCCTGAAAGAGGGCCCAAGGTTCGACTGAGGCAAGAGGGGCAGGATCGCGATGAGCCACGATTTCCCATTATCCCGACGTTCGTTGTTGATGAGCATGGCGGCCGGATCGGCCGGATTGCTGGCCCAGTCGGTGCCGTTTCGGCGGGCCCTCGCGGCGCCCGGCCTGACGGTGGGCTTCATCTATGTCGGGCCGCGCGACGACTATGGCTACAACCAGGCCCACGCCCAGGGGGCCGCCGCCCTCAAGTCGCTGCCCGGCATCAAGGTCACCGAGGAAGAGAATGTCGCCGAGACCATCGCCGTCGAAAAGACCATGGAGAGCATGATCAATCTCGATGGCGCGAAATTGATCTTTCCGACGTCGTTCGGCTATTTCGACCCTTATGTGCTGAAGCTGGCCCAGAAATATCCCGACGTCACCTTCATGCATTGCGGCGGATTGTGGAAGCCGGGACTGCCCTCCAATGCGCACAGCTATTTCGGTTACATCGACGAGGCCGAATATCTGTCGGGGATCATCGCCGGCCATGTCTCGAAGAAAAAGAAATTGGGATTCGTCGCCGCCAAGCCGATTCCCCAAGTGCTGCGCAATATCAATTCCTTCACCTTGGGGGCCCGTTCGGTCGACCCGTCCATCACCACCCAGGTGATTTTCACCGGCGACTGGTCGATGCCGGTCAAGGAGGCCGAGGCCACCAACAGCCTGGCCGACCAGGGGGCCGACGTCTTCACCTGTCATGTCGACAGTCCGAAAGTGGTCATCGAGACGGCCGAGCATCGCGGCGCTTTCACCTGCGGCTATCACGCCAGCCAGGCCAAGCTGGCGCCCAAGGGCTATCTGACCGGCGCCGAATGGAATTGGGAAAAGGTCTATCCCGGCTTCGCCGCCGACGCCACGGCCGGCAAGACCTTTCCCGGACTGATCCGCGGCGGCCTCAAGGAAGGGTTCGTCCGCGCCTCGCCCTATGGCGCCCCGGTGCCCGCCGCGGCGCGCGCCCAGGCCGATGCGGTCAAGGCCAAGCTTGAGGCCGGCGATTTCGTCATTTTCAAAGGGCCGATCAAGGACAACAAGGGCCAAACGGTGATCGCCGGCGGCGTCTCCCAGGGCCAGACCGACATCGCGCTGGAAAGCATGAACTATCTGGTCGAAGGCGTGGTCGGCAGCGTGGCTTAAGCCCAATACCGTTCACTTTGGCCAGTGGGGCGGGCTTGCCTGCCCGCCTCATCTGCCAAGGACGCGGGCAGGGACGCCCGCGCCACTTGAGATCTCGGGCAGGAGGATCCATCGATGGCCGACAGGAGCGGGCGGAATTTGGAGGCGATGGTCGAAGCGGTGTTGCCGCCGGCCTTGGCCATTCTCCTCAGCATGGTGGTGTTCGGCGTCTTCGTGGCCTTGGCCGGGGTCAATCCGCTCGAGGTCTATCGCCTGATGATCACCGGCGCCTTCGGTTCCTGGTTCTCGGTGCAGAACAGCCTGCAACGGGCAGCGCCCCTGCTGCTGACCGCGCTTTGCACGGCGCTGCCGGCGCAAATGGGCATGGTGGTGATCGGCGGCGAGGGGGCCCTGGTGGCCGGCGGCCTGGCGGCGGTGGCGACCGGACTGGCCCTGTCCGCCGCGGCCCTGCCGGTCCTTCTGGTGCAAACCGCCATGGCGCTGGCCGGCATGACCGCCGGCGGCCTGGTGATCGGTCTGGCCGGCCTGCTGCGCCAGATGAAAGGGGTCAGCGAAACCATTTCCAGCCTGCTGCTGACCTATATCGCCATCGCCGTCTTCAAGCAGATCGTCGAAGGACCGATGCGCGATCCGGCCAGTCTCAACAAACCGGCGACGCGCGCCCTGCCCGATGCCGTGATGTTGGGCAATCTGCCGGGCACCGACGTCCATGTCGGCCTGCTGTTCGGTCTGTTGTTCTGCCTGGCCTGCTATGTGCTGATCTATCACACCACCTTCGGTTTCGCCGCCCGCGTCGTCGGCGGCAATGCCCGGGCGGCGCGCCTGGCCGGGCTTCCGGTCGGCCGGCTGGTGCTGATCGTGACTTTTCTGGGGGGCGCCGCCGGCGGCTTGGCCGGAATGGTCGAAGTGGCCGCCGTTCAAGGACGGGCCAGCGCCGCCTTGGCGGCCGGTTACGGCTTTTCCGGCATTCTGGTGGCCTTTCTGGCCCGGCAGAATCCGCTGGCGGTGATCCCCGTGGCCTTCCTGCTGGGCGGCATTGCCGCCAGCGGCGGCCTGCTGCAGCGCCGCCTCGGCCTGCCCGACGCGACGGTCACCGTGTTGCAGGGCATTTTGTTCGTCATCCTGCTGGCCAGCGAAACGCTCGGCGGACGGCTGCGCCTGCGCCGCCCGGCCGCCGAAGTGAAGGAGGCATAAGTCATGGAAAGCGATGCCCTGGGGTGGTGGGGCGTGCCGCTGGCCGTCGTCGCCGGCGCCATCCGCGTTTCCACGCCTTTCTTCTTCGTCAGTCTCGGCGAATGCGTCACCGAACGCAGCGGCCGGATCAATCTCGGGCTGGAGGGAACCCTGGTGATGGGGGCGATGAGCGGTTACGGCACCGCCTATCTCAGCGGCTCGCCCTGGCTGGGCATCCTTGCCGCCGGTCTGGCCGGAACGCTCTTCGGCATCCTGCACGCGGCGCTGTGCAGCCTGCCCAAGGTCAACGATATCGCGCTCGGCATCGCCCTGATGCTGTTCGGCACCGGCTTGGCGTTTTTTCTCGGCAAGCCCTTCATCCAGCCGAAGGCGCCCGGCCTGCCTTCGATCGATCTCGGCTGGTGGTCGTCCTCATCCCAGGTGCGAAGCGCGCTCGAAGTCAATGTGCTGTTCCTGGTCGGTATCGCGATGGCGCCGCTGCTGGCCTGGGGATTCAAGAATAGCCGCTGGGGGATGATCGTCCGCATGGTGGGCGATTCCACCGACGCGGCGCGCGCCATGGGCTATTCGCCGGACCGGGTCCGGCTGCTGGCCACCGCCTTCGGCGGATTCATGGCCGGGGTCGGCGGCTCGTTCCTCTCGCTCCACTATCCCGGCGCCTGGAGCGAAAGCCTGTCGTCCGGCCAAGGCATCACCGCCGTCGCCCTGGTCATCTTCGCCCGCTGGAATCCCATGGGATGCTTCTGGGCCTCGCTGCTGTTCGGCGGGGCCGGCGCCTTGGGGCCGGCCCTGCAGTCGGTCGGCGTCACCGAGGGCTATTACCTGTTCAACGCCGCGCCCTACATGCTGACCCTGCTGATCCTGATCATCTCCTCGTCGTCGCATCGCCGCCTGGCCGGCGCGCCGTCGGAACTGAGCGTGACGCGATGATCTGGTTCGAGCCCAAGACTGTTTTATGTCGTCATTGCTTCGCTTGCGCTAGGAAGAAAAGAGGCAGTGGCACCGGCGTTCCTGCCGGTGGATAAGGACTCCGCCGCGAAGCGGCGGACACCGGCACTTAAGGCCGGTGCCACTTTTCCTTTTCATCCAGGGCGGGTCGGCCGCTGGCCGATGCCGAACTCGCAATGACGACATAGGGAATGATGACCCTGGAGACCATTCGATGACCGAGCATTTCATCTCCGCCGATCCCTATCCCTGGCCGTTCGATGGCGCGCTGCGCCCGGACAATACGGCCTTGATCGTCATCGACATGCAGACCGACTTCTGCGGGGTCGGCGGTTATGTCGACAAGATGGGCTACGACCTGTCGCTGACCCGGGCGCCGATCGAACCGATCAAGGCGGTCCTCGCCGCCCTGCGGAGCAAGGGCTACCACATCATCCACACCCGCGAAGGACATCGGCCGGACCTTTCGGACCTGCCGGCCAACAAGCGCTGGCGCTCGCGCCGCATCGGGGCCGGCATCGGCGATCCGGGCCCTTGCGGACGGATTCTGGTGCGGGGCGAGCCGGGCTGGCAGATCATCGACGATCTGGCGCCCGCCGCCGGCGAGCCGATCATCGACAAACCCGGCAAGGGGTCCTTCTGCGCCACGGATCTCGAACTGATCCTGCATTGCCGGGGCATCCGCAACCTGGTGCTTTCCGGCATCACCACCGACGTCTGCGTGCATACCACCATGCGCGAGGCCAACGATCGCGGCTTCGAATGCCTGTTGCTGGCCGATTGCTGCGGCGCCACCGATCCGGCCAACCACGAGCATGCCTTGAAGATGATCAAGATGCAGGGCGGCGTGTTCGGCGCCGTCGCCACGGCGGCGGACTTTCTGGAGGGCCTGCCATGAAGGCGGAACCCGACCCGGAACCGGCCGCCCCGATGCGCAGCCAGCCCAGCGAACGCCACGCCCCCAGCCTGGAGGCGGTCGGCGTGACCAAGCGCTTCGGCGCCTTCACCGCGCTCGATTCGGTCGACTTGAAGGTCAAGGCCGGAACGGTGCATGCCCTGCTGGGAGAAAACGGCGCCGGCAAATCGACCCTGGTCAAATGCATCATGGGCTATTACCGGGCCGAGGAGGGCGCCGTCCTGCTCGACGACCATGAACGGTCGATCGACAATCCCCGGGCCGCCCATGCCTTGGGAATCGGCATGGTCTACCAGCATTTCACCCTGGTCCCCTCGATGACGATCCTGGAAAATCTGGTGATGGGCCGGCCCCATGTGCCGATGATCATCGATTGGGCGGCCGAGCGCCGCGCCGTGTCGGCCTTCATGGCCGGCATGCCCTTCACCCTGCCGCTCGACGTGCCGACGGCGTCGCTGGCGGCCGGGGAAAAGCAGAAGGCCGAAATCGTCAAGCAGCTCTATCTGTCCTGCCGCTTCCTGATCCTCGACGAACCGACCTCGGTGCTGACCCCGGAGGAGGCCGACGAGATCCTGGGCCTGCTGCGCCGGATGGTCGAGGCGGGACGGTTGACGGTGCTGATCATCACCCACAAATTCCGCGAGGTCCTGGCCTTCGCCGACGCCGTGACGGTGCTGCGCCGCGGCCGCGCGGTGGGGGGCGGTCCGGTCTCGGACCTGTCGGTCGACGCCATGGCGAGGCTGATGATCGGCGACCGGGCGATCGCTCCATCGGCATCGCGCCAGGCCATGCCGCCGGGGGATGTCCGGCTCGCCGTCGAGGCTTTGACGGCCGACGACGACCATGGCGAACCGGCGGTGCGGGGAGTCTGCCTGGCCGTGGCGTCCGGCGAGATCCTGGGCATCGCCGGGGTGTCGGGCAACGGTCAAAGCGCCCTGGTCGAGGTGCTGGCCGGCCAGCGGCGGGCCACCGGCGGAACGATGCGGGTCGGCGGCGAGATCTACGCGGCGCGGCGGGCCCAGATGCTGCGCCACGGCCTGTCGCTGCTGCCCGAGGAACCGTTGCGCAACGCCTGCGTCGGGCGGATGAGCGTGGCCGAGAATATGGCCTTCCGCCAGTTCGACCGGCCGCCCATGGCGCGCGGCGGCTGGTGGTTGAGCCACGCCAGGATCCGCCGGGCGGCGCAAGGGTTGATCGAACGCTACCGGGTGAAGACCAGTTCTCCGGACGCGCCGATCGCCACCCTGTCGGGCGGCAACGTGCAGCGTGCGGTTCTGGGGCGCGAATTGTCCGGCCGGGTCGAGGTGCTGGTGGTGGCCAATCCGGTGTTCGGTCTCGATTTCGCCGCCGTCGCCGATATCCATGCGCAGATCATCGAAGCCCGCAACCGCGGCGCCGCCGTCCTGCTGGTCAGCGAGGATCTGGACGAACTGCTGGAATTGGCCGATCGCATCCTGGTGATGTTCGATGGAAAAATCGTCCATGAGACGGCGGCGGCCACGGCCGACCGCACCACCATCGGCCGCGCCATGGCCGGACATTGAGGAAAGGGACGCCATGCCGACGATCGCCGCTCGACCTTACGACTTCGCCTTTCCGGCGCGCGGTCTCGGGCTGATCGTCATCGACATGCAGCGCGATTTCCTGGAACCCGGCGGCTTCGGCGAAGCGCTGGGCAACGATATCGGCCATCTGGCCGGCGCCATCGCGCCGGCGCGGCGGCTGCTGGCGGCCTTCCGGGCGCGAAAGCTGCCGGTGATTCACACCCGCGAGGCGCATTTGCCGGATTTGTCCGACTGTCCCCCGGCCAAACGCCAGCGCGGTCGCGGTTCGCTGCATATCGGCGACGCCGGCCCGCTGGGGCGAATCCTGGTCGACGGCGAACCGGGCAGCGCCATCGTGCCGGAATTGGCGCCCCTGCCCGACGAACTGGTCATCCGCAAACCGGGCAAGGGCGCCTTTCATGCCACCAGCCTGGGGCGGATCCTGCCGCAACTGGGGATCAGCCATCTGGTGTTCGCCGGCGTGACGACCGAGGTCTGCGTGCAGACCACCATGCGCGAGGCCAATGATCGCGGTTATGAATGCCTGCTGGCCGAAGACGCCACGGCCAGCTATTTCCCGGCCTTCAAGCTGGCGGCCGTCGAAATGCTGGTGGCCCAGGACGGCATCGTGGGGTGGGCGGCGCCCGTCGAGGCGATCGAAACAGCATTGGGAGCATTGTGATGGAGACTTCGCCGATCGTTCTGACCGATCTGCTCGGCAATCCCGCTTCCTGGGCGGCCTTGGACTGGCAGCCCTTCCGCGACGGGATCGAGGCGGCCTGGCTTTACCAAAGCGGGAACGGCGGTCCGGCCTCCGCCCTGCTGCGCTACCAGCCCGGCGCCAGCGCGCCGGAGCATCGCCATGCCGGCTGGGAGCATATCGTCATCCTGGCCGGCAGCCAGGGCGATCATCGCGCCACCCACGGGGTCGGCAGTTTCATCGCCAATCCGCCCGGCAGCCGGCATAGCGTCCATAGCCCCGAGGGATGCGTCGCCCTGCTCATCTGGGAAAAGACGCCGCAGTTCCTTGGCGGCTAGATTCAAGTAGCACCGGCTCTCCGCCGGTGCTACAGACGTTCTTCTCTCATTTCACAAGTTCTCCCATCATGTCCGACACCACCGAGCAAGACCGGATCGCCATCTGCGGCTTCATCGCCCGTAAACATGTCCTCGGCCTCGCCGTAGCTTCGGATGGCGACATCTGGACGGCCAGCTGTTTCTATGCGTTCGAGGCGGATGCCATGGAACTGCTCCTGATGACGGATCCGGCGACCCGCCACGGCCGCCTGATGACGGCGAACCCGAAGGTAGCCGGGACGATCGCCGGCCAGCCGAATGTCGTCGGACGGATCCAGGGCGTCCAATTCTCGGCGCTGGCCCGGGTTCTCGAAGGGACCGAAGCGGTCGCGGGGCGTCACCGCTATTTGCGGCGATTTCCCGCGGCCGTCCTGGCCCCCAGCGCGCCCTTATGGGCGTTGCGGCTTCAGGAAGTGAAGATGACCGACAATCTGTTGAGCTTCGGAACGAAACGATTGTGGCTGGCCGGACCGGCCACGTCGGCCCCAGCCGTATCGTAGAAAGCGGCAGGATCGTGAGGTGTCGATGCCAATCAACGCGTGAACTCTGATTGCCAAGATCCAGGCGCTCCCGGCTGAGCGACTCGTCGAGGTTGAGGATTTTGTCGATTTCATCCGGCAACGCGAGCAGGAGCGGGCCCTTATTCGGACCGCCGCAACGAGCAGCGAGCGCGTTTTCGCATCGGTCTGGGACAATTCCGAAGACGACGTCTACGATGCCCTTTGAGTTCGGCGACGTCGTTCTTCTGCCGTTCCCTTTTACCCGCCAAACCGCCTCGAAGAGGCGCCCCGCAGCTTGGCGAGGTCTGAATCGCCCTCTAAGTGCCCATTGAAAGTTAACCGCTCTGTTTTTAGGTCCGTCATTGCGAGGAGCGAAGCGACGCGGCAATCCGGAGTGCCAGGCTGTCCTGGACTGCTTCGCTGCGCTCGCAGTGACGGCATTTTCACCCAGCAGGGGCGACCTCGGTCGGTGCGGAACTCGCAATGACGCGATTATTTCTTAACGGGCACCAAGTCCAATACTGTTCACCTTGGTCGGTGGGGCGGGCCTTCGCGCCCGCCTTATCCTGAGAGACGCGGGGCAGGGCCGCCCGCGCCACTATGCGTGAGTCAAGACCCCCGGCGTTCCCGAGGCGTTACGTCGAAGACGCGGGCCCGGCCCGTTCGCAGGGTGTCGAGGGCGATCGGCTTGCCGATGCGCTCGCCGTTCAGCAGGCGGATCAGATCGTCGGCTCCCGCCACCCGCCGGCCGTCCAGCCCATAGATGATGTCGCCGGTCAGAAGGCCGGCCTCCGCCGCCGGACTGTCCGGCTCGATGGCGGCGATCATCACGCCGCTCGCCTGGTCGAGACCGTTGGCCAGCTGCGTGCGGCGGGGAATCAGCGCCTGCTGGGCGGCGATGCCGATGGAGGCGCGCCGCACCCGGCCGTGCTGGATGAGCTGGCCCATCACATAGCTGGCGGTGTTCGAGGCGACGGCGAAGCAGATGCCCTGGGCCCCTAAGATCATCGCCGTGTTGATGCCGATGACCTCGCCGGCCGAGGAGACCAGCGCGCCGCCGGAATTGCCGGGATTGAGCGCCGCGTCGGTCTGAATCACATCGTCGATCAGCCGGCCGCTCTTGGCGCGGAGCGAACGGCCGAGCGCCGAGACCACGCCCGCCGTGATGGTGGCCTCGAAGCCGAGCGGATTGCCGATGGCGATGGCGATCTGCCCGCGCCGCAAGCTTCCGCTGTCGCCCAGGCGCGCCGCCGGCAGAGTGACCGATTCCTCGATATGCACCAGGGCCAGGTCGGTGTCCGGATCGTCGCCGATCAGACGGGCGGTGAAATGCTGGCCGTCCGGCGTCTGGACGGCGAGACGGGACGTTCCCTGCGCGACATGGCTGTTGGTCAGGACCAGGCCGTCCGGCGACAGGATGACGCCCGAGCCGGAGCCGGCCGGCCGGTCGTTCTTGCGGACGTCGAGTTTGACGACGGAGGCGCCGACCCGTTCGGCGACGTTGCTGACGACCGTCGAATAGGCATCGAGCAGCGCGGCGTCGCTTGCGGCGACGGCCGTCAGGGAGGGATGGGACGAAGTCTCCTCGTCCAACAGGAACGACAATGCGGTATCGAGCATGGAGCTGCCTCCAAGGGAGCGATGGGGAGGACTATAGATAGTTCGAAGCGCGCTTTTCGAAAGAGCCGGTGCGCGGTCGGACTCCGGCGGATGAATCCCGATGACTGGGGCGGGCGTCCGCGCCAGCAAGGTCCCTCTCGATCACCGGACCGGGGCGCCCGCCTCCGGGACGGCATGGGGCGCCAGCGCTTCGATGATGCGGCAGTCGGCGATGGTGCCGCATCGGCACTGGCCGATGATGGTATCGAGCTCGCGGCGAAGGGCGGTCAGGTCGGCGATCTTGTGATCGATCGCGGCCAGATGTTCGCGGGCAATCACGTCGACGGCCTCGCACGAGCGGTCTTTCTGATCGGCCAGTCCCAGCAGGTCGCGCACCTGTTCCAGCGAGAAGCCCAGATCGCGCGCCCGCCGGATGAAGCTCAGGCGCCCCAGATGCCAGGCGTCGTAGCTGCGGTAGTTGCCGGCCGTCCGCGAAGGCGTCGGCAAAAGCCCGATATGTTCGTAATAGCGGACGGTTTCGACCTTGGTGTTGGTCGCCTTGCCGAGGGCGCCGATCGAAAGCTTGTGCATCCTGGTCTTGACCCTGTAGTGACTACAGGGTGCATATGGGATCCCGGGCCCGATCCTGCCAGCGGGCCGGAGGAGGTTTCACCATGGCCGGTTGTTGTGGCGATTGTCCTGCGGCGGACGAGGGCGGCGGGCGGCTGTGGCGCCGCGTGCTGTGGATGGCGCTCGCCGTCAATGCCGCCATGTTCACCGTCGAGGTCGCCGCCGGCATCGCATCGGGCTCGGCCTCTTTGCAGGCCGATGCGCTCGATTTTCTCGGAGACGCGCTGAATTATGCCATCAGTCTCGGCGTGGCCGGCCTCGGGTCGTCGTGGCGCGCCAAGGCTGCGCTGGTGAAGGGAGGAGGGCTGCTTCTGCTCGGCCTCTGGGTCGTCGTCTCGACCGTCTGGCATGCCGTCGTGGGAACCCTGCCGCAAGCCGAAGCAATGGGTCTGGTCGGCGCTGCCGCCTTGGCCACCAATGGCGGCGTGGCGGCGATGCTGTTCCGTTTTCGCCGCGGCGACGCGAATATGCGGTCCGTCTGGATCTGCTCGCGCAACGACGCGATCGGCAATGTCGCGGTCATGGCCGCCGCCGCCGGCGTGTTCGGCACCGGCACCGGCTGGCCGGACGTGATCGTGGCGGCGGTCATGGCGGGGCTCGGACTGGCCGGCGGCTGGCAGATCGTTCGGCAGGCGCACGGCGAACTGCGTCCGGGGCAGCCGCTTCGGAAGACGGCGACTCCGGCCGAATAGCGCCGCGGCAGCAAAATCGGCCGGCGGCTTCGTCAGAGCGGCAGGGGGACGTTTCCCTGCAGTATTCCGTTCGCCAGTTCATTGGCGCTCAATTGCCCGTCCCGATTGGTGTCGAGGGTATCGCTGGCCCAGGCGGCGAGGGGGGAGACGGCGGCGATTTCCGCCTTCGACAGGGTGCCATTGTGGTTGCTGTCCAACGCCCGGACGATATCCTGCGCCAGAATGTCGGCGGCGGCGATCAGGGCGGCGGAGGGGACATAGGCCGGCGGGGCGGGCTGGGCCTGATTGGCGATCAGCGTGGCCTGCACCGCCGACGAGAGGAGCGGCGTGCCGTCGCTCCGGCCGCCGGTGGTGGGGGGCGGGCTTTCCGCCGCCGGGCTTTGCGGCGCGGCGGCGTCTCGGGCGGTCTCCGGTTCCGGATTTTTGGCCGGGGTCCTCGCCGAGAGGGACCCCGATGTCCCGAAATCATGGATGGCGGTCATATGTCCGACTCCTGCCTCTTTTTCCCATCTCGACATGGTACGGGGCAGCGGCCGTTCTCCGGGCGGGGAAATCCATCGGACCGCGCGGCGTCAGTCCGCGGACGGCGCGCGGCCGATGTCTCCCTTGATCATGCCGAGCAGCAGGGCGACGCCGATGGCCAGGGCGACGCCGATCAGCACGAACGCCATGTTGAAATTGCCCGAGGCCCGCACGGCGTAGCCGGTCACGATGGGCGCCGTCACCCCGATCAGATTGCTGATCAGGGTGAATAGCGCGACCGCCGTGCCGGCATCTTGCGGACGGCGGACCAGATCGTTGCAAAGCGCGGTGTTCAGCGAGATGCCGTTGGCCAGGAAGGTGACCGAGACGGTCAGCACCGCGACGATCAGCCAGATCGATTGGATCGAGGGGACGAGCGCCACCAGCATCGCCGGAAAATAGGAGAAGGCCACCACCCATTTGCGGGCGCCGCCCCGCAAGGCGGCGGCCGAGAAGATGCGGTCGGACAGGCGGGCCAGCAGGATGCTGCCGATCACCGCCGTTCCATAGATGATGGCCGTGAAGAATCCCGAATTGAAAATCGAGATGCCATGTTGCGTCTGCATGAAGTTGGGAAGCCAGCTCAGCAGCATATAGGCCTCGTAAACGAAGCCGCCCTGCGCCAGGCCCAGCGCCCACAGCGAGCGGCTGCCCAACAGGCCCAGAAGGTCGGCGTTGCCCTGCTGGACCTTCTTCGCTTCGCGTTGCGCCAGGATATAGTCGCGTTCCTCCTGCCCCAGCCATTTGGTCCGATTCGGTTCGCGGACGAACAGCAACCAGATCGTCATCCACAAAAGGCCGAGGACGCCGGTTGCCATGAAGGCGGCCCGCCAGCCGAAATCGGCGACGACCCAGCCGACGAACATGGCGCCGAACGCCGTGCCGAACCATTGGCCGAGCGACAGGGAGGCGACGGCGAAACCATATTCCGGCCGGGGCGCCCAGGATCGGATCGCCTGCATGCCGATAGGAAAGTTTGCCGCCTCGCCGGCCCCCAGGCCGATGCGGGTGGCATAGAATTGCATGGGGGTTCCCACCAGGCCGGTCGACAGCGTGCAAAGCGACCAGAAGCCCACGGCAATCCAGCCGCCGAGCCGATATCCGACCCGGTCGATGAACAGGCCGGCCGGAGCGAGAAAGATGATATAGGGCCACAGATGCGCCGACAGCAGCCAGCCCAACTCGGCCGGCGATAGTCCGAAGTCGTGCGAGACCATCCCCCCGGCCACCGAAAGATTGACGCGATCGGTGTAATTCACCGCGGTCATGGCGAACAGGACGAGGTAGATCAGCAGCCGCCGCTTCGAAATCGGCGGGCGTTTCTCCGTCGCAACCGTCGTCTCGGCCTGGATCAGAACATCGGCCATGATTCCTTCTCCCTCCCTTTCTCACATCTTCGCCATCCTTTGAATCATCAACGGCTGGCATGCATGGGAATTATTTCGTAGTATACTACCATTCTTGCATACCAGGTCCATAGCCTATCGAAACGCTTCGGACGGATCCTTGAAACATCCGGGGCAGGAGGGAGAAAACGATGTCGGAATTGGTGGCGCCACCGGTGCGTTTTGCGGTCATCGGCCTTGACCATCGTCATATCTACGAAATGGTCGGCCGTCTGTTGGAGTTGAACTGCCCCTGCGTGGGATGGTGGACCGACGGCGAGCCGCAGCCGCTGCAGGGCTTCGTCAAACGCTTTCCGAATATTCCGCGCGTCGCCGACAAGCGCGCCTTGCTCGAAGATCCTTCGGTGCAGTTGATCCTGTCCGCCGCCATTCCCGCCGATCGCGCGGCCTTGTCCATCGACGCCATGCGCCATGGCAAGGATGTGATGGTGGACAAGCCCGGCTGCACGACCGCCGCCCAGCTTGCCGACATTCGCCGTGTGGTGGCGGAGACCGGCCGCATCTGGTCGGTCAATTATTCCGAACGGTTCGAGGTGGCGGCCGTGACCCGGGCCCTCGAACTGGTCCGGGCCGGCGCCATCGGACGGGTGATCCAGACCCTCGGCATCGGCCCGCATCGGCTGAACCGCGAATTGCGTCCGGCCTGGTTCTTCGACCCGACGTGCTACGGCGGGGCTCTGTGCGATATCGGCTGCCACCAGATCGAGCAATTTCTGACCTTCACCGGCGCCGCCGATGCCGAGATCGTCAGCGCGACCGTCGGCAACTTCGCCAATCCGGACGATCCCGGCCTCGAGGATTTCGGCGAGATGCTGCTGCGCGGCGGCAACGCGCAAGGGTATGTGCGGGTCGACTGGTATACGCCGGCCGGCCTGGCCAATTGGGGCGATGGACGGCTGTTCGTCCTGGGGACCGAGGGCACCATCGAAATCCGCAAATATGTCGATATCGCCGGCCGGCCGGGGATCGACCACCTGTTCCTCGTCGACGGCAAGGAGACCCGCTACATCGACTGCCGGGACGCCGGTCGGCCCTATTACGCCGATATCCTCGCCGACATCGCCGACCGGGGAGAACGCACCATGACCCAAGCCCACTGCTTCAAGGTCATGGAACTGGCCATCCATGCGCAGAGCATCGCCACCCGGGTTGGAAATCTCACCAAAGAGGTCTTGAAATGAAGACGCGTTTTCGTGTCGCGGTGGTTGGCGCCGGTATCGGTGCCTTTCATGTCGAGGGGTATCGCGCCAATCCCGACGGCTATGAGGTGGCGGTGATCTGCGACAAGGATGCCGACCGCGCCGCCGGCCTCGCCGCCGGCGTGCCGGGGGCCGAGGTCGTCACGGCCATCGAAACCGTGCTGGCGCGGCCCGACATCGATGTCGTCGACATCTGTCTGCCGCCCTTCCTGCATCTGGAAATGATCGAGGCGTCGCTGCTGGCCGGCAAGACCGTGCTGTGCGAAAAGCCGCTGGTGGGATCGCTGGCGGATGTCGAACGGATCATGCGGATCGCCGAACGGACCGGGCAGGCGGTGGTGCCGGTCTACCAATACCGTTACGGCAACGGCCTGGCCAGGCTGCGCCGCCTGCTCGACGCGGGACTGGCCGGCAAGCCGCTGGTGGCCAGCATCGAGACGCATTGGAACCGTCCGGCCGAATATTACGACGTGCTCTGGCGCGGCAAGAAGGCCACCGAACTGGGCGGCGCCGTTCTCGGCCATGTCATCCATCTTCACGACCTGCTGACCTTCACCCTGGGGCCGGTGCGCCGCGTGTTCGCCCGGACCGCCACCCGCGTCAACGCCGTCGAAGTGGAGGATTGCGCCGCCATCTCCCTCGAAATGGACAATGGCGCCCTGGTCACCTCCTCGGTGACGCTGGGTTCGGCCGACGAAATCAGCCGACTGCGTTTCTGTTTCGAACATCTGACCGTGGAAAATCCCGGCGTGCCGCCCTATCAGCCGGCCGAAGGCGACTGGCGCTTTCTGCCGCGGGCGCCCTGCCGGCAGGCCGACATCGACGCCGCCCTGGCCGGATTCGAGCCGCGGCGGGAGAGTTTCGCCGGCCTGTTCGAGGCCCTGCATCCGGCCCTGACCGGGGCGGCGCCCTGGCCGGTGACGCTTGGCGACGCCTACCGCTCGCTCGAGTTGGTCTCGGCCATCTATTACAGCGCGGCCACCCGGACGGCGGTCGATTTGCCGCTGGCCCCCGATCATCCGGTGCACGGCGGTTGGGAGCCGTGGCTGGCTTAAAGGGCCTGGGACGGAATAACCGCACCAAGTCCTGAGCCCGATAAAAAAAACCTCCGTCATTGCAGGGCGGGGCAAAAGACAGAAGATGACGGGCGCTTCCCATATTGGGAAGCGTCACGATTTGTTCTGTCCTTTGCCCGCTGTCCTACGTAGTTTCCGATACTATCAAAGCCGACCGAAATAAAGACAATGGCCGGCGGCGAAAATGACCTTGCCGGTTGCGGGCTCGTGGGTCTGCCGCGAAACGGGCTCAAGGAAAGCGTCTCAAGAATGCCACCACGTCAATCGTCCCAGGCCGAATCGGCCAGCGCCGCGGCGGTCATCATTATCGTCGAAGACGATAGTCTGGTGAGCAAATCGGTGCGCAGCATGCTTGAGAAGCATGGTTGGACTGTCGACGGCTATGCGACGGGCGAAGCCTTTCTCAATGCCTATCATCCGGGTCGTGGCGCCTGCCTGCTGGTCGATGCCGATCTGCCCGGCATAAGCGGCGTCGACGTGCTGCGGCAGTTGCAGCGTGAAGGCCAGCGCGTGCCGGTCATCATGATCACCGGTTCCCGCGACGGGAAGACCGAGGCCGAAGCGGTGAATGCCGGCGCCATGAATTTCATCAAAAAACCGATCGGCCGGCAAAAATTGCTGATGGAGGTCGAGCGCGTCCTCGAACAGACTCAGGATGCCAGCAGAGTCATCGCCGGACAGGAGGCCGCCGCCGAGCGTATCGCCGATTTGACGCCGCGCCAGCGCGAGATCATGGAGCGGGTCCTGGCCGGACAATCCAGCAAAAATATCGCGGCCGACCTCGCGATCAGTCAGCGCACCGTCGAGACCCACCGAGCCGCGATCATGAAAAAAACCGGCTCGAAATCGCTTCCGGCCCTGGCGCGATTGGCCCTTTCCGCGAATTTGATCGGCGATCGCGGCCACGCGGGCTTCGCGATGGCCCAAGTCCAAGCGGCGGTGGCCACGCCCGATCTCGCCGGGGCGTTCGAAAGCGACCAATTCTGCCGTTTCTTCGACCAGATTCCGATGGCGATCATTGTCGCGGCGATGTCGACGCCCGAGCGTATCATCTATGCCAATCCATCCTTCGAGCAATTGTCCGGACAGTTGGCGTCGGAGATCGAAGGCAAGCCGTGGGCCAGTCTGCGTGGCCGTGGCGAAGGCGCGCGGCGTGATCATGCCCTGGGTGCCGCCATCGTCGACTCGGTCGATTGCGTCGGCACCTTCCAGTTCGAACGCGCCGGACGGGACGCGGCCCTGGTCGATGTCTATTCGAGCGTCATCGTGGACGACGGCGGCAACCCCGCCTTTCGGCTCGCGACGCTGGTGGATGTCGGTGCGCATAATGTCGTCCAGCGTCAGGAATTCGAGGAAAAAATCCGCGAGAAGGATACTTTATTGCTGGAAATTCAGCATAGAGTTAAAAATAACCTTCAGATGATAACGGCCCTTATCAGAATGGAAGCCCGCAACGTTCGCGGAAAAATCGATGCACTGACATTTGATAGATTGGCTGGACGTATCAACTCTATACAAATTATTTATGACTTGTTGTCCAGTTTCGGTCAAGGTGACGAAATAGATCTTGGTATCTATCTGAGTCAGATCGCATCGTCGGTCATGCAATCGCATGCGGTCGAAGGCATCCGGCTCGATCTCAAGGTCGATGCCTATCCGGTATCGGTCAATGTCGCCTTGCCGACCGGAATGGTGGCGAACGAGTTGTTGACCAATGCCCTCAAGCACGCTTTTGTCGGTCGCGATGGCGGCACGATAACCTTGCACAGCCTTTCCAATCGCAACGGCTGCCGTGTCGTCATCGCCGATGACGGGATCGGTCTGCCCGACGGCGTCGAGTGGCCAAAACGCGGCAAGCTGGGGGAACTGATCGTCCATTCCCTGCGGCAAAATGCCAAAGCGGATTTGGCGGTTGAATCGGAGTCCGGCAAGGGCACGCGGGTGACCATCACTTTTACCCGCGCGGCCTCGGCGCCGGTACCCATGGCCCGAGACGAATCGGCGAGCGCGCCCTCGCCGCCTTAAGAGCGGCCATTGAGGCCGCGGCCAAGCGCGCGGAGGCGCGCGCCCGGCGAGGGACATCAAGAAAAACCAGAGCGTGATGCCGATTTAAGGCATCGCGCTCTAGAGCGGTTTGCGACCAAACGGGATCAATCCCTGTACCATCGTCCCGGCGAAAAAGCTTGTGAAGCAAGGGAAAGTGGCACCGGCGTCCCTGCCGGTGTCCGCCGCCCTGCGGC
>JAATGN010000308.1 GCA_015654615.1 Rhodospirillales bacterium
AGACTGGATCATCGATTTTTCTCGTCATTGCCCTGGATCAGCCGGAATCCAGGGGGCACCCCACGGGCGTTTCCGAGACTCCCGGATCCCCGCTTTCGAGCTTGTGAAATAATCCCAGTGGCACCGGCGTCCCCGCCGGTGTGCCGGCGAAGCCGGCAGCGCAAGAGCGGCCGAGGGGATCAATCTTGACGGGAACGTTTCCGCCGCAGGGCGGCGGACACCGGCAGGGACGCCGGTGCCACTTTCCCTTGCTTCACAAGCTTGTTCGCCGGGACGATGGTACAGGGATTGATCCCGGTTGGTCGCAAACCGCTCTAAATCCACCCCAGCAGCCGCCACCACAGGAAATTGAGCGGCAGCAGGACGACGACGGTGGCGGCGGCCAGCAGGAGGCACAGCGACTGGGCCGGCCCCATGCGTTCGCCGCCCAACTGCATGGCCACCACCAAAGGCGCCGATTCGTATGGCAGCAGGGGATTGGAAAAGCCCAGAACCTGGCTCATCAGCACCGCATCGAGCGGCATGCCCGAGGCGTGGGCCATCTGTTCGGCCAAAGGCGTGAGGACGGCGGGAACGCCGGGCAAGGTGGTGGCCAGCCCGACCACGGTGCTGACCGCCGACAAGCTGGCGAAATTCATCGCCGGCGCGCCCGGCGCCAGCGGCAGCACCGTGAGGATGGCGCTGGCCAGCAGGCTGCCCAGCCCCGATTTGTCGACCAGGGCGCCCAGTCCCATGATGCCGGCCACATAGAACAGCGAGCCATAGTTGACCTGCTCGCTGAACGCCTTGCGGCCGACCAGACCGAAGCCCGGGGCGAGCAATAGGAGCGCCGCCGCCATGCTCACCCAGGCGGGGCTGACGTGGTGGAGCGAATCGGTCATCCAGAAGGCCAGGGCGACGATCAGCAAAAGGGCCAGCCACCGTTCCTGTCCGCTCATCGGCGTTCCGACGTCGGCCTCGACGATCCGGGGCCGGTCGGGGTGGAGCCAGACGATCAGGGGAATCATGATCGCCGTCTTGAGGAAGCCCAGAATGGGAAAATGCAGCAGCAGATAGGTGCCGTAAGTCGGAACATAATGATAGGCCGCTTCGGCGGCGCCGACGAAGACCATATTCGGCACATTGGCCGGCAAGACCGAAAAGGTCGGAACATGACAGCCGAAGGCGGCGGCCAGCACCACGCCGGTGCGGCCCTTGCTGCCGGCCTCGAATCCGAATCGCTCGGCGAGACCGAGCGCGATCGGCATCAGGAGGACGGCGCGGCCCATCGACGAGGGCATGACGAATCCCAAGGTCACGCCCACCACCGTCACGCCGGTGATCACCCCCCAGTAGGTGCTGCCGAAACTCCGCGCCAGACGGCGGGCGATCCGTTCCCCCAGACCGGTGGATTTCACCGCGACCCCCATCACCAGGCCACCGAAGATCAACCACCAGGCCGCCGATTCGAACCCGCCGAAGATCACGCCGGGCGGGCTCACCTTGAACAGCATGGCCAGGGTGAAAAAGGCGATGGCGGTCACATATTCGGGAATGGCCCCTGTCGCCCAAAGCCCGATGGCGGCCACCGACAGCGCCAGGGCATTGTTTTCGGATCCGGGGAACTGCGGAAAGGCCAGAATGGCGGCAGCGGCGAAAATCGCCATGCCGGCGGCAACCCGATGCACTGAAAATCGTGACGACATTGAAAGAGCCCCCTCCCCCGGTGGTCATGCCATCCTTGTTAAAGACGCGGCGCTGTCAAACGGTATCAATTGTATGACGCCCGGTGCCGGGCTATTTTACGACCGGGAGGGCTTGGTCGATTGTTCCCGGCCGGACTCCCGGGAACGCCGTCCGATCGATGGCTGAAAAAATTAAGGTGGTGAAATGTCGCTTGTCGCGTGGAGTGAGGATCTGACGGTCGGGGTGGCCGCCGTGGACGCCGATCATCGCAAGCTTTTCAGCTTGGTGAACTATCTTTACGATTCGATGATCCTGGGCAAGGAAAAGCCCGTCATCGACGAGTTTATCGGTAGCCTCGTCGTCTATACGCAACAGCATTTCGACCGTGAGGAGGCGTTTTTCGAAGAGACGGCCTATCCCGATCGCGCCGCCCATAAGAAGGAACATGAAGATCTGATCGCTCAGATCACCGAGGCTCATAAAAAATACAAATCCGATGCGTCATCGACGCAATTGCTCGAGATGATCGGTTTCCTCAACAAATGGATGATCGAGCACATTCGGAAAAGCGATAAGAAATATGCGCCGCATTTGAAGGAACGGGGCATTTCCTGAGCGTTTGGCATGGGGCGTTTTTGCAAGGACATGTAAAGAGGGATGTATGGACCATAAAGCATCGGCGGGGGGGCCTTTGGTCGGCGGTTGGGAACTGGCCTTTCCACGCTATACGCCGGCGCAATTGTTTGCTTTGGCCTCCGATATCGAAAGCTATCCCTTCTTCGTTCCCGGGTGTGTCGCCGCGCGAATCATCGAACGCCGCGATAATCTGTGGCGGGTCGACAATGTGTTCGCCTTCGGTCCGGTGCGGCATCGGTTCATCAGTCATGCCGAATTGAATCCGCCGGACGGACTGGAAATCACCTCGACCGACGGGCCGTGGAAATCCTTTCGCTTGGCCTGGCAATTCGCGCCGCTGGAGGAAGGTTGCCAATTGCTCTGTCGTTTTTCGGCCGAATTCCGTTCCGGTGTGGTGGCGACGATCGCGTCGTTGGGCCAGCACGGCGCGGAGCGGCGCATCATGACGGCATTCGAACGGCGCGCCAAAGCGCTTTATGGCTGAAAGCCCGCGGAACGCTTTACCCCCCTCCCGTCGCCATCGCTTCGTCCCGCTCGCCACGGCGGGCCGAAAAAAGGCATCACGGGATAAGCCGAGGCGCCCAGGCTATTTTTTTATCACCACGCAGGTGCCGAGCACCATGTCGCGGGTCACCCGGCCGTCGTGATTGTGATCGAGGCCGTTGAAGATATCGTTGGCTTGCGCCAGGAAATCGGCAAGCGTCACCTTGAAGCTCAAGGTTTTGTCGGCCGACATGACCGGATCGGCTCGTGTATCGACGATGGGGTCGCGCGGCGGCGATCCCGCCCCGCCATTGCCTTCGCGCGTTCCTCCATTGGGACCGCCGCCGTCCCGCCGCCGTCCGGGGGAGTCCTGCTGGTCTCGGGGGCCGGTCTCGGACGGCAAGTCGTCTGCGCCCGGGACCGATTCATAGGGCGCGCGAAAGATGGACAGGTCGCCCGAAGTGACATAACCGGCATGATGCTGATCCATCCGGTCGAATTGCCGCTGCGAATCGGCCAGGAATTCGGCGCGGTCGATCACGCCGTCATGATCGGCATCGGTTCGATCGAACCATCCGGCCAAGGCCTCTTCGCATTTGGGATGGCCGAGCGGACCGCCGCTCAGGGGTTCGGCGTTCGGACTGAATCGAATGCTGGCGGCCGGCGGCGGCCGATCGTTCGAGGATCCTCCCCGATGGCAACCGCCAAGGGCGACCGCCACGAGGCCGAGAAAAACGATGGATCTCAGGCGCCGTTCGGGCGCGGAACGGCGGGCGTGTTCCAAGAGCTCAACGTTCCGGCGGGATCGGCCCAGGGTGGTCGCGAAGCTCTCCATGAGGCGGTGCAAAATGATCTCCGTGCGGGGGGCGATCGAAAACCGTCCGTTGGGCCGGCGTCAAAGCTTCGTATAACGCTTCGAGGGAAGGACGGGAAGCTTGCAGGCTCTGCAATTCGACCGCCAGGGCTCTTTCCATCCGCAGGTCCATGTCCAAGGCGGTCGGCCATCCGTCCGCCTTCGGCGCGTCTGACAGGCAATTCGCCTGTTCCTTGTCGGCTCCGTCCAGATGCCATTGCTGCCATTTGCGCCAAGCGCCCCGTTGCTTTTCGCCGAGATCGAGCTTGACCTCGAGATAGGCCAGGCGGGCGACCTCATGCGCGTAACGATCGCCGCAGAACGCCTTATGCCGCAGGATGGGATCCTCCTCGCGATGCAACGTTCCCCGGTGCGGTATCGAAGATTCGCCCGGCGGCGGATCGGCGGGAAGAGTCTGGCCGAAGGCGGATGTCATCCACAACAAGGGGAAGGCGGTGAAAACCAAAGATTTACGGATCGACATGACATGACCTTTACCGTGTGCCCTGAACTTAACACTTTCCATGCAGGCAAAATATCAGTTCAGTTCCACCGCCCGGACGAATGACGATCGGGCCAAGGTAACCATTTCGCTTTTCACCCATATGACGATGACGCGCCGATTTGGTAACAGAATATTTCCGCAGGCCAAGCCTCGGCCACCGTTTACTTTCATGGATGGGCGGAGCCTCCGCGTCCGCCTTACCTGCCGAGACGCCCGCGCCGCTTCTGGCCAAGGAACAGTCTTGGGTCACGCTCCGGCCACATAGGCGCGCATCGCTTCGGCTTCGGTTTCCACCCGTTCCAGGCGTTCGACGACCAGATCGCGGATGCTGACGATGCCCGAAACCGTCCCGTTCTCGATGATCGGCATATGGCGGAAATGCAGACGCGACATGGTCGCCAGAACATCGTTGACCTTGTCCGTCTTGCTGCAGGTGACCGGATTGGCCGTCATGCCCGAGGCCACCGGTTGGGCGAGGGCATTCGCCCCTTCGGCGTTCAACACGCGAACCACGTCGCGTTCCGTGAAGATGCCGGCCGCTCCGCCGACCTGGTCGCGGACCACCAAGGCGCCGATCCTGTGTTCGGCAAGCAAGGCGATGGCTTCGGCGATGCTGGCGTTCCGATCGATGGCGGTGACCGTGTTGCCTTTCTTTTGCAGGATTTCGGCGATGATCATGCGAACTCCTCCTGAACTCTCTTAACGCCCAAGCGGCCGCCCGAGTCCGCCGGGTGAAGCGAAACGACGCGACGGTCCCCGAAGGGACGAGCCCCCCGGGCAGGGGCGTCTTATCGGTCAGGGCTCAAGGATTCGGCCCGGCGGTTTTTGCGCCGGGCCTCGCCCTGGCCGCTTGTCAATTAGGACGGCTGTCGGCGATCATTCAACCATAAATTATACAGGGGTAGCTTGCGAAAGTCGTTTAGCGCTAATCTTTTTCCGTGCACTGCATATGGGGGTCACCACTTTGCGACGTTCTTTACAATGTAAATGAAAGGGAATTCTGGGCCCTTAAGAGCGGGCTTGTGCGGATTTTGAGGTTTCGAGTCAGTCAAATTCTTGACGATATTAATAAATTCGACCACTCTGATCGGGCTGCTGCCGCCCATGATCACTCGGAAGACTCTGAATGCTCCGTGCCCTTGCGGTCGGAATGCTATTGCTGATATTGGCAATCTTGCCCAATTCCGGTAATGCCACGACCCTGAACGAGCTGAAAGTCGGTATTCGTGTCGTCGACTTCATGGCCAGTCCGCCGCGAGGGAAGACCCCGCTTGCGCTGATTTACGATCCGCAGGTCAGGGGCTCTTCCGAAGATGCCCAATCCCTTCTGAATTGGCTGAACGGCAACATGGGGGTCAGCAAGGCCGAACTTGTGCCGATGTTGGTCGATATCCGCCAATTGGACGAAAACCCAAATTTCCGTGTCGGTTTCATTGCCGCGGGAATGGAAACGCATTACGGTCGAATTTTCGACTATGCGCGACGGAATCGGACGCTGACTATTTCAGCCGATCTGGCTTGCGTGCGTGCTGGAAAATGTACGGTCGGCGTGGCGGGCGCGCCACGCGTCGAGGTGATCATCAGCCAGATGGCGGCTTTGTCTTGCGGAATCGAATTTACCGAGGCTTTCCGAATGATGGTGACGGAAAACTGAGAATTCCGTTTTCGCCGCTGCTGCTCCTTGCGACCGTGTCTTGCCCGGTGACGGGGGGAGCCTGGGCGCAGGGGCTCGACTATGGCCAATATGAAAGCTTGTTCGGCGAACCGGTGACGGTCAGCGCGACGGGCAAGCCCGAGCGCGTCTCCGACACGCCGGTTCTGATGGATCTGATTACCGCCGAGGACATCCGGCGCTCCGGAGCCCGCGACATTCCGACGCTGCTCAGCCGCTTGGCCGGGGTCGATGTTTCGCATGCCTCGGCCGGCATGACCGATCTGGGAATCGACGGATATATCCGGCCCCTGACCAGCCGCGTGATGGTCCTGATCAACGGCCGGCAGGTTTATTATGATGGTTATGGCGTGGTTTTCTGGCAGGCCTTGCCGGTCGAAATGTCGGAAATTCGCCAGATCGAGATTATCAAGGGGCCGCAGAGCGCGCTTTACGGATTCAATGCGGTCGACGGCGTCGTCAATATCGTCACCTTCGACCCGATCGCCGACCGGGTCGATGCCGTCCAGGCCCGGCTTGGCAACCATGCCCGACGCGACGTGGCGGCCACCATCACCCAACCGCTGGGGGAGGGGGCCGGCATGCGGCTCACCGCGGCCGACGACCATGCGCACGACGACGGGATGGTCAATCGGACGCCGGCCAATGCGGCCTATGCCGAAAATGCCAATCGCCGTTCGGCGTCCCTCGACGCCGCGGTGATTCTCCCCGACGCGTCCAGAGCGCGGCTCGAGGCGTCGCATACCGACATCACGGGGCGCGCGATGGTCTACAACGCCTTTCTGGACGCCCGTATCGTCACCGATTCGGTGAGGGGGAGCTACGCCGCCGACTCACCGATCGGTCGGCTGGACGGCTCCGTCTATTATACGCTGGTCGATATTCCGTGGGGAGACGCCCAGCCCGTCGGTCCCGTGCACAATTATGACAGCGCCTTGGTCGGCCAGATGTCGGACTTGTTCAAGGTCGGTTCCGCCGACAGCTTTCGTCTCGGGCTCGAGGCCCGCCGAAACGCCATGACCTCCTCCATTCTGCGCGGCGGCACCATCACCGGCGATCTGTCGGCCGGCTCCGTCATGTGGGACCACAAATGGTCTTCTCGTGTTTCGATGGTCAACGCCCTGCGTTACGACTATTTCAAGCTCGGGCGCAGTGGATCGGGACCTGTCCAGGATCTCTACACCAATGACGCTTTCGATCGCAGTGTCCAGGGCGTCAGCGCCAATTCGGCCCTGGTCGGCAAGCTGACCGACGATGACGCTCTCAGATTTTCCTTCGGGCGGGGATTGAAGCTGCCGACCTTGGCCAATTTCGGACTGCCGCAGCATTATCTGCCGCAATATTCCGGCCGCTACTTTTATGAAAATCCCAATTTGGCGGCCTCGGCCAATTATGACTACCGGGTCGGCTGGGACCATCGCATCGCGGCTCTGGATGCGACGGCGCGTCTGTCGGTTTTTCACGATATGACGACCAAATATGTCGGAACGGCCAATCTGCTGGTCAACCGGACCCCCGCCGTCGTCTCGATGATGGTGCCGGGGTCGGTGACCAACGGCATGGAATTCGATTTGCAGCACAAGACCCGCGAGGGGTGGACCTGGGGGGCCAATTATACCTTGGATCGCCTGCACGAACATCTCGATCAGGGGTTGAGCGATTCCCTGCCGGAACACAAGGTCCATCTGAATATCGGTTACGCCTGGGACGGATGGGACGCCGAACTTTATGGATCCTATGTCTCGGGGACCAAGGGCATCGTGATCAATCCCGGCCTGCCGCCGACCGCCGCCGTCGGCTGGGTCAAGGGCCATAGCATTCTTTCGCCGCATGTCGGATGGCAGGCCCGGGACAATCTGCGGGTCGAACTGACCGCCGAGAATCTCTGGCCCTACCAAGACTCGCTGCCACAGCGCATGGAGACGAGCTATTATCTGTCGGTGACGATCACCTACTGAGGACGGATGGACGCATCACACACAGAAATCGCCCGACCGGACCGGGGCGGATTGCCGGGGCATGATGCGCCGAATCATCCTGCCGATGCGCCGTCGCTGCGCCGGCATCTTCTGTTCGCCCTCCGGGTCGGATTGCTGCCGGCCATCGTGCTGCTGTTCGTCGGGCTCCTGTTCCAGGTCGGCACCTCGGCCCTGCACAATCAGGAAACCATCATGCGGGCGGTGGTCGAGACCGATCTCGAAAGCATCTCCCGCCTGGCCCAGATCAACAGCCGGCTGCAGGCGACCAATGCCGACATCTATCGGCTGATGACTCTGGTGGCGGCGCACGAGAAGATTCCGGACCTGCGCGAACGGGTCGACGCCTTCGGCGCCCGCATCGACAAGATCGTCGTCGATCTGCACGAATATAACGACAGCGAGCCGGCCGCCGCCAAGAAGGTCTCGATCGACGAATTCATCCGGAACCTGGAACTCTACAAAGGGGCGATTTTCTGGGTGGGCTCCATGCTGGAGATCGATTTTCCCAGCGCCGTCGCCTTCATCACGCCCTTCAATCAGCATATCGACCGCATGTCGGCGCAGCTTTCGACCATCATCACGGTGTCCACCGAAAAGGCCAATGAACGGGCGATCGAAGCGGCCAACGAACTGCATCTGGTGGCGAACTATTATGTCATCGGCGCCGCCGCGGTCAGCATCCTGGTGTCGATTTTCACCTGGCGCATGGGCAAGCGCCAGGAACGGCTGTTCGTCACCACGGTGAAGCTCGAACGGATGGTCGACGAGCGGACGACCGCCCTGTTCGCCGCCAAGGAGCAGGCCGAAGCGGCGACGCAGGCCAAATCGCAATTCCTGGCCGCCATGAGCCACGAGATCCGCACGCCGATGAATGGCGTGATGACCATGGCCAAGCTGCTGCATCAGACGGACCTCGATCACGAGCAGATGGGGATGGCCTCGGTCATTCTCGAATCGGCCAGCGCCCTGCTGACCATCATCAACGACATTCTCGATTTTTCGAAGATCGAGGCGGGCAAGCTGGAACTGGAACACAGCCCGTTTTCCCTGGTCGCCCTGGTCGAGGAAGCAACCGAACTTCTGATGCCCAGGGCCGAGGAAAAGCGCCTCAAGCTGGCGGCCTTCGTCGATCCCTTCGCCCCCGACCATTACCTGGGGGATCAGGTCCGGCTACGCCAGATTCTGCTCAATATGATCGGCAATGCGGTCAAATTCACCGAGAGCGGGCATGTCCTGGTGGAAGCCAGGGTCGAACCCCGGCAGGGTGGCGCTCTCCTCCACTTCTCGGTGGTCGACACCGGCATCGGCATCACCGAAGAACAGCAGAAACGCCTGTTCCAGCCGTTCGAGCAGGCCGACAGCTCGACGGCCCGCCGCTTCGGCGGAACCGGGCTCGGGCTGTCGATCTGTCGTCGGCTGGTCGAGCTGATGGGCGGCGAGATCGGCATGCATCCGACGCCGGGCCATGGTTCGACCTTCTGGGTCAGCATTCCGTGCCAATTGGCCGAGCAGCAGCCGGCGTCGGTCGAGCGCTCCCTTGCCGGTCTCAAAGTCCTGGTGGCGGTGGATGACCGGGATGTGGCGGGCATCTGGCGCAACTATCTCGAATTTCACGGCGCCGTGACCGACATCGCCCTGTCGGCCCCGATCGTGCTCGCCGAGTGCCGGACCGCCGCCGAGACCGGCGCGGCTTATGATTTCGTTCTGATCGACAGCGAGTTGGGGGGTGGCGCCGCGCTGGATCTGGGCAGCCAAATGTTGCATGATCGGGCGTTCGGCGGCGTCAGGCCGATTCTGGTCACGTCGCGGGCGCAGCGTTCGACCCAGCCCGAGGCGGTTCGCCGCGGCTTCGTCCGGACGGTCACCAAGCCGGTTCGCCGCGACGGCCTGGCCCACAGCCTCGCCGCGGTCGTCGGCCGCCGATCGGGGCGTCCGGATACGCGGTCGGCCGAACCCGCCGATGCGACGCATTTCGACTGGACAAAGCCTTCCGCTGAAGAGGCGATGGCCGCCGGAGGTCTGATCCTGGTGGCCGAGGACAATCCGACCAATCAATTGGTGATGCACAAGCTGATGGGGCGTTTGGGATATGCCATCGACATGGCGGCGAACGGCTTCGAGGCGCTCGAGAAGATGCGTCAAAGACCATACGGGTTGCTGATCGCCGACTGCCATATGCCGGAGATGGATGGTTATGAGCTGACCACGCGCATCCGGGCGGAAGAGAGCAAGACAGGGGCCCATCTGCCGATCGTCGCCCTGACGGGCGATGCCTTGGCCGGGGCCGCGCAATATTGCTTCGACGTCGGGATGGACGATTACTTGAGCAAACCGGTGGCGATCGATCTGCTCGACGCCACCATTCAACGGTGGCTGCCGGCCGCCGCCGCGCTTCGCCGCCGGCCGTCCGTACCGCCGGCCGTGGCGGAGATCGCCGACGCTTCGGAGGTGCCGGTGGACGCTGGTGCCGCGGCCGATGTGGTCGATCTCTCGCCGCTGACCGAGGCATTCGGGGGGCTCACCGAGGATGCGGTTGCCTTGCTCGACCAGTTTTTCGCCAGCGCCATGAGCGACATCGAACAGGTGAAGGATGCGCTGGCCCGCAGCGACTATCAGGCGGCGCGGCAGACGGTGCATCATGCCGGCGGGGGCGCCAAGGGTGTCGGAGCCATCGAATTCGCCGCCGTCTGCGCATCCGTCGAGCGCTCCTTGACGGAGGGCGAAGGAACCGGCGTCGAACGCCTGGCCGGTCAACTGACGCCGGCCCTGACCCGAGCCCGCCAACGCTTCGCGGCGCTGCGGCCGATTGCCGGTGAAGAAACAAAGGCCGGTGGTGATGTATAGGTGAACCACCAAGGCACCAAGACACCAAGGCGACGGAGCGCGCCGCAGGCATTTTCCCCGTCCATTATGCGCTGTTACGCTGGATGATGAGACGGAAGGCCTGCGGCGCTGATTTGCAGCCACCACCGGGCATTTCGGAAAACGCCTTGGTGCCTTGGTGGTTCAAAATATCCAGGGCGGGGGCCAAGCCGCTTGGCGAACCAGGCAACCGATCTTAACGGCGTTCGCGGACGCCATCCCGGGACAGGTTTTCCAGGTACCAGCGGTAGGTCTGCTCCAAGCCCTGTTCCAGCGGGATGCGGCTTCGCCAGCCCAGCGCGGCCAGACGGTCGACCTTCAACAATTTGCGTGGCGTCCCGTCGGGTTTGCTGGCGTCAAAAGTAAAGCTTCCGGTGAAGCCGACGGTTTTGGCGATCGCCTCGGCCAATCCGCGGATCGACACTTCCACGCCGGTCCCGACATTGATCGGCACATCGTCTTCATGGCGGCGCAGCAGAAAGACCGCGGCGTCGGCCAGATCGTCGACATGCAGGAATTCCCGCAAGGGGGTGCCGCTTCCCCAGATCTCGACGCTGGGCTTCTTTTCGATTTTGGCGCGGTGGATCTTGGCCAGCAAGGCCGGCAGGACATGGCTGGACAGCAGGTCGAAATTATCCTCGGGGCCGTAGAGATTGGTCGGCATGGCCGAGACGAAGCGGCATCCGTACTGGCGCCGATAGGCCTGGCACAGTTTGATGCCGGCGATCTTGGCGATGGCGTACCATTCGTTGGTCGGCTCCAAGGGGCCGGTGAGCAGCGACTCTTCGTCGATCGGCTGGGCGGCCAGCCGCGGATAGATGCAGGACGACCCCAGGAACAGCAGCTTGGTCACACCGCTGCGATAGGCGGCGTCGATGATATTCTGTTCGATCGCCAGATTGTCGTAGAGAAATTCGGCCGGACGGGAGGCATTGGCCTGGATGCCGCCGACGGTCGCGGCGGCGAGGACCACCGCGTCGGGCCGCTGTTTCGTCATCCAGGCTTCCACCGCGGCCTGGCGGCGCAGGTCGACCTCGGTCCGGGGGACGGTCAGGATCGCGCAGGACTCCGTGGACAGGCGGCGCACCACCGCCGCGCCGACCATGCCGCGATGGCCGGCCACCCAGATCCGGCGGCCGGTCAGGTCGAACTCACTCATAACCATGGTTCCGCGAACGGGCTTCGGCGGCGACCACCGCGAGGTCGGAGCGGACCATCTCGGTGACCAGTTGGCGGAAGCCGGTCTTGTGCTGCCAGCCCAATTTTTGCCGCGCCTTGGTGGGGTCGCCCAGCAGCAGTTCGACTTCGGTCGGCCGGAAATAACGGGGATCGATGGCCACCAGCGGCGCGCCGGAGGCGGCGTCGAGGCCGGTTTCCTCGACTCCTCGGCCCTGCCAGACGATCTTGCGGCCGACCTCGGCAAAGGCCAGTTCGATGAACTCGCGGACGCTGTGGGTTTCTCCGGTGGCCAGCACATAGTAGTCGGGCTCGTCCTGCTGGACGATGCGCCACATGCCCTCGACATAGTCCCGCGCGTGGCCCCAATCGCGCTTGGCGTCGATATTGCCGACGTAAAGGGTCTTTTGCAGGTCCAGATGAATGGCGGCGACGGCGCGGGTGATCTTGCGGGTGACGAAGGTTTCGCCGCGCATCGGGCTTTCGTGGTTGAACAGAATACCGTTGCTGGCGTGCAGGCCGTAGGCTTCGCGATAATTCACGGTGATCCAATAGGCATAGAGCTTGGCGGCGGCATAAGGACTGCGGGGATAGAAGGGCGTGGTTTCCGACTGCGGCGTCTCGGCCACCTTGCCGTAAAGCTCGGACGTCGAGGCCTGGTAAAAGCGCGTGGTCTTTTCCATGCCGAGGATGCGGATGGCCTCCAGCAGCCTGAGCGTGCCCATGCCGTCGGCATTGGCGGTGTATTCCGGGGTCTCGAAGCTGACCTGGACGTGACTTTGCGCCGCCAGATTGTAGATCTCGGCCGGTTTGGTTTCCTGGACCAGGCGGATCAGATTGGTCGAATCCGTCATCTCGCCATAATGCATGTGGAAGCGCACGTTCTGCTCGTGCGGATCTTGATAGAGATGGTCGACTCGCGCCGTATTGAACGACGAGGACCGGCGTTTCAGGCCATGCACGACATAGCCCTTTTCGAGCAGCAATTCGGCAAGATAGGCCCCGTCTTGCCCGGTCACTCCGGTAATCAAAGCTGTCTTGGTTGGCATGGTCTGCCGCTGATCCTCAAGCATTTGGGTGAATTGTTCGCAGGATGCGTCGTCGAGACAATGTCGACCAGCTTTTTTTGCATCTTATGGCCGGTGACGGCCGATTGAGCAAGAAATGGAAGGTTTTTCATGATTAAGTTTGCATGGAAATCGCTGCTCGGGCGTCAACAGAGACGAGGGGCGCCGGCAGACTGGCCAATCGGTGCACAGTTGTTAAGATGGCGATTGCCCTGGGTTTTATCTTCGAGGTGTAACGGGTGCTTGGTCGTGGTCTCAACCCTGCGCGATTTGTGGCGTTGCTCGACGAGTTTCGTCAGAAAGTCTGCCAGGAGCGGATTTCCGCGCGTCTTCAAGAGGTCAAGCAGGACGAACTGATCGCCCTGGTCAAGCTGCAGGCCGAGGTCAAGGCACGATATCTGGTGACCGTGCTTGATTTGATCGCCCCCAATCTGACCGATCTCGAAGGCAGCGTCGCCGCCGCCCGCCGGTATCGCGAATTGGCCGAAGAAATTCAAAAAGGCGTGCAGGCCGTCGTCGATGGCGTGATCGCCCGGGAAATCTCCATGGCGGGTTTGGAATTCGGTCTCGAATTTTCGCAAGACATCGAACGGGCTATCGAGGAATTCATCGCAGCTCACCGGGACGAGGGAGACAGCGGGTCATAGGCATTCGGCTGATCCATGCATGTGCAAAGGTGCGTCCCAAGTGGATGAGGAGCCCATGGGGATTTCCGTGGAGGGCTCTTTTTTCGTGAATGCGCCTATTCCGATTTCGGGTAAAACAACCACGGTTTTTGGCGTCCTCATTGCTTTCGGCGATGGTTGGGATTCCGTTTTCCTTTTTTTCAAAGGCCGCGATCGTTGACGAACAAATCAAGAATCACGCCGGTGATCCTTTCCGGGGGGGCCGGCACCCGCCTGTGGCCGCTGTCCCGCGAACAGTTTCCCAAGCAGCTTCTTCCCCTGGCCGGGACGCATTCGATGATCCAGGAGACATTGCTGCGCTTTGCCGATCCGGCCCGATTTACCGCTCCCATCGTGGTGACCAATGAAGAGACGCGCTTTACCGTGGGCGAGCAGATGCGGGCGATCGCCATGGCCGAGGGCTCGCTCGTCCTTGAACCGGCGGCGCGGAATACCGCTCCGGCGGTGACGGCGGCGGCGCTGCTGGCGTTGGAAAGCGATCCGGCGGCCGTCTTGCTGGTGGTGCCCTCCGACCATGTGATCGGCGACGTCGCCGGTTTTTTGGCGCAGGTCGAGATGGCGATGCCGGCGGCGCGGGACGAGGGGCGTCTGGTGACCTTTTCCATTGTGCCGACCCGGCCGGAAACCGGTTACGGCTATATCCGGCGCGGCGA
>JAATGN010000292.1 GCA_015654615.1 Rhodospirillales bacterium
GATCGATCCCCTCGGCCGCTCTTGCGCTGCCGGCTTCGCCGGCACACCGGCAGGGACGCCGGTGCCACTGGGATTATTTCACAAGCTCGAAAGCGGGGATCCGGGAGTCTCGGAAACGCCCGTGGGGGGCCCCTGGATTCCGGCTGATCCAAGGCAATGACGAGAAAGATCGATGATCCAGTCCGATCGCAAATCGCTCTAGGTAACACGGACGGACACGGACAGCCACGGACGAACACGGATAAGAAGAAGCGCCGCAGGCATTTTTCCGTCATCCCATCCGCCTTCGGTTGCAGGAGGGCAAGCATGCTGCGGCGCTCGTCCGTGTTCGTCCGTGGCTGTCCGTGTTGCTTACCATCGTATCCGCACCGCAGGCGACCGAAGCAAGCCCGCCTAATCCTCGGCCTCAGCCTGTTCCTTGGCCTTTTTCAATTTCAGCCAGATGTCCGCCTCCAGGCGTTTCAGCAGCTTGTCGAAATCCTCGATGCGTTCGAAGCTTTTTTCGCGCGCCACGGTCCGGTAGCGCGCCGCCATGCGGCGCAGGAAGATCTCGGCCAGCACGCAGGCCAGCACGATGCCCGCTCCGATGAAAACCTGGGCGGCCAGGTCGCCGTAACGGCGATCGACGGTGAGGACGGTGCCCCAGAAACCGATGGTCACCACCATCGACACGCCGACCAGGATCAGCCGCCGGCCGATGCTGTCGCGCCGGCTCTTCTCGAGTTGGCGCTCGAAATCGGCGAAGGCGTTCGACAGCTCGGTCCGCGCCAAGGCCTGCCATGTCTTGAACGACATGCCGCGCTCGGTCTTGCCCTCCCGAATGAGGGTCTCGAGCTTGCGGACCAGATAATCGGCGCGCTGTTGGGGTGTTGGACCGGCCATGGGCGGAACGCTAGCCAGCTGCCGCCGGCAGGGCAAGCGATTTGACCGGCAGGGGAAAGATCGCGGCTATTTTCCCGGGGTCTTGGCCCGCGGCATCCATTTCTGGACCGAAACCGGCGAGCCGTCCTGCGAACGCATCAGGCGCGGACGAAGGACCTGGTCGACCGGCGGCGCCATCGCGGCGGCGGGCTCCTGGGACGCCGGGGCCGGCTTCTTGCCATAGAAGGCGGCCATCGCCTTCAAGGAGATCTCCGTCCCGACGCCCGCCGCCAGGGCGGCGCCATAGGGCGGATGGCCGCTCATTTGCCGGCTCAGGAATTCGGCCGAATGCTGGCCGAAACGACGCCAGACGCCCTCCAGGAAATGCGTGACGAGTTCTGGAAGCGCCCTGGCCTCGATGGCCGGCCGCTGGATGGCGCAGGCGCGGAACACATTGGGTTCGATCGGCCCGAATTCGTCGGCGACGAAGATCGCCGGCATCAGCATGCGCCCGTTGTAGGCCACGGCGAAATACGCCTGAGCCAGATACATCAGACGATGCAGCTTCTGCGGCTGGAGATATTCGTCGTCGTCCAGGGCACGATCGATGAACCAGTACGCGACATCGAAGCTCGACGGAGCGGCGGGCGACGCCATCGTTTCTCCTTCATCTTGGCCAAGCACAACAATAGCCGCCGGCGATGGGTCGCGCCAAGCTCTTCGAGGTATGGAAAATCAGGAAAACCGGTTGATGACGCTGCCCTGCGCGGCATAGCTGCGGGCGAACAGTTTCATGTTGAAATCGTAAAGGCTCACCGCCCGCAGCATATCGCTGCCGAAAAAGGCGCTCGCGTGCAGGCTGTCCGAAAAGGTCAGACTGGCTGGAAAGGCTGCCGCCCTTCTGGCGACCAACGGGGTAAACTGCGGCTGCAATTGTTCCTGACCCTGTCTGTAACCATCGAAATTGCCTTGCGCGGCGTCCTCGTCGAACCTTTTGCGCCAATATCCGGAAAAACCGACCGATGGCCCGGCCGAGACGCCTTCGATCCGATCGATGGAGGTGAAGACGGAACCCGTCGCCACCCGAGTCGGAACCGAGATGGCACCCGCCGCTCCTGTTGCGCTCACCTTCGAGCTGGACATGACGATATCGGTCCGATTTTAATCATTTCCTTAATGTAATATTAACGATTGTCCATTGCAAACTCAACCCTTCCTGTTATTCCGACAACATATTGAAATTAATCAATATATTATTTATTTTTCAAATGATCATCTCGCGGATGCGGGTGCGAGACGGCTGGCCGCTCATATCCCGACGCCTGCAACTCCGGTATAATGCGCGGTGTCCCTCGCAGAAGGTGTCGTGATGCCGCATGTTCTCCTTTCCGTTTTCTGCCCCGACCGGACCGGCCTGATCTCGGCCCTGGCCGGACGCCTGTTCGATCTCGGCGCCAATCTCGGCGATACGAGCTTCGCCGTCTTGGGAACGGCGGCGGAGTTCACCGCCATCTGCCGGATTCCGGCGCATATCGACGCGGAACGACTGCACGACGAGCTTGCCATGCTGCCCGAGCTTGCCGACGCCAGGCTTACCGTCAGTCCCTTCGGACTCGACGCCCAGGGCGGACCCTCGGCCCGCATCACCCATGTGGTCTCGGTCAGCGGCGGCGACCGGCCGGGTCTGATCGCCCGGCTTTCGGAAGTCTTCACCGAGTTCAAGGCAAACATCGTGCGGATGGACGCCCAGACCATGCCCGACGCGCGGGGCAGCCGCTATGTCACCCGCTTTGCCGTCAACATCCCGCCGGCCGGCCGCGATTCCTGCCTGAATACCGTGGCCAATACCGCCGAGGAACTGGGACTGTCCTGCCAATGGGAAGCGGCCGGCTCAGGCGCCGCTCGGGCTTGAATTGCCACGCCTCCGGCTGGAAGAGACGCGTCAGTGGCACCGGCGTCCCTGCCGGTGTTCGCCGCTTGCGCGGCGGGGTCTTTTCCACCGGCAGGGACGCCGGTGCCACTTTTCCTTATCTTTCAGGGCGGAACGCGCCATGACTCGAAAACAGAGCGCTCAACTTTTAACGAGCCTTTAGAGCGGCCATTGAGGCCGCGGCCAAGCGCGCGAAGGCGCGCGCCCGGCGAGGGACATCAAGAAAAGCCAGAGCGTGATGCCGATTTAAGGCATCGCGCTCTAACGGGCGGCGGAATGGCTCGGTTTGGCCGCCGCCTGGGCCAGCGCCTCGTCGATCATCCGATGCAGGACCACCGGCTGCACCGGCTTGTGCAGCAGACCATGACCGCTGGCCTTGGCCTGGCGCAGGCGTTCCGGCGCCGTATCCCCGGTCAGGATGATCGCCGGCAGGGCCGCTTTCAGCCGCGAACGGATGCGATTGATCGCCTGTGCCCCGGTCGTGCCACATCGCAGACGATAATCCGCCAGGATGAGATCGGGACCCCGGGTCCATTCGGGCAACTGCAGCAGGGCCTCGTCGCAGTCGCTGGCCGAAAGCACGTTGAACCCCCAGCTTTCCAGCAGCAGGCGGGTGCTTTCGAGAACATCCGGCTCATCCTCGATGACCAGGATGGTCGCCTTGGTCTCACGAATGCCCTGGTCCGACTGCGCCGGTTGGGCAATCACCGCCGGCATCTTGGCCAGAGGCACCTCGATCGAAAAGACCGACCCCCTCAGCGGTTCCGAAGCGACGTCGATCCGATGGGACAGCAACTGGGCCAGACGGTCGACGATCGCCAGGCCCAATCCCAGTCCCTGCCGGCGGTCGCGCGCCGAATTGCCGAGCTGATGGAATTCGCGAAAGATCAGTTTCAATTGATTGCCCGGGATGCCGATGCCGGTGTCCCACACTTCAATGACCACGGTCTCCTTTCGGCGACGACAGCCCAACAGGATGCGCCCCTGCTTCGTGTAGCGGATCGCATTGTTGAGCAGATTCCGCAAAATGCGTTCCAGCAGGGCGGGGTCGCTGCGAACGTGCACATGGGACGTCACCAGATGGAAGCCGAGCCCCACCTCGGCCGCCAGGGGCTGAAACTCGGCGGCCAGTCTGGAAAACAGCGGCGCGATGTCGAACGACGCCAAAACGGGGACGATCAGCCCCGCTTCCAGCTTCGAGACGTCAAGCAGGCTGTTCAGCAGCGTTTCGACGGCACCGACCGAATCGTCGATTCGCTTGATCAGCACCGTGTCCTCGGGAGAATGGCTGCGGTTGGAAAGCACCGCGACGAACATCGACAGGGCCTGCAGCGGCTGCCGCAGATCGTGGCTGGCCGCCGCCAGGAAACGGGTCTTGGCGATATTGGCCTGTTCCGCCAATTCCTTGGCCTTGCACAGCTCGTCGCGAATTTGCTGCTGATTGCTGTGGTCGTGCATGAAGACAAAATGGAATTGCGGCCGACCGGTCCCATCGCAGACCGTGCCCGCGCGCTGCCACAGCGGAAAGATCCTGCCGTCGGCGGCCTTGGCGTCGAGGACGCCCTCCCAATCCCGTCCCTGTTCCAGCGCCGGCAGAACGACCTGGCTGAACACCCGTTGGGCATCTTCCGTGTAATGGTTCAGATAGCTTTGCCAACCGTTCCGATCGTCCGCCCGCCCGAACAGTTTCTCATGAGCGGAATTGGCGTAGAAAGGCTGCCCCTCCAGGGAAAGAATGACGATGGCCTCGGCCGAGGCCTCGGCCACGGCGCGAAAGGTCGAAAGATCGGATTCCGCCTTTTTGCGTTCGTCGATGTCCTCGATCATGGCGATGCCGAAGCGGTCCATGCCCTGGGACCGGACCAGGGAAGCCGTCAGCCGCCCCCAGAAGAGCCGCCCGTCCTTGTGCAGATAGCGGGTCTCGTGCTGATAACTGTCGATGGCGCCGTCGATCAGGCGGCGCGCCAGCACCGCTTCCTCCCGCAGGTCGTCGGGATGAACCAGATCGGCATAGCTCATCATCGCCAGTTCGCCGGCGCGATACCCCAGCATGCGGTCCAACGCCGGGTTGGTCTGGACGATTCGTCCACCCGACCGGATGACCGCGAAACCGATGGCGGCATGCTGAAAAATGGCGCGAAACCGTGCCTCGCTTTCCCGCAAGGAGCATTGGCGCTGCTTCAATCCGGCGACATCGGGGCCCGACATCACGATCGAGCCATCCTGCTGCCCCATCTTGCGGACACGCCGCGCCCCACGGGCGCGCCGCAGGGTCAGCAGCAGCAGACCATCGCCGATGCGCCGCGTCTGTTGCGTCACCCCTTTCCCCAGCTTGCCGAGCCGGCCGAAAATGGAGGCCAGCGGCTCTCCCGCCACCAGATCGAAGGCGAAGGACGGCAGCATCTCCTGGAGATGGGCATTCCATGACAACAAGCGATCCTCGCTGTCGAACAACAAGACCGCTTCCGGGAGACCGTCGAAAACCGTGGACAGCAAAGCAGGCGCCACAGTCGGCCGGCGTTCCACAGTCATGAGCTTGGCAACCGCGTTTCCCACGTCGAGCCTTTGCCTGAAAAGGATGATGGCCAGGGTATTTAATATTCGGCAATGTACGCAATATGACGGAGGTACTATTCCGACATATGTCCGAACCATTATTCTTATAATTTATTCTATTTATGAATATATCTACGGTACAAAAATACGCTGTCTGGTATAAAAACACAGGGGACCATTAGCGGATCAGGCGAGACAATTAATGAAGCAGGCGAATGCCCTCTCCCGCCGGCTGCGGACCGTTCTCGCCGGGGGGATTTTCGTTCAAGGAATCGAGACACAATAGGGAAGCATTGCCGCCGGCCGCGACAGTATTGACGCTGACCGAACGTTCTGTCGCGAAACGATACAGCGTCCTTGGCCCGCCGCTTTTGGGGCCGGTTCCGGACAGCCCCTCGCCCCCGAAAGGCTGCGTTCCGACCACCGCCCCGACCATGCCGCGGTTGACATAGACATTGCCCACGCTCGCCCTGTCGATGATGGTGCGGACGGTTGCGTCGATCCGGCTGTGAATTCCCAGCGTCAGGCCATAGCCGCTCGCCGAAATCCAATCGAGAACCTGCGCCAGTCCGGAGGCCGGATAGCGCACCACATGCAGGAAGGGTCCGAAGACTTCCTCGTCCAGCCGCCCGGCATGATCGATTTCGACCATTCTCGGCGCGAAGAAAAATCCGTGGGAAAGGTCCGCCGGCAACGAACAGGCGCGGAGCAGGCGCGCTTCCTTTTCCATCCGCAGGGCATGGCGCTCCAACCTGTCGCAGGCGGCGCGGTCGATCAGCGGACCGATGTCGGTCGAAAGGCGCAGCGGATCGCCGATCGACAATTCGTCCATGGCCCCGGCCGTCATCGCGCAAATGCGATCGGCGACCTCCTCTTGCAAAAACAGCAGCCGCAACGCCGAACACCGCTGCCCCGCGCTGGAAAAGGCCGAGGCGAGGACGTCGCCCACGACCTGTTCCGGCAATGCGGAGGAATCGACGATCATCGCGTTCAATCCGCCGGTCTCGGCGATCAGGGGAATGATCGGTCCTCGACGCTCGGCCAGGCTTTTCTGGATGGCCCAGGCGGTCCGGCCCGAACCGGTGAAGGCCACGCCGCGAATCCGCGGATCGGCGATCAGCCCGGCCGCCAGGGCGCCATTGCCGGGCAACAGGCCGAGGATCGGTCCATCGACGCCGGCCCGATGCAACAAGGACACGGCTTCGGCGGCAATCAGCGGGGTCTGGGGAGCCGGCTTGGCGATCACCGAGTTCCCGGCCGCCAAGGCGGCCGCGACCTGGCCGGTGAAGATCGACAGAGGAAAATTCCACGGACTGATGCAGACGAAGGGACCGCGTCCGTGCAGTTTGAGCCGATTGATCTCTCCCGTCGGTCCCGGCAGATCGACCCCGTCGGCCGCGAAGTCGGCGCGGGCCCGCGCCGCGTAATAGCGCAGGAAGTCGACGGCCTCCCGCACCTCGGCCAAGGCGTCGGGCAGGGTCTTGCCCGCTTCGCGCACGCAAAGCGCCATCAGGGACGGCATATTCTCCTGAAAAAGGTCGGCGGCCCGTTCCAGGATCGCCGCCCGCCGCTCGGCCGGCGTGCGATCCCAGCCGGGCGCCGCCGCGACGGCCTCGGAAACGGCGGCCGCCGCCTGGCCGTCGTCGGCTTCGCTGACCCGACCGACCTGGCGGCGGCCATCGGCCGGATCGAAGAGCGGCCGTAGCGGACCGGCGAGACTGCGGCCGGCGATCAGCGGCGCCGCCAGCCAATCGCGGGCCAGGGCGTCGGACATTTCCGCCGTCAGCGCATCGACGCGGAGGGGATCGGAAAGGTCCAGTCCGGCGGAGTTTTCCCGTTCCGGCCGGTAAAGAGCGGCGGGCAGCGGAATTTTCGGATGCGCCTTGCCGGCCAGGGCCCGCAGCGCCTCGGCCGGATCGAGCGTCAGCTCCTCGATGGGGGCCTCGACGTCGGCCAGCCGATTGACGAAGGAACTGTTGGCCCCGTTCTCCAGCAATCTGCGAACCAGATAGGGCAACAGGTCCTGCTGGCTGCCGACCGGCGCATAAATGCGGCAAGGCGTTCCCTCCGCGACCATCCGGTCATGGAGGCTCGCCCCCATGCCATGCAGACGCTGGAATTCATGGGGCAGTTCCGTCCCGATGATTTCCCGCACCGCCGCCACGGTATGCGCATTGTGGGTGGCGAACTGCGGATAAACGACGTCACGCGCCGCGGCCATCCGCTGGGCGCAGACCAGATAGGACAGGTCGGTGGCCGGCTTGCGGGTATAGACCGGATAGCCGGGCAGGCCGCGCTCCTGGGCGCGTTTGATCTCGCTATCCCAATAGGCCCCCTTGACCAGGCGGATCTGCAGTTTGCGGCGGCGCGACCGGGCCGCCTCGGCGAGCCAATCGATCACCAGGGGCGCCCTTTTCTGATAGGCCTGGACGGCCACGCCGAAGCCCTCCCATCCGCGCGGCATCCGCTCGAGGACGGCCGTCACGACGTCGAGGGAAAGGTCCAGGCGCTCCGCTTCCTCGGCATCGACGCACAGGGCGATATCCCTGTCCGCCGCCGCCTCCACCAAGTCAAGCAGGCGGGGAACCAGTTCGTCGAGGACCCGATGGCGCTGGGCGAATTCATAACGGGGGTGCAAGGCCGAAAGCTTGACCGACAGGCCGGAACCGCGCCGCGGCCCCTTTCCCTTCCCCATGCAGCCGATATAGGCGATGGCGTTCGAATAGGCCGCCCAATAATGCCGGGCGGCCTCATCGGTCCGGGCGGCCTCGCCCAGCATGTCGAAGGAATGGCAATAGCCCTTCAGTTCGTCGCCGTGCGCCCGCTCCAGGGCCTCGCCGATGGTCTCGCCCATGACGAATTGCCGTCCCAGGATACGCATCGCCTGAAGGACGGCCCGTCGGATCAAGGCCTCTCCCGAACGGGCCACCATTCGGCGCCATATCCCGGAGACGTCGGCGACGGATGCCTCCGCCGCCGGCAGCACGCGGCCCGTCAGCATCAGGGCCCACGTCGAGGCATTGACCAGAAGCGAGCCGCTGCGGCCGAGGTGATGGCTCCAGTCGGCGGCGGCGAGCTTGTCCCTGATCAGCCGGTCGCGCGTCAGATCGTCGGGAATGCGCAGCAGCGCCTCGGCCAGGCACATGAGGACGACGCCTTCCTGGCTCGACAGGCGATATTCGTGGAGGAAGGCGTCCAGGCCTTGCGGCCGGCCGGCGCGCATATGCTCGATCAGGCGCCGCGCCTCGGCCTTGACGCGCTGCCGCGCCTGGGGACCGAGAACCGTCTCGCCGATCAGCGCCCGGACGGCGTCTTCCTCCGTATCGCAGGCACGGCGCACCGCCTCGCGCAGGGCGCCGGCGGCCTCGGATGGGGTTTCAAGGGTCATCGCTCATTCCATCGCGCTCCCGCCCACGATGGATATGTTACGCTCCGGCTCGGCCGAAACAAGGCCGATCGCGCAATCGGCCGTCTTCCGGATTGCTCGCGGCGCCCCCATGTTGCGGCAGATGTCTCCTAGAGCGGTTTGCGACCAAACGGGATCGATCCCTGTACCCTCGTCCCGGCGAAAAAGCTTGTGAAGCAAGGGAAAGTGGCACCGGCGTCCCTGCCGGTGTCCGCCGCCCTGCGGCGGAAAACGTTCCCGTCGAGATCGATCCCCTCGGCCGCTCTTGCGCTGCCGGCTTCGCCGGCACACC
>JAATGN010000246.1 GCA_015654615.1 Rhodospirillales bacterium
ACGAGCGTTTCCGAGACTCCCGGATCCCCGCTTTCGAGCTTGTGAAATAATCCCAGTGGCACCGGCGTCCCCGCCGGTGCGCCGGCGAAGCCGGCAGCGCAAGAGCGGCCGAGGGATCGATCTTGACGGGAACGTTTCCGCAGCGGGGCGGCGGACACCGGCAGGGCCGCCGGTGCCACTTTCCCTTGCTTCACAAGCTTTTTCGCAGGGACGATGGCACAGGGATCGATCCCGTTTGATCGCAAAGCGCTCTAAGGGCTCGTCAAGCCATAATCGCGTCAAAGCGATGCGCAAGCGAAGCAATCCGGCAACAAGGGGGCGGCCCCGGGATTGCCGCGCCTAAAGGCTCGCAATGACGAAGCTAAAGTTTTAACGGGCACGAACTCCATTCCGCCCCATTCATAAAATCCGCGTTCATCTGCGAAATCTGCGGATAAATCTTCCTCAGTGCGCCTCGGCCCAGCTGGCCGCCGCGCCCATTTCGACCAGCAGCGGCACGTCGAGACGGGCGGCGCCCTCCATGATCCGCTTGACCACCACCTTGGTCGCCTCGATTTCGGCGTCCGGCACTTCGAAGACCAGTTCGTCGTGCACCTGCAGCAGCATGCGGGCGGCCAGGCCTTCGGCAGCCAGCGCATCGGGCAGGCGGACCATCGCCCGCTTGATGATGTCGGCGGCGCCGCCCTGGATCGGCGCATTGATGGCGGCGCGCTCGGCGAAGGCCCGCATCGCCGGATTGCGGTCGGCGATGCCCGGCACGAAACATTTGCGGCCGAACAGGGTGGCGACCCAGCCCTGTTTCCTGACCTGCTCCTTGGTCCGGTCCATGTAGTGGCGGATTTCGGGGTACCGGGCGAAATAGGCGTCGATGTAAAGCTTCGCCTCGCCGTTCGAAATGCCCAGCTGCTGGGCCAGGCCAAAGGCGCTGATCCCGTAGATGATGCCGAAATTGATCGCCTTGGCCTTGCGCCGGACCGACGGATCCATGCCCTCCACCGGAAGGCCGAACACCTGGCTGGCGGTGATCGCGTGGATGTCGGCGCCGGCCCGGAAGGCCTCGATCAGCCCATGGATGCCGGCGACATGGGCGACCAGGCGCAGTTCGATCTGCGAATAGTCGGCCGACAGCAGCTTGAACCCCGGCTCGGCGATGAAGGCGCGGCGGATGCGGCGGCCCTCTTCGGTGCGGATCGGAATATTCTGCAGATTGGGATCCGACGAGGACAAGCGCCCGGTGCTGGTGATCGCCATGGCATAGCTGGTGTGGACGCGTCCCGTCGCCGGATTGATCTGATCGACCAGGGCATCGGCATAGGTGCTTTTCAGCTTGGACAATTGCCGCCAGTCCAACACCTTGCGCGGCAGCGGATGCAGGGGCGCCAATTGCTCCAGCACATCGGCTCCGGTCGCATAAGCCCCCGTCTTGGCGCTTTTCTTGCCGCCCGGCAACCCCAGCTTGTCGAACAGGATCTCGCCCAGTTGCTTGGGCGACCCGACGTTGAATTCGACTCCGGCCAGAAGGCCGATGTCGCGTTCGAAGTCGGTCATCCGGCCGCCGAATTCCACCGACATGCGCTGCAGCTCGCCCTTGTCGACCTTGATGCCGGCCCGTTCCATGGCGGTCAGAATCGGCACCAGGGGACGTTCGAGCGTTTCATAGACCGAGACCAGATGTTCGGCCACCAGCCGCGGCTTCAGCACCCGATGCAGCCGCAGCGTCACGTCGGCGTCCTCGGCCGCGTAGGCCAGGGCCTTGTCCAAGGGCACGCGGTCGAAGGTGATCTGCGCCTTGCCGGTTCCGCAGACCTCGGCGAAGGTGATCGTCTTATGGCCGAGGTAGAGGGCGGACAACTCGTCCATGCCATGGCCATGGGCGCCGCTTTCCAGCACATAGGACAGCAGCATGGTGTCGTCGATCGGCGCCACCGACAGACCGCAGGCGGCCAGAACCTGCAGGTCGAATTTGATATTGTGGCCGATCTTGAGAACCGCCGGGTCTTCGAGCAGAAGCCTGAGCCGCTCGATGATCTCGGCCTTGGGCAGGGGCTTCGGGCCATCGGCGGCAAGGGTGGAGCCTTCCAGGTCGAGCGAGCCCTGGGCGGCGCCGTTGCTGTGCAGGACCGGGATATAGCAGGCTCGTCCCGGCGCGATGGCCAGCGAGACGCCGACCAGGTCGCAGCGCAGGGGATCCAGGGAATTGGTTTCGGTGTCGACGGCGACGAAACCGGCCTGGCGGGCCTCGGCCACCCAGCGGTCGAGCTGGGAGATTTCGACCACCAGCTCGTAATCGGCCGTCGCCACCGGAAGACCGGAGGCCGCCGTCAGCGCGGCCACCTGATCGGCGGAGGCGCCGGCCGGCGAAAGACCGGCGGCGGCGGGGGCCGGCCCGGCCTGGCCGTTGGTCAGGCGGGCCCGGATGCTGCGAAAGCCGTGGAGATCGAGGAAGGCCAGGAGAAAGTCGCGGTTGGGTTCGCGGACCGTGAAGCTTTCCAGCGCCTCGGGCACCGGCACATCGCATCTCAGCCGGACCAGCTGCTTGGAAATGCGCGCCGCCTCGGCATTGGCCAACAGGCTTTCCCGGCGTTTCGGCTGCTTGATTTCGCCGGCCCGGGCCAGCAGGGTCTCCAGATCGCCGAATTCGTCGATCAATTGGGCGGCCGTCTTGACGCCGATCCCCGGCACGCCGGGGACATTGTCGGTGGGGTCTCCGGCCAGCGCCTGGACATCGATCACCTTGTCGGGCGCCACCGCGAATTTCTCGAAGACTTCGGCCGGGCCGATGGCGCGGTTCTTCATCGGATCGAACATGCCGATCTGGCCGCCCACCAGCTGCATCAGATCCTTGTCCGACGAGACGATGGTGACCTTGGCGCCCTTGGCCGCCGCCTGCCGCGCATAGGTGGCGATCAGATCGTCGGCCTCGAAGCCGGCCAGCTCGACGCAGGACACGTTGAAGGCGCGGACCGCGTCGCGGATCAGGGCGAACTGCGGAACCAGCTCTTCCGGGGGATCGGGACGATGAGCCTTGTACTGGGGATAGATCTCGCTGCGGAAAGTGGTTCGTCCGGCGTCGAAAATCACCGCCAGATGGTCGGCGTCGGACTCGGTCAGCAACTTCATCAGCATGGTGGTGAAGCCGAACACGGCATTGACCGGAACGCCGTCGGGGCTGCTCATCGGCGGCAGCGCATGGAAAGCGCGAAAAATGAAACCGGAACCGTCGATCAGATAGACATGCCTGAGCGGTGTTTCGGTCATCTCAATGGCCGTGGGCGATCTTGGCCCCGTCGGCCAGAACGAATGTTCGGCTGCAATAGGGGCAGACGGTTTCCCGGCTGTCCGGCGCGAAGGTCAGATAGACCTTCGGATGGCCGGAATCCGGACCGATGCCTTCGCAGGCGACCGTAGCGCTGTTCACCGTAACGACGTCCTTGGCCATGTCGATCATCCTTGCCATGGGAGCGATTGCCGCAATACATTGACCCTGCGGTCCGGCGGATGATACCCATTGCGGCCGACCAATCAATTCCCTTCTCGCTGGATCATGTTCACAGCCAACATGCGGCCTATCGCCAATCGCCTTCCCGACTACGCCGTCGAGACCCGCCAGCTCTCCAAGACCTATGGGGCGCGCGGCCGGCAGCCGGCCAAGGTGGCGCTCGACGCCGTCAGCCTGGCCATTCCGCGCGGTTCGTTCTTCGGACTGCTCGGCCCCAACGGGGCCGGCAAATCGACGCTGATCAACATCCTGGCCGGATTGGTGGTCAAGACCTCGGGCAGCGCCCGGGTCTGGGGCTTCGACACCGTCGCCGACGAACGCACGGCGCGCGCCGCCATCGGCGTGGTTCCCCAGGAGCTCAATCTCGACCCCTTTTTCACGCCGCGCGAAATGCTGGAAGTCCAGGCCGGGCTTTACGGCGTCCCGGCGGCCGAACGGCGCACCGACGAAATCCTGGCGGCCGTCGGCCTGACCGACAAGGCCCATGCCTATGCGCGGACCCTGTCGGGCGGCATGCGGCGGCGGCTGCTGGTGGCCAAGGCGATGGTGCATACGCCGCCGGTCCTGGTGCTCGACGAGCCGACCGCCGGCGTCGACATCGAATTGCGCCAGCAGCTGTGGAGCTATGTCAAAACCCTCAACGCCGCCGGCACGACGATCCTCCTGACCACGCATTATCTGGAAGAGGCCGAGGAATTGTGCGACCGCATCGCCATCATCGACCAGGGTCGCGTGGTGGCGCACGAGGACAAGCATGCCCTGCTGAGCCGTCTCGACAGCAAGCAGCTGAGCGTCCTGGTCGATCGCGATCTGGCGGCGGCGCCGGACGAGCTGGCGGTCTTCAGTCCGGAACTGAAGGATGGCCGGCGCCTGACGTTCCGCTACAAGCCGAGCCGCATTCAGGTCGGGGCCATTCTGGCCGCCCTCGATGCCGCCAAGCTTTCGGTCATCGACCTGACCACCGAGGAAGCCGACCTCGAGGATATTTTCCTGCAGTTGACCCGGCACCGGCCGGACGACACAGCAAACGGATGATGGTGCATCGCTTCAAGACCGTCCTGTTCAGTCTCTTTCTCGCCGCCTGTGCGCCGACCGTCAAGACGGCCGGCCCACCCATGGAAATGCCCGCCTTGGCCGACGACGACATCGTCACCGCCGATGCCGCACGGCTGCCGCTGCGGTCCTGGCTGCCCGCCGCCGGCCCCCGGGCCGTGGTGATCGCCGTGCACGGCTTCAACGACTACAGCAATGCCTTCGACGGTCCCGGCAAGGCATTGGCCGACGACGGGATTGCCGTTTACGCCTATGACCAGCGCGGGTTCGGCGCCGCGCCCGACCGCGGCTATTGGGCCGGCGAAACGGCGATGACCAACGATCTGATCGCCGCGATCCGGCTGATCGGCGCCCGTTATCCCGGCACGCCGCTTTATCTGCTGGGGGAAAGCATGGGAGGCGCGGTGGTCATGGTGACCATGGCGCGCCCCGATGCCCCGAAGGTGGCGGGGATCGTCTTGTCGGCCCCGGCGGTCTGGGGGCGCGACAGCATGAACATCTTCCAGCGCGGCGCCTTGTGGATCGCCTCTTATTCCATGCCTTGGCTGACGCTGACGGGCCGCGGCCTCCACATCATGCCGTCGGACAATATCGAGATGCTGCGGCGCCTCAGCGCCGACCCCCTGGTGATCAAGGAAACCCGCGTCGACACGATCCACGGCCTGTGCGACCTGATGGACCACGCGGCGGAGGTCGCCCCGCTGCTGCATGTGCCGACCCTGGCGCTGTACGGCGAAAAGGACGAAGTGGTGCCGGCGGCGCCGATCTATCATATGTTCGCCGAATTGCCGAACGATCCGGTCCCGCCGGTCGAAGCCCTCTACGCCAACGGCTATCACATGCTGATGCGCGATTTGGCGGCGCCGCTGGTCCTGCAGGACATCGCCTCCTGGATCGAGCGCCCCGGCGATCCCCTGCCGTCCGGCGCCGATCAACGGGCCCGGGCCCATTTGGCGAGCGTCAAAACGGCGGGATAACCGGCGCCTTAAAGCGGCAGGACGACCAGCAGCGTGAAGGCGTCGACGGCCAGCAGGGCGCCGATCGCCCCCAAGCCGCCCGCCGCCTTGACCAGGAAGCGCGCCCCGGTGGTCACCCCGGCCGAGGCCAGAACGATGGCGATCTGCAGCAGGCCCTCGGCCAGGGCGAAATGTCCCTCGCGCACTTCCGCCCTTTCGCGCTCATGCTCGAGCATCCTCGCCTTGGCGGCCAGTTCCTTGCGGCCGCTGCCGTCGGTTTCCGTTTCGTAATGCGCCATGGCGTCGCGATAGCGGGCCAGGCGGGCTTCCAGGCGGGTCCGCATCTCGGGCGCGATGTCGGGTTCGGCCAGCGATGTCTCGACCTCGTCGGCCGCCAGGCCGGTTGCCGTCTGGCGGATGCCCTTGGCCTGGAAAAAGGCCCAGGTGTCGGAGGCGGCGATGGCGTCGCCGATCAGTTCCTTCGACGTCCGGTTGGCCCCGAGCGCGGTGATCGCCAGAACCATCGCCAGCGCCGAGATGAGCAAGGCGGTCCGGCGGCGAAATCCCTCCTCGTGTTCATCCTTGGCTTCGCGTTCGGCGATCGTTTCGGCGATTTCGCTGATTTCCATGATTGCTCGTCTCTCCTCATGAGGGCCCCGCATGATCGGCATAGGGTCCGGCCGGCTCAAGCGTCTTTTTTGCGACCGGCGCGGCGATAGGCTATAAGGCGAGGCATGTCCAGCATCGCTCCCCCGCCGGTGGCCGCCAAAGCGGCCCTCCAATATCCCGACTTTCGCCTTTTCCTGGCCGTTCGCGTCGCCGCCGGCACCGGGCAGCTGATGCAAAGCGTCGCGGTCGGCTGGCAGGTCTATGCGATCACCCACAAGCCGCTCTACCTGGGGCTTCTGGGCCTGGTCCTGTTCCTGCCCCAGATCCTGCTGTCCTTGCCGGCCGGCCATGTCGCCGACCGCTTCGAGCGGCGCAGCATCATCGTGATCTGCCTGGGCGCCGAAGCCCTGTGCGCCGCTTCGCTCCTGATCGCCAGCTGGAACGGCCTGTCCGCGGTCTGGCCGATCTTCCTGACCATGTCGCTGTTCGGCATCGCGCGCGCCTTCCTCGGCCCGGCCATGGCCTCGCTGGTGCCCCTTCTGGTCACCAAGGAGCATTTCCCCAATGCGGTGGCCTGGAACGCCCAGGCCAATCAAATTTCGGTGGTGACCGGCCCCGCCCTGGGCGGCGTGCTTTACGGTTTCGGCGCCGAAACGGTCTATGGCCTGGTCAGCCTGCTGCTGGTGATCGCCGTTTTTTCGACGACGCGGATGACCAGCCGCCTGAAGCCGCTGCAGGCGGGCGGCGTCACGCTCGAACGGCTGTTTGCCGGCGTGCGGTTCGTCCGCGCCAATCCGATCCTGCTGGGCGCCATTTCGCTCGATCTGTTCGCCGTGCTGTTCGGCGGCGCCACCGCCCTGCTGCCGATGTTCGCCCGCGACATCCTGCTGGTCGGCCCGTGGGGCCTGGGCTTGCTGCGCAGCGCGCCCGCCGTCGGGGCGGCCAGTTGCGCCTTCTGGCTGGCCCATCGTCCGCCGAAAAACCGGCTGGGCCACCTCATGTTCGCCTGCATCGGCGGCTTCGGCCTGGCCACCGTCGTCTTCGGCCTGTCGTCCAACTTCCCGCTGTCGCTGGCCGCCCTGGTCGCCACCGGCGGCTGCGACATGGTCAGCGTCTACGTCCGCCAGTCGCTGGTCCAGTTGGGCACGCCCGACGCCATGCGCGGCCGGGTGAGCGCCGTCAATCTGGTCTTCATCGGGGCCTCCAACGAATTGGGCGAATTCGAATCGGGCCTGACCGCCGCCTGGCTCGGCGCGGTGCCGGCCGTCGTCCTGGGCGGCCTGGGCACGATTCTGGTGGTGGGCCTCTGGGCGTGGCGCTTCAAGGAACTGCGCCAGGTCGACCGCCTCGACGATGTGCAGGGCTGAGATAAGGATAATCTGCGGATCAAATAGCGGATACTGCCTGTCAGACGATCAGACTTTGTCAGCCTCGCTCATCGCGCCCATGCGGGCCGGCAGGCGGGCCAGGACGACCGTTTTTTCGGCGTCCGTCGCCCGCTGCCAGTCCCTGATTTCGGCCGCCGTCCGCCCGCAGCCCCGGCAAAAGCCGGTTCTTTGGACGATCTTGCAGATGTCGACGCAGGGCGAGTCGACGGCCATGCCGGGGCTCAGCTTTCCTTTTGACGGCTGGCGCGCTTGCGTTCGTTGGGATCCAGCAGGCGTTTTCTGAGGCGGATGCTTTTCGGCGTCACCTCGACCAGTTCGTCGTCGGCGATATAGGCGATGGCCTGCTCGAGGCTCATCCGGCGCGGCGGCGTCAGGCGCACCGCCTCGTCCTTGCTGGTGGTCCGGATGTTGGTCAGCTGCTTGGCCTTCAGGCAATTGACCTCGAGGTCGTTGCCGCGGGCGTGTTCGCCGATGATCATGCCTTCGTAGACCTTGACGCCGGCGCCCAGGAACAGCGGTCCGCGCTCTTCCAGATACCACAGGCCGTAGGCCACGGTTTCGCCCTGCCCGTTGGAGACCAGGACGCCGTTGCGCCGTCCCTCGATCGGACCCTTGTAGGACGCGTAACCATGGAACATGCGGTTCATCAGGCCGGTGCCGCGCGTATCGGTGAGGAATTCGCCGTGATAGCCGATCAGGCCGCGCGACGGGGCCAGGAAGGTGATGCGCAGCTTGCCGCCGCCCGAGGGTTTCATCCCGATCATCTCGGCCTTGCGCTGGCTCATCTTGTCGACGACGACGCCGGAATATTCCTCGTCGACGTCGATGAACACCTCTTCGATCGGCTCGAGACGATCGCCGGTCTGCTCGTCGGTCTTGAACAGCACCCGGGGGCGCGAGATCGACAGTTCGAAGCCTTCACGGCGCATCTGCTCGATCAGGACGCCCAATTGCAGCTCGCCGCGGCCGGAGACCTCGAAGGCGTCCTTGCTGGCCGTTTCGCTGATGTGAATCGCCACATTGCTTTCGGCTTCCCGCATCAGGCGGGCCCCGATGACGCGGCTGGTCACCTTGTCGCCTTCCTGGCCGGCCAGCGGGCTGTCGTTGACCGCGAAGGTCATGGCCAGCGTCGGCGGATCGATCGGCTGGGAGAACAGGGCCTCGGTCACCTCGGCCGCGCAGATGGTATCGGCCACCGTGGTCTTGGTCATTCCCGAAACGGCGACGATGTCGCCGGCCTCGGCGACCTCCAGGGCGACCCGTTCGATGCCGCGATAGGCCAGGATCTTGGCGATGCGGAACTGCTCGATCAGCTGGCCGTCGCGCGACAGCGACTTCACCATCTGGTTCAGCTTGACCGTTCCCGCATGGATGCGGCCGGTCAGCACGCGCCCCAGATAGGGATCGGCTTCCAGCGTGGTGGCCAACATGGAAAAGGGCGCCGTCAGGTCATGTTCGGGCGGCGGCACATGCTTGACGATCAGGTCGAACAGCGTGGAAAGATCCTTGCGCGGCCCTTCCAGGCTGTCGTCGGCCCAACCGTCGCGGCCGACGGCGAACAGGGTCGGGAAGTCGAGCTGTTCGTCGCTGGCGTCCAGGATGGCGAACAGGTCGAAGACTTCGTCATGCACCTGATGCGGCCGGGCGTCGCCGCGGTCGACCTTGTTGATCACCACGATGGGCCGCAGGCCGAGGGCCAGCGACTTTCCGGTGACGAATTTGGTCTGCGGCATCGGACCTTCGGCGGCATCGACCAGCACCACGACGCCATCGACCATCGACAGGATCCGTTCGACTTCCCCGCCGAAATCGGCATGACCGGGAGTATCGACGATATTGATGCGGGTCTCCTTCCACAGCACCGAGGTGCATTTGGCCAGGATGGTGATGCCGCGTTCTTTTTCCAGATCGTTGGAATCCATCACCCGTTCGGCGACCTGCTGATTGGCGCGGAAGGTGCCGGATTGACGGAGCATTGCGTCGACCAGCGTGGTCTTGCCGTGGTCGACGTGGGCGATGATGGCGATGTTGCGAAGTTCCATGACTCAAACCGTATGCGAAAGCGTGTGGGTGACCAGTTGGGCGAGATCGACCGCCGGGCGGGCACCGATATGCCCGATGATTTCGGCGGCGCAGATGCCGCCCAATCGGGCGCATGTTCCCAGGTCGCGGCCCTGGGTGTAGCCGTAGAGAAAACCGGCGGCATAAAGATCGCCGGCCCCGGTGGTGTCGACCACGGCGGCGACCGGTTCGGCCGAACAGCTCACCACCGTTTCGCCGTCGGTGACCACCGAACCTTGGGCCCCCCGGGTCAGGGCGGCCACGCCGACGTGGTTCTTCAGGTCGCGGATGGCGCTGTCCAGATCGGTCCGGTAAAGCGCGGTGATCTCGGCCTCGTTGGCGAACAGGATGTCGATATGATCGGTCATCAGTTCGAGAAACTCGGCGCGGTGGCGCTCGACACAAAACGGATCGGACAGCGACAGGGCGACTTTTTGGCCCGCCGCGTGGGCAATGGTGGCGGCTTTGCGGAAGGCCGCCTTGGCTTGCGGCGGATCCCACAGGTAACCTTCCAGATAGGTGACCCGCGCACGGCTCAACACTTGTGCGTCGATATCATCCGGACCCAGTTCGATGCAAGCACCCAAATAGGTTTGCATCGTGCGCTGGGCGTCCGGCGTGACCAAAATCATGCAACGGGCCGTCGACGTTCCGTCGACCGCGGCCGGCGTGTCGAACACCACGCCCTGGCTTCGCAGGTCATGACGAAACACCGTCCCCAGCTGGTCGTTCCTGACCTTGCCGATATAGGCCGCCTTGCCGCCCAGCGCCGCGACACCGGCGATGGTATTGGCCGCGGAACCGCCCGAGCATTCGACCGCCGGCCCCATGCCGGCATAGATCATCTCGGCCCGATCGGCGTCGATCAGGGTCATCACGCCCTTGTCCAACCCAAGGGCGGCCAAGGTTTTATCGTCGGCATGGGCGAGCACATCGACGATGGCGTTGCCGATGCCGGCAACGTCAAACGAGCTCTCCGCCATGAAATCCTCCGGAAGGTTTGTCGCGGCGCAGTATAGCCAGGAAGCCAGGATGAACAAGGAAGTTCGTATAAATAGCCCTCAAGGCGCCGGGCGGGGCCTCCGGCCCCTTGGCTTTCGCGCAAACGATTGCGCGGGCGCTCAACGCGCCAGTCACCGGCTGGCGCCGGTTCCGGTCGGGTCATTTCGGATGATGGTTGACGTGGGGAACGGAGCGGGCATCGCCCG
>JAATGN010000329.1 GCA_015654615.1 Rhodospirillales bacterium
CGCGCCGTCGCCAGCGTTTTCGTCAATCCGACCCAATTCGGTCCGCAGGAGGATTTCGCCAGTTATCCGCGGCGGGAATCGCAAGACGCGCTGCTGTTGCTGAAGACCGGGGCGCACGGCCTTTATGCGCCGCCGGTCGAGGAAATGTATCCGGAAGGCTTCGCCACCGCCATCACCGTGGGCGGTCCTTCGGAAGGGCTTTGCGGCGATTTCAGGCCGGGGCATTTCTCCGGCGTCGCCACGGTGGTGACCAAACTTCTGTTGCAGTCGGGCGCCGACGTCGCCCTGTTCGGCGAAAAGGATTACCAGCAACTGCAGGTGATCCGCCGCCTGGTGCGTGATCTGGACATTCCGGTGGCGATCGAAGGCGTCCCGACCGTCAGGGAAAGCGACGGCTTGGCCATGAGCTCGCGCAATGCCTATCTGACGCCGGCGGAACGGGCCGTCGCTCCCGTCCTGCATCGGACGCTGGCGGCGATGGCGGAGCGATTGGCCGCCGGCGCGGCGGTCGCCGAGCAAGTCGCCTGGGGCGAGCGGCAATTGCTGAGCGCCGGTTTTTCGGCGATCGATTACTTAAGCGTCCGCGATGCGACATGGCTGACGCCGCTGGAAAGCGTCACGGGACCGGCCCGCATCCTCGTCGCGGCGCACCTGGGCAAGGCCCGCCTGATCGACAATGTGGCGGTCGTCGATAGATCGAAGTAAGGCCCTCTCAAAGGGGGCGACCCAGTGGGGCGGGCCTCCGCGCCCGCCTTATCCGCCGAAGACGCGGGTGACATAAAAGGAAGAACCCTCGGAGGTGGCCCCGGCGTCCCTGCCGGTGCCACCGGCTTGAGCGGCGTGCCTCAGCCGCGGTGCAGCCGCCAGTTCGCCGGGTCGTCGTCCCAGGGGAAGACCAGCCAGATTTCCTGATCGATGGGAATCACCGTGGTATCGACCGTGTCCTGGCCGACCGGCTTGACGTAAACCGTGGCGTAATGCGCCTTGGGCAGCATCTTGCGCAATTGTCGGAAGGTCTTTCCGGAATCGACCAGATCGTCGATGACCAGCCAACCGGTGCCGTCGCCTTCCACCGGTTTCAGGATCAGCAGATCGTCGCGCTGGACGTTGTCGTCATAGCTCGACACGCAGACCGTATCGACCAGGCGGATGTCCAGTTCGCGCGCCACCACGGCCGCCGGGACCAGGCCGCCGCGCGCCACCGCGATGATCCCCTTGAAGGGGCCCTTGGAGCGGAGCTTCTGCGACAGGATGACGGAGTCGCGATGCAAGGCGTCCCAGCCGATCTTGATCGCCGCGTTGCCGGTAAAATCTTGACCCATGTGAATACTCCCGAAATAGGGGCCGCATTTAACCGCAGGCGCCAGGCCTAGGCAACCAAAGGAACGAAAAAAGCCGGCCCAGGGGCCGGCTTTTTCAAGAAATCTTCAAGTATCGCTCAGCGGACGAAAACCCGGACCTCGCCGTTGCTGGCGTCGGGGCTGCTCAAGGACGAGATGCGAACGCGCTCCGAGGGCAGGCCCATCTGGGAAAGCGACCGTACCACGGCCTCGGCATTGCGGCGCGCGGCGGTTTCGCCCAACGCGGCCGTTCCCGGCGACCCGACGGACGGCGATACGGCGACGACGTCGAAGACCGCGGAGGGCCGGCGGTCCAGGGCGCCCTTGACCGCCGTGTACAGCGCGTCTTCATAAGCGATGTTCGGGCGGTCGAAGCGGATGACGACCAGGGGGCGGTCGGTGGTGCCGGCAACGCTCGGCGATGTCGCCGCGACGCCGAGCGATGTGCTGCCATAAGCCGCGTTGGCCAGGGACGCGCCGTAGAGCTGGCCATTCTTGATGGCGACGGCGAGCGTGTTGAGATTGCTGCGTTCGTTGGAAACATATTGCTGCTGGCGCTGCACGTCGGCCGCCAAGTCGGTCAGCAGCCGTTCGATCAGGACGATGGTTCCGTTGGTTTCGTCTTCGAGAACGCGCAATTGACGATGATCCTCGTCGACGGCGCCCGACAGGCCGCGGGCGGCGCGCACCGAATCGAGAAGATAGGCGGCCAGCCCGGAGGTCGAGGCGACGTCGGTGGTCAGGCGGTTCATCTTCAGGACGTCTTCGTTGATGCGGTCCAGGGCGCCCTGGGCGTCGTTCCATTGCTGGACCAGAATCGGATTGCCGAGCGTCGTGCCGACCTGCAGCCGCGATTCGATGGCGGCCACCGTACCATGGTAACTTTGCGAATCTTGAACCGTCTGGTCGCGAATTTGCTGCAACTGGCCGTTCTGGCCCGTCAGCGAGGTCTGGAGCTGCTGCAGATCGCTTCGCAGGCTGGAGACTTTCTGACCGACGAAAGTACCGGTCGATTCACCGGACGAGACCTTCGGCACGGTGTAGCTGCTGACGGCGACGGCCTGCGATTGCGCAGTCGTCGCGCCAGCCGTCGAAGAAGAGTTATCCGATGGCGGCGAGAGAGAGGGAAACAGGGCCTGGTCGGCGAAAGCGCATCCACCGAGAAGGAGTGCCGCTAAGACGGCGACGGAATGGGTTTTACTGAAAGCCATCGGGCAGTGCACCTTGACTCGCGAGTTTATGGTCGATGCGGCCGGGATCTTTTTAGAATTTCTGTAATGGAAAGAAATTTGCTCCCCCAGCAAATCTTCGGGCGAGTGTACTCAAATGCAGCAAGGGCGACAAGCCGCTTTTGGCTTGAAAAGGGGGGGCGTGCGGGCAAGTTGGCGGCCGTGCACATTTTGCCTTGCGGAGAGGATGTGGTTTGAGTATGTTCCCCGTCCTCCGCCTCGCCGTCCGGTGTGGCTCGGAGATGCGCCCGTAGCTCAATTGGATAGAGCACTAGACTACGGATCTGGGGGTTGGGAGTTCGAATCTCTCCGGGCGCACCATTCTCCATCGGCTCTTCCTTTTCCCGTCCGGGAGTCCGGCGCCGGTTGTTTTTTCAGCCGATTATTGCCGGATGCGGGGCGACTGGCCTTTCTCGGCCGGAAAGTCATGGAACACCCAAGTATTCAATAAATCGCCGCGGATATTGTCGGCCACGTTACGATCTTTGGTCGGCATTGATAATATTTTGATCTATTCATCAAAATATTGTTATGGATCGAGCGCGAATTCAATCTGAGCGCTCTCCGGCTCGGCTCGGCTCGCTCGGGCGGCCGCCGTCCAATCGCGCCGCCGGAACGGCGGGGCGAGGATTTTCAGGGCGCGAGCGGGACACCGGCCGCGTGGGCGTCGACGGTCGCCACCAGTTCCTTCAGAATCTGCAGGCCATAGGGCCACGGACCGAATCCGGCTTCGGCATTGATGTGGCCGGCTTCTCCCACGTCGGCGAGATCGGCGTTCCAGACTTTGCTCCAATAGACGGCCCGTCCGAAGCGGATGACCGGGTCGTTGCGGCTGGCCACGACGATGGTCGGGACGTGGAGCGGCGCCATCGGGATACGGTCTTCCACTTCGAACCTCGACGGCTCGGCCGGCGCCACCAGCATCAGTCCGGCGATGCGATGCTGCCCGTCGGCCGCCACGCAGCAGGAGGCCAGGGCCCCGAAGCTGTGGCCGACCAGGATGACCGGGCGCCGGCTGCCGACCAGCAGCCGGCGGATGGCGTCGGTCCACAATCCGATGTCGGGATCGTTCCAGCGGCTTTGGGTCACGCGCAGCCAGAAGCCGTGGCGGTTCTGCCAGAAGCTTTGCCAATGTTCGGGGCCGCTGTCGTAGAGTCCGGGAACCAGGACGAAGTCGTAGCGGGCCGATGCTTCGGTCAATGCCTCGTCGACGATCTGATGATGCGGAAAGCTCATGACCCCTTGGACGTCGAGATGCCGGCCGCGATGCCGTTTCGCGAAGAGTAGCCGTCCGTCGTTCCGGTCAGCAAGTCCGCTCGAGGGGGGAGGCGTCGATTCTTCCCATCGGGCGCCGCGCCTTCAGGAAAGCGGAGAGCGGCGATAGCGCTCGAGCGTCTCCCCGATGACCGCCAGCAGCTGGGTCAGGCAATGCCGCCGCGACCGGGTGCAGGCATGGGCCTCGGCGTCGCAGACGAGACAGCGGCGGGACGCCTGCCCTAAGCTGCGGCGCGAAAGGATCCCCCGCCTCGGACAAATGACGTCGAGATCCCACAGGCGGCCCAACGGATGGGTGTCCTCAAGTCCGACCAGACGCCGTTTGACCGCCGCGGCGTCGGCGTCGAGGACGTAGATCGCCTCGGGGCCGGTCGGTCCGAAGACCGGTTCGAACAGGCGAACCGGCCATTGCGTCTCGAGGAAAAGCGCGTCGAGAGCGCGTATCGCCGCCTCGAGAATGGTGCGGGACTGCGCATTGTCCTTCACCGGTCCCGGCATCACCACGCCGAGCGAGACGACCGGCCCGGCAAAACGGGCCAGGGCCGCCTGTTGACGGGCGGCCCGCCGCTCCCTCGCCGCGAGCATCTGCTCGAGGCTGACCGGTTCGCCGTCCGGGCTGGGCATTTCTGGAGTCATCCCTCGTTCCTTAAGCTGCGGCCTGCCGGAGAATGACATTTTTCCGGGCCGCAGGTGAACCGGCGATCGTCATGCCGCTTGGCGAGCGTTCCGCACCGCCGATTTCCAGATTATCCTAATGTCGAGCTTTCATCCGGCCGTTCGCCGCTTCACGCGGTGCATCCCGCGCTGTATCCTGCCTTCCAACCCGAGGATGGGGCCGCTCGCCCGGGGCTTTCCGGGGTGGGACGGAAACTCCGCATCGGCGGCGTCCGGCGCGGAACGATGGCCCCCTTCCGGACAAAGGAGGCGCGTTTTGGGTCTTCGTCCTGTGAATTTCCTTGCGGCGGCCGGCGTCGCCCTCCTGTCGGTCTTTTTCGCGAACACGGCGTTCGCCGCCATCACCATCATCGTGAGCGGTATGGAAAAGCAAATCTATTTGCCGGCGATCCTGACCGAGAAGTTGGGATATTTCGCCGACGAGGGATTGGACGTCAGGCTGGTCGACGCCACGGCCGGCGTCGAGGCGCAAAACGAGCTTCTGTCCGGGGCCGCCCAGGGGGTGATCGGATTTTACGATCACACCATCGCTTTGCAGGGGCGCGGCAATTACGTGGTCGCGGTGGTCCAGTTCAGCCGGGCCCCCGGCGAAATGGAACTGGTCGGCGCGCCGTTGGCCGATCAGATCGCCATACCGGCCGAACTCAAGGGTCGTCGCCTCGGCGTGGCCGGTTTGGGATCGTCCACGGATTTTCTGACACGCTACATCGGACATCTGAACGGCTTGAAATTCGGCGACTATCGATTGGTGCCGATCGAGGCGGGCGATCGTTTCATCGAGGCGATGAAACAGGGCAAAATCGATGCGGGGATGACGACCGATCCCACGGCCGGCCGATTGCTGAAAAACGACGGCGCCAAGATTCTGGTCGACTTGCGGACGCCGGAATCGACCAGGGCGATCATCGGTGGATGCTATCCCGGAGCGGCGTTCTATGTCCGGACCTCCTGGCTGGAGACGCATCGGGACGATGCCCGGAAGCTGGCGACGGCCTTCGTGAAGACGATGCGTTACATCGCGTCGCACAGCGCCGCGGAAATAGCCGCCAATCTGCCCGACGGCTATTTCGAGGGAGACAAGGCGCTTTACGTCGAACGCCTGGCCGAAGGCATGGCGATGTTCACGGTGGACGGACGGATGCCGGAAGGATGCCCGGAAACGACTCTGAAGGTGCTGTCGTCCTTCAGCAAGGTCCTGCGGGAAAAAGAAATCGATCTTCGCCAGACCTATACGACGGAATATGTCGACATGGCGGAGAAAAGCTTGCGTTCCACCGCGGCTCCCGCTCCGGACAGCGCGGAGACCAGGAACTGACGGGGCATCGGGATTACCGATACGGGTTCCCTTTTGCCGGTAGGCTGGGCCTCCGCGCCCGCCTTATCCTTGAGAGACGCGGGCCGGGACGCCCGCGCCACTGGCGGCCCCAGGGGAACTGAGGCTCTGGAATGCGACCCCTTCGCGGGCCGACGATCTTTTTCATCTCCGGCGTGCGGAGAGCCTCAAAAGAGGAATTCACCACGAAGGACACGAAGAAAGGCCATGCTGTCGACTTAAGGGTCCCAGTGGCGCGGGCGTCCCGGCCCGCGTTTTTTCGGAAAAGACGGGCGCGGAGGCCCGGCCCACCGGGGCTTTAAGGGAACGGATATCGGGTTTAAGCCGTCGGATATTCATGCTCATGCCCGGTTGATCGCGGGAGGGTGACCGCGACGATGAGACCGTGGCCGGTCGGCGGGGGGCTCAGCGTCACGGTGCCGCCGGCCGCGCCGACGACCTCGCGGACGATGGCGAGGCCGAGGCCGCTGCCTTCTCCGCCGTTCGCCAGGACGCGATAGAAGCGTTCGAAAACGCGGGACGTCTCTTCCGGCGGAATTCCCGGACCGTTGTCGGCGACGGCCAGGACGCAGGCCTCCGAAGTGCGCTCCAGGCCGACCACGACGGTTCCCCCGGCGGGGGTATAGCGCAGGGCGTTGTCGACCAGATTGACGATCATCTCCCGCAACATGGTTTCGTCGCCGATGACGACCGTCGGTTCCCCGGACGCGTCGAAACCCAGGTCGATATCGCGGGCCAGGGCGACGGCGGAGAATTCTTCCAGCACCCGTCGCGCCACCGCGGCCAGGTCGACCCGCTCGTGCCGCGGCCGCCGCGCTCCCGGTTCGGCCCGCGACAGGGTCAGAAGCTGATTGACCAGATGGGCGAACTGCCGGACGCCGGTCTGCAGGGCGGCCAACCCCTCCTTGCGGTCGGCCACGTTTCTCGCCCGCTCGGCGAAGGCCGCCTGGGTGGCGAGAAGGGTCAGCGGCGTCTTGATCTGGTGGGCGGCGTTCGAGATGAAGCGCCGTTGGGCATCCATCTGCGCGCGGACCCGGCGTTTATATTCGTTCAGAGCCTCGACCAACGGTCTCAGCTCGGTGTGGACGCTGGTGGTCGGCAAGGGGACGAGCGCGTCCCGCTTGTCGTCGAGGACGGCGTCGCGCAGACGCATGACGGGCGCCAATCCCCGGCGGAATCCGATGAAGACGAGGATCGCCGCGACGCCCAGCAGGACGACCTGCTGACCGATGGACCCCTGGAGCAGATCGCGAACCATGTCGTCGTGGCTGTTCAGCGTCTGCCCGACCAAAACCGTGACGGGATTCGCCTCGTCGGCTCCGACGATCGGGTGCGTCAGGGCGACGAGCCGCAACGGGCGTCCCCGATAGGATCCCTGGTAGAAAAGCGGATGGCGGTCCGGTTTCGACGCCTCGGGGGGCGGGATGTCCGGAGAGCCGGTCAGCAACTGGCCGTTGCGCGTCTGCACGCTGTAGAAGACCAGGTCGCCGTGTCCGGTGTTGAACATTTCGATGGCGGCGGGCGGGACCTGGACATCGATGACGCCGTCGACGACGAAAATTTCCTCGGCGATCGTCGTGGCCGAGGCCACCAGGGTGCGGTCGGTGACCATATCGGCCGTATGGCTGGCGGCCCGATAGCCGCTGAAGACATTGACCAGAACCACCCCGGCCAGCGGCGCCAGCAGCCAGAACAGAAGATAGGTTCTGAGGCTTTTAACCTGCATTTCTCATACCCCTGCCCGAACGGGCCGCGACTTGTCGGATCGCCTCCCCAAAACGCGATGACGACGACAGGGGTATGAGAAATGCAGGTCAGTCTTCATGGCATTGAAGGGCGTAGCCGAGGCCGCGCAAGGTCTTTATCCGGACGCGGCTGCCTTCGATTTTCTTGCGCAGGCGATGAATATAGACCTCGATCGCGCTCTGGTCGGCATCGTCGTCGAAATCGAAGACGTTTTCGCGGATCTGCGTTTTGCTGACCGTCCGGCCCGCCTTGTGCAGAAGATATTCGAGTACGGCGTGTTCGCGCGGCGTCAGGACGAGCGTCCTGCCGTCCATCGAAAATTGGCGGGTTCTCGAATCGAGCGCGATGTCGCCATAACGGATGATCGGGTCCGCACGGTTGTTGGCGCGTCTCAACTGGACCCGGATCCGCGCTTCGAGCTCGGCGATTTCGAAGGGTTTGGCCAGATAGTCGTCGGCGCCTTCGTCGAGCCCGCCGACGCGTCCGCGCAGGCTGGAATTGGCCGTCAGAATGATGACGGGCACCGCGTTGTCGCGTTGGCGAAGCCTGCGCAGAACCTCGAGGCCGCCCATCCTGGGGAGGGAAAGATCCAGGATCACCAGGGAAAATTCGTTGACGCGCAAGGCATGGTCGGCATCTTCGCCGTCATAGACGCAATCGACGGCGAAATTGTCGCCGCGCAGCAGCTTGGCGATCCAGTTCGCCAATTCGACATTGTCCTCAACGAGCAGGATCCGCATGCAACCTCGCCCTGTCTTCCCGGCGTTCGAGGGGCTTGGAACGCTGAACCGCCAAGACCCGAGGCACCGGCCTCTTTTGTGCCTTGGTTCCTTGGCGGTTCAAACTCTTATTTGTGCTCCCACCGGAGGCGGGCCGGGACGCCGGCGCCGCTCGTGGCCAACGTTAGTCAAAGGACGAAGCGCATCAGCGTCAGGGCGACGGTCACCACGGTGGCGCCGCCGAGCCGGGTGGCGATCGAGCAGAACGGCAGCAATTGCAGGCGATTGGCCGCCGACAGGATGGCCACGTCGCCGGTGCCGCCCTGGGCCGCCGAGCAGGAACAGACGACGGCGACATCGATCGGATACATATTGATGCGCCTGGCGACGAAAAAGCCGGTGGCCATCAGCACGGCGACGGTTGAAACGATGACGACGATATTGAGCAGGGTGAAGGCGGAGGTCAGCTTTTCCCAGGGGGTGATGGAGGCTCCGACCGAGAACAACAGGGGATAGGTGACGGAGATCGCGAAGAACTTCGAAATGACCTGGCCGCCCTGCTGCAATTGCGGCGACACCGCCTTGGTGGCCTTCATCAGGAAGGCGACGAACAGCATGGAAACCGGAGCCGGGAAGTCGAACAGCTTCTGGCCGAGCACGCCGATCAGATAAAGCGTGACGGCGGTGACGCCGGCGGCGCCGACGGTGACGGGGTCGATGACGCCGGTGGTGGCTCCTCGGATGTCGCCGATGCCTTGCTCTCCGTCCGGCGTGATGCGGCCGTTCCCGGTGAGATCGGGTCTGCGCTGGCCGAGATGGTTCAACAGGCCGGAGAAGACGATGCAGGCGAGGCTGCCCATCATGACCATCGGCAGGATCTCGGCAAGGATGCTTCCCTGGTCCCCTCCGGTGATCAGGGCATAGCCGATGGAAATGGGAATGACCCCTTCCCCGACGCCGCCGCCCATCATCGGAACGATGATGTAAAAGAAGGTGTGGAACGTGCCCAGGCCCAGCAGCGTGCCGACCAGGGTGCCGGCGCAGGCCGCGACGACCACGCCGCAGGCCAGGGGAACGAAGATCTTGACGATGCCTTTGATCAGGCTCTGACGATCCATGCCGACGATGCTGCCGACGATGATGCAGGCGATGTAGAGATAGAGGAAATTGCTCGCCTTGAAGAATTCCTTGGTCGAGGCCACCACGGGATCGGGCAGCAAATGGGCATAGACCAGATAGGATGGGAGAAATGTGGCGAAAATCGCCGCCGCTCCGAGATTCCTGACGATCGGCAGGCGCTTGCCGATTTCACCGCAGGTAAAGCCGCCGACGGCCAGGATGGCGATCGATACCAGAAGATCGGACGCCAGTTTCCCATTTCCCAGATGGAGGAATGCCGCGATGAGGGCGATGAGGATCAGGTAAACAGGAAGCGGGACGATTCCTATTTTGAAGTCGAATATCCTCCACCATCCGTTGGGCCAGAACCTCTCCTTTTCGATCTCGCTTTCCGTGAGAGTCCCGGGGCTTATCTTATGGGTCGCAGCATTTATCGAGGTCGACATTTCCATTCTCCACGGTGGCATTCTTTTTTTGATGTTCGGAAGAGACTGGACGATTTTAGTCGACGAACCTGTCAGTAAGCTGTCGGCCGGCCGGAACGTAAAAAAACACCGCCGGCCTTGGGGAGGGGCCGGCGGCGTCGGGGCGGAAGCGCGGAGAGTGTCATCATTCACCACGGAGACACGGGAGAACACGGAGAGGTGCATTATTTATGACTTTTCTCCGTGCTCTCCGTGTCTCCGTGGTGAATCCCTTTTGGCCGCTAAGGGCTCGTAAGAAACAATCGCGTCATAACGAGCGGAGCGAAGCAATCCAGCAACAGTGGCGGGATCCTGGATTGCCGCGCCTTCGGCTAGACAGAAAAAAGGATTGACCTCCATCAATAATCCGCAGAAATCTGCCATTTTCATCCAGGGTGGGTC
>JAATGN010000269.1 GCA_015654615.1 Rhodospirillales bacterium
CCGCGGGGCGCCTCGAATTATCTGCCCAGTCGCCTGCCGCGCACCGACAAGCTGTTCATCGAGCAGGACTTTCCCCTGTGGGGCAAGCGCGACCTGAAGCGCGAAATCGCCGAGGCGAATGCCAAGAACGCGGTTCTGCTCAGGAAGGTCGTCGACAACGAATTGGTGGCGCGGGTGAAGATCGCTTACGCCCAGTATCACCAGATCCATCAGACCTTGGATCTCGACAACGAATTGCTGCCGCGATTGTCCGCCATCGCCAAACTGGCGGCGGCCCGCTATGGCCAGGGCGTCGGGACGCAGCAGGAAGCCACCAGCGCCGAAATCGAGCGGACCGAGCTGTCGTTCGAACTGGCCCGATTGGACGGAGAGCGCCGCAAGGCCAAGGTCCGGCTCAATACCCTGATCGGTCGCGGCCCCAACGAACCGATTTCCGAGACGCCCTATCTGCGCCCGATTCCCCCGACCATCGATCTGGCCGAGGTGACCGAGCGGGCCCTGCGCTCCAACCCGGACCTCAAGGCCCAGGACGCCGTCATCGACTCGGCCGATCGGACCACGGACCTGGCGGAGAAAAGCTGGTACCCCGACGTCGGCGTCTCGCTGGGCGCGGTGAAGGCCAACGGCCGGTTCGACGGTTACGAGGCGATGCTCGAAGTCAATATTCCGATCCGGGGCGGCCTGCGCGACGCCGAGATCGGCGAATCCAAGGCCATGGCCAGCGCGGCCAAGGTCAAGCGGCAGGGCAAGCAACTGGAGATCGAAAACATGCTGACCGACGCCTATTGGAGCCTGGAGACGGGGCGGCGCATGGAAAAGCTGATGATCGACAGCTCGCTTCCGCAGGCCCGCATCGGTTTCGAGAGCGCCGCGCATGCCTATGAGCTCGGCAAGGGGGAATTCATCATGGTCCTGACCGCCGAGCAGCAATGGCGAAAGACCCACGTCGCCCATCTGCAGGCGCAACTCGAACAACAAATGGGCCTGGCCGACCTCGAACGGCTGATGGGAGACGAGCTATGAGCCGGACCAGCCCCTTCAAGACGATCACCGCGGCCGGCGTCGCCGTCGCGGTGGGGCTGGGCGGCGGCTACTGGCTCGGCCGCGCCGCGCCGCGGCAGGCCGAAACGGCAAGGCCGGCCGCGGCGCCGGCGGCGCATGACATGGCGAAGATGGACCGCCCGGTGCTTTACTACAAGGACCCCACCGGCAAGGCCGATTTCTCGCCCGAGGCGAAAAAGACCGCCGACGGACGCGACTTCGTGGCCGTTTATGCCGACGAGGAGCCGCCAGCCGCCGCCGCGGTTCCGGCCGCCGAACCGGCGCCCGCCCCGGGAAAGGGCAAGATCCTCTATTACCGCAACCCGATGGGGCTGCCCGATACCTCGCCGGTGCCGAAGAAAGACCCCATGGGCATGGACTATGTCGCGGTCTATGAGGGCGAGGACAGCGGCTCGACCGTGAAGATTTCGCAGGACCGGGTGCAGAAGCTGGGCGTGCGGACCGAGGTCGCGGCCTTGCGCAAATTGACCCACACCGTGCGCGCGGTGGGAACGGTCCAGGTCGACGAGCGCCGGGTCGCCCTGGTGGCCCCCAAGTTCGAAGGCTATATCGAGACGCTGCATGTCGACACCACCGGCCAGGCGGTGCGCCGGGGCGATGCCCTGATGGAGATCTACAGTCCCGATCTGGTGCTGGCCCAGCAGGAATATCTGGCCGCCTGGAAGGGGCTGCAATCGCTGTCTTCCGACGCCAGCCCGGAAGCCCTGGATTCGGCCCGCCTGCTGGCCGATGGGGCGCTGCAGCGTCTGCGCAACTGGGACATTTCGGATGCCCAGGTGCAAAAGCTGAAAAAGGGCGGAACCACCTCGCGGACCCTGACCTTCGGCTCGCCGGCCGGCGGCGTGGTGCTGGAGAAGAACGCCATCCGCGGCCAGCGCTTCATGCCGGGCGATGTGCTCTATCGCATCGCCGATCTGTCGAGCGTCTGGGTCATCGCCGAAGTGTTCGAGCAGGATTTGGCCTCCGTGCATCTCGGCGAAGAGGCCTCGGTGACCTTCAACGCGCTGCCCGGCCTCACCTTCACCGGCAAGATCACCTTCATCTATCCGACCCTGTCGGCCGAGACCCGGACGGCGAAGATCCGCATCGAACTGCCCAATCCGGACCAGCGCCTGAAGCCGGCCCTCTATGGGACGGTCGACATCGCCACCTCCGCCCAGGACGAGGACGTTCTGGCCGTGCCGGATTCCGCCCTGCTCGACTCCGGCACCCGCAAGGTCGTCCTGGTCGACAAGGGCGAGGGCCGCTTCGAGCCGCGCGACGTCAAGACCGGGGCCCGGGCCGATGGTTACGTCCAGATCCTGGGCGGCCTGGTTCCGGGCGAAACGGTCGTCGTCACCGCCACCTTCCTGATCGACGCCGAAAGCAATCTGCGGGCGGCCCTGCAGGGGTTCCAGAAATGATGTCAGCGTGCAGGACTCCCTCCCCCTTGATGGGGGAGGGCTGGGGTGGGGGTGATGGCTGGGCCGCACACCGCCGTCCTCGTCCGACGCCGGCATCACCCCCACCCAACCCTCCCCCATCGAGGGGGAGGGCTTCAATCAGGGCAGTGCTATGATCGCCAGTCTCATTCGTTGGTCGGTGAAGAATGCCTTCCTGGTGCTTCTCGGCACTTTCGCCATCGCCGCCACCGGCGTTTATGCGACGGTGCATCTGCCGCTCGACGCCCTGCCCGATCTGTCCGATACCCAGGTGATCCTCTACACCGAATATCCCGGACAAGCCCCCCAGGTGGTCGAGGACCAGGTCACCTATCCCCTGACCACGGCCATGCTGAGCGTGCCGAAATCGAAGGTGGTGCGCGGCTTTTCCTTCTTCGGCGCCTCCTTCGTCTATGTGGTGTTCGAAGACGG
>JAATGN010000142.1 GCA_015654615.1 Rhodospirillales bacterium
AAGAACGCGCAATTCGAACCCGATTTCCTGGCGATCAGCCCCAACAACAAGATTCCCGCCATCGTCGATCCGCGGGGCCCGGCCGGCAAGCCTTTCGCCCTGTTCGAATCGGGGGCGATCCTGATTTACCTGGCCGAAAAAACCGGCAAGCTGCTGCCGAAGGAGGCCACGGCCCGCTTCGACGTCCTGCAATGGCTGATGTGGCAGATGGGCGGTTTCGGCCCGATGCTGGGCCAGGCCCATCATTTCCGCAAATTCGCCCCCGAAAAGATCCCCTATGCCGTCGACCGCTACACGGCGGAGACCGAGCGGCTGTACGGCGTGCTGGAAAAGCAGTTGGCGAAAAGCGGTTATGTCGCCGGCGACTATTCGATCGCCGATGTCGCCATCTATCCCTGGACCCAGCGCTATGAGTGGCAGGGCATCGACCTGGAGGCTTTCCCCAATATCACCCGGTGGCGGAAAATCCTCGGCGAACGCCCGGCCGTGGTCAAGGGAATGGCGGTCCCGGCGTAAGCCGCTTCGGAAGAATAAGGAAAAGTGGCACCGGCGTCCCCGCCGGTGCCACCTTCATTCTTATGGTCGCCTTCCTTATGGAGCCTCCGGCTTCGGCGCGTCCCAGCCGAGGCCCAGGGCTTTTTGCAGCGCGATGCGGACGACGGGCTTCCTCAGCGCTGACGGTTTTTCGGGCTCTTTTTCTTCGCTCACCTCACTTTCCCAGGTTTTGCGCCATCTGCAGGTGGTGGCTCAATGCCGGCACCGTCGTGTTGGCCCACTCTTTCAAAGCGTCGTTGTCGCCGCCCTTTCCATAGCGCTGAAACAGGGACACGGCGCTCTTGTGGGCGCTGATCTGATCGCTTCGGTATTGCTTGGCAAAGGCGGCGCCATTCAAGCTCTTGAGCTTGTCCAGTTTCTTCTGATGAGAGGAATCCAGCCCGGTCGGCAGGGTCGCGGTCACCGTGCCGCCCTGGACGATCGATTTCAGCTCGCCGGTCGTCTTCTGGTGGTCGGTAATCATTTGCGTGGCAAACGATTTCGTCGCCGCATCGCCGCGGGCCGTCGCCAGTTGGCTCGATTGGATCTCGAACATGTCGCTGACGGCGACTTCCGTGACGAAATCCGCGGTTTTGGGCGCGACGGACAGGACGGAATTGACCCCGGTCTTTTCTCCGACCGATTGCCCCAGCGCAGGCACGGCGAAGAGCAGGCAGGCACTGATAACAATGAACTTTTTCATGGGTTGTCTCCAATTTATTCTGGTTGATACAACCCCCCTTCGCAGCGATGAGTTCCGGAACGCCGCGAAATCGGACCATCGCCTTGCGCGCGGCCTTGATCCTGCCCTCGCCGCTCTCGCATGCCGGGACAGGAACCCCAACCCGCCGTGGCGTGTTACTCCATCGACACCACCGATTCCTTTGGCAGACGGAGTTCACATGATGGCGATCCAGCTGGATGGAAAGCGTGTGGCGATCCTCGCCACCAACGGATTCGAACAGTCCGAGTTGACCGAACCGCGAAGGGCGTTGCTGCAGGCCGGCGCCGAGGCCGAAGTGGTCGCTCCCGGCCGGCAGCGCCTGCAGGCCATGCTGCACCGGGACAAGGGCGGGACGATCGCCGTCGACTGCGCCCTCGATCGCGCCGATCCGGAAGAATATGCGGCCCTGGTCGTGCCGGGCGGATTGGGCAGCCCCGACGCGCTGCGCGCCGACGATCGGGCCCTTGCCTTCGTCCGGCATTTTTTCGACCGGCGCAAGCCCGTTGCCGCCATCGGCCGCGGCCCCTGGACGCTGATCGAGGCCAATGTGGTGCGTGGACGGAAAATGACCTCGTCGCCGTCGCTGAAAACGGATTTGCGCCGGGCCGGCGCCGATTGGGTCGACGCGGCGGTGGTGGTCGACGAGACCTTGGTGACCTGCCGAAAAGCGGACGATCTTCCAGTGCTTTGCACCAGGATGCTCGAAACAATTCGCGCCAATTGGTAGGGCGCGCGGTCGCGCCATGAGACATGCGGCAGATATTCGGATCGGCATATCGGGTTGGACCTACCCGCCGTGGCGTGGAACCTTCTATCCAGCGGACCTGCCGCACAAGCAGGAACTCCGCCATGCTGCCGCTTTGTTCCGGGCCATCGAGATCAACGGCACTTTCTATGGCCTGCAGCGGCCGGATTCCTTTGCCCATTGGGCGGAGCAGACGCCGGACGACTTCATCTTCACGGTCAAGGCGCCGCGTTTCATCACGCATGTCCGCCGCCTGCGGGGGATCGAGCTGCCGCTCGCCAATTTTCTCGCTTCCGGCGTGTTGCGGCTGGGCCCCAAGCTTGGGCCGATTCTCTGGCAGTTTCCGCCAAGCTTCGGCTTCAATCCACAGACGATGGAGCCTTTTCTGGCGATGTTGCCGCATGACACCGAGGCGGCGGCCGATCGCGCCGCAAAGCACGACAGTCATTTGAAGGTGTCGGGCTGGCTGACGACGGACGGCGCGCGCCCGTTGCGCCATGCCATCGAAATCCGCCACGAAAGCTTTCGCACCAGGGCCTTCGTCGACATGCTGCGCAAATACGACGTGGCGCTGGTCTGCGCCGATGCGGTGGCCTGGCCGCGCCTGATGGATCTGACCTCCGATTTCGTCTATTGCCGCCTGCATGGTTCGGAGGAGCTGTACCGCAGCGGTTACGACGACAGGGCGCTGGAAGGCTGGTCCGCCCGCGTCGCCGCCTGGTCGCGCGGCAAGTCGATGCAGGACGGCGAATTCATCGGGCCGCCGGGCGGACAGACCGAACCGCGCGATGTTTTCCTGTTTTTCGACAACACCGACAAATTGCGCGCTCCCCATGACGCGCAGGCCCTGATGCGGAAGGTGGCGGCATGGCACAATCCCGATTTTGGAAAGGTTCTCTGAAACTGTCTCTCGTCACCTGCGCGGTGGCGATCGTGCCGGCCGTCTCCGATTCCGAAAAGGTCCGCTTCCACACCTTGAATCGCCTGACTGGAAATCGGGTCGAAAGCCGCTATATCGATGCCGAAACGGGCAAGGCGGTCGGCGACGACGCGGTGGCGAAGGGCTATCCGCGGGATGCGGAAAACTATCTGATCCTGGAAGACGAAGAGTTGGAGGCCGTCGCCCTGGAGAGCGCCCGGATCGTCGACGTCGCGACCTTCGTTCCGAAGGAATCGATCGACTGGCTGTGGTACGACCGGCCGCATTATCTCGTCCCCGACGACAAGGTCGGCGTCGAGGCCTTCTCGGTCATCCGCGAGGCGATGGTCGCGACCGGCAAGGTGGGCATCGCCCGGCTGGTCCTCTATCGCCGCGAACGGGCGGTGATGCTGGAACCGCGGGGCAGGGGCATCGTCCTTTGGACCCTGCGCTACGGAGACGAGGTCCGTTCGCCGGAGGACGAACTCGGCGGCATCGCCGGGACGCCGCCGTCGGACGCGCCGTCGCTGTTCGCCCGGCTGATCGACAAGCGGACCAGGCCCTGGGACGGTGCGGCGATCCGCGATTCCCTGGAGGAAGATCTGCGGAAACTGATCGCCGCCCGGAAAAAGGGCCACCGGCGGAAGGTCGCCGCGAAAGAACCGCCACCGGCCGGCAATGTGGTCAGCATCGTCGACGCCTTGAAAAAAAGCATCGCCGCCGAGCGGCCCGGGTCGGGCAAGCGGTAAAGGGGTAAACAAAAGAAAA
>JAATGN010000129.1 GCA_015654615.1 Rhodospirillales bacterium
GGGCCATCCGCTCGGTCTGGGCGGCGTTGTCGGCGGTCTGCTTGATGTTGGCGGCCATCTGCTCCATCGAGGCCGAGGCCTCCTCGGTCGACGAGGCCTGCTCCGAGGCGCCCTGCGACAATTGCTCGGAACCGGCGGACAGCTGCTGGCTGCCCGAAGCGACGTTGTCGGCCGCGCCGGAGGCGTCGGACACCACCGTCTGCAGCTTCGCCAGCATGGTCTCGAGCGCGATGCCCAGGCTGTCCTTGTCGGAAATCGGCCGGGCCTTGACGGTCAAATCGCCGCCGGCGATGGCCTGGGCGACGTCGGCCGTGGTCCGCAGGGTGTCGATCATGCGCTCCAGGGTGATGCCCAGGGTGTCCTTGTCCGACAGACGCTTGGCCGCGACGCTCAAGTCTCCCTCGGCGACGGCCGCCGCCAGATCCGCCGTGGCGCGCAGATTGGCGGTCATGCGGTTGAGGGCGTCGACCAGATCCTTGATCTCGTCGTTGCCGGCCACCGTCACATGCCGGGAAAGATCGCCGATGGCGACGGCGTTGGCGAGGCCGACCGCCCGGCCGATGCCGCGGCCGAGGCCGAAGGCCAGGCCGATTGCCGCCCCGAGGCCGATCACCAGGGAGCCGAGCAGCACGACGATCAGCGTCAGGCGGGTGGAACGGTAGCTTTCGTCGGAGGCGGCCTTGTCGTCGGCCATGTCCTTTTCGGACATGGCGAGGATGTCGGCGACACGATCCTGCATCTGCTGGACAAGGGCCCTGTTGCCGATGGAAAGGGCGAAAGCGCGCCCGCGGCCGTGCTCCTGGACGAGACGCTGAAGGTCGGAATTGACCTTCTGCCATTTGCCGAAACGGTCTGCGAAACTGTCGAGGGTCGCCTTGTCCTCATCGCCGAGCGCGCGCCGCAAAGACTCGCGCATCCGCTGGATTTCGGCGATGTCGCCATTGACCATTCCGACCGAGCGTTCGATTTCCTGATCGCTGTCGGCGACGACCATCACCTTCTGATTTTTGTTCAATTCGAACAATTTCGCCACGAGGTGGGCGGCTTCCAGGGCGGTGCGGCTGCGGTCGGCCGTGGAAAGTTCAGTGGCCAATTTGTCGGCCAAAGGCTGGACGACGCCCAGCATCTGGTAAAAGGAATCGCGGGCGTCCTTCTCCGACAGGACCTTGGCGCGGTTTTCGGAATTCAGCCGGGCGAGATCGCGTATTTGTTCCTGGGAGGCGATGAATTTGTCGTATTCGAGGACGAAGGCCGCCAATTTGCTCTTGGCCTCGGGAGTGGCGATGGCCGACAGCTTGTCGATGGCGTCCTGCATCTGGCCGCGGAATTTGCGCAGGTCTCCCTCATAGCGTTCGGTGATCTGATCGTCGGTCGACAGGATGAGATTTTTTTCCGTTTTCTGCAGGGCATGCAATTTGGCTTCGAGCGCCCCGGCCAGTTTCACCCGCTGCGCCGAGAGATTGACCAGGCCGTCGACCCGATCGTTCATCGCCGCCAGGCTGCCGATGGCGATCATGGCGGCGACGGACGAAAGGAGGATGACCAGGCCGAAAGTCGCGATGAGCTTCCATTTTATGGTGATGCGCATGTCCTCTTCCCTTTTCCCAGGGGCGGCAACGGCGAGGTCTCGAACGCGGGAACCCTCTTCGGGCCGGGCATCGCGCGCCTTCCGTCACCAAGCGGCGAGTCGAATTTAAAAGCGTTCGAATTCAGCATCCTTGCTGTCGCCGCCGCCGCTGGCCAGGTCGAGGGCGAAGCCCTCGTTGCGGCCGCCGCCGTTGACCGCCGCCGTCTTGAGGGCGATGCCGCGCCCGGCCGTCGTCGGAGCGCCGACGGGGCGCGAATTCTTTCTGCGTCCGGCGAGCGGGAAGGCGATCGGCCCGCTGGCGGCGCCGGTCCGGTTGGCCGTGGCGGGGATGGCGGCGACATTGGCGCGGCCATGGTCTTCGATGTGGAAATAGGCGATGGTTTCCTGCAGCTGCTCGGCCTGGGCGGCCAGTTCCTCGGAGGTGGCCGACATCTCTTCCGAGGCTCCGGCGTTCTGCTGGGTGACGGTGTCGAGCTGCTGGATCGCCGTATTGATCTGTTCGGCCCCGATGGTCTGCTCGCGGCAGGCCGCCGAGATCTCCTCGACCAGCTCCGAAGTCTTCATGATGTCGGGAACCAGCCTGGTCAGCATGCTGCCGGCCTCGGCGGCCACCTTGACGGTGTGGGAGGACAGCGTGCTGATCTCGGCCGCCGCCGCCTGGCTGCGCTCGGCCAGCTTGCGCACCTCGGAGGCGACGACGGCGA
>JAATGN010000346.1 GCA_015654615.1 Rhodospirillales bacterium
AAATTCTCGACCTATGCCACCTGGTGGATCAGACAGGCGATCACCCGTTCGATCGCCGACCAGGCGCGGACCATCCGCATCCCGGTGCATATGATCGAAACCATCAACAAGCTGGTGCGGACCTCCCGCCAGATGCTCCACGAGATCGGACGCGAGCCGACGCCGGAAGAGCTGGCCGAGAAGCTTTCGATGCCGCTCGAAAAAGTGCGCAAGGTCTTGAAGATCGCCAAGGAGCCGATCTCGCTGGAAACGCCGATCGGCGACGAGGAAGACAGCCATCTGGGCGATTTCATCGAAGACAAGAATGCGGTTCTGCCGCTGGACGCGGCCATTCAGGCCAATCTGCGCGAGACGACGACACGCGTCCTGGCCAGCCTGACGCCGCGCGAGGAACGCGTGCTGCGCATGCGCTTCGGCATCGGCATGAACACCGACCACACGCTGGAGGAAGTCGGCCAGCAGTTCTCGGTGACCCGCGAGCGCATCCGGCAGATCGAGGCCAAGGCATTGCGGAAGCTCAAGCATCCCAGCCGTTCCCGCAAGCTGCGGAGCTTCCTGGATACCTAGAGCGCGATGCCTTAAATCGGCATCACGCTTTGGCTTTTCTTGATGTCCCTCGCCGGGCGCGCGCCGCCGCGCGCTTGGCCGCTCTAGACTTTCCCATTTTCGTCATTGCCGGGCTCGGCCCGGCAATCCATGGACCCCCGGATCACGTCCGGGGGTGACGAAAAGTAAAAAACAGGTTATCCGCAGATTGGCGCAGATGAAGAACCGACCGGTTCTGAAATATCTGCGTTCCTCTGCGTCATCTGCGGATAAAACCTACCTCTGATCAAACTCCGCTTTTGACGATCTCGCCGGCCAGGGCGTCGAGCGGCAGCACGCGGTCGGCGGCGCCGAGGGCGATGGCCTCCCTGGGCATGCCGAAGACGACGCAGCTGGCTTCGTCCTGGGCAATGGTCGCGCTGCCGGCCTGGCGCATCTCCAGCAGGCCCTTGGCGCCGTCGTCGCCCATGCCGGTCATCAGGATTCCCAGGGCGTTCGGTCCGGCATATTGGGCGGCGGAGCGGAAGAGCACATCCACCGACGGCCGGTGACGGGTGACCAGGGGGCCGTCCTTGATGGCGACCCGATAATTGTTTCCGTTGCGATGCAGCAGCATATGGCGATTGCCGGGAGCGATCAGCACGCGGCCGCGCGTGACGAGGTCGCCGTCGGCGGCCTCCTTCACCGCGACGGCGCACAGGCTGTCGAGCCGGCCGGCGAAGGCCGCGGTGAAATTTTCCGGCATATGCTGGACGACGGCGATCCCCGGCGAGTCCTTCGGCAGGGCCTGGAGCAGATGGCGCAAGGCTTCGGTTCCGCCGGTGGAGGCGCCGATACAGACGATCCGTTCGGTGGTCCGCGCGGCGGTTCTCCGGCCGCTGACCGGCGGCGGCATGATGACGTCGGCGGTCAGCTTCTTTTCCGGCAGCAGGCGCCCGGCGCCGGCGTTCGAGGCGCGCAGTCGCGCCGCGGCCGCGGCGATGACCGTATCGCAGATGCGGATTCCCGCCTCGATCAGCTGCTGGCGGGTATCGATGCGCGGCTTGGCGATGATATCGACGGCGCCGGCGTCGAGCGCCTCGATCATCAAGGACGATCCCTCCTCCGTGAAGGCCGAGCACATGACCACCGGAATCGGCCGCTGCGCCATGATCTTGCGCAGAAAGGTGATGCCGTCCATCAGGGGCATGCTGACGTCGAGCGTGATGACGTCGGGGATCTCCTTGCCGATACGGCGCGCCGCCGCAAAAGGATCGGCGGCCGTTCCGATGACGGCGATTCGGGGATCGGCCGACAGAATTTCGGTCAGGGTTTGTCGCACCGAGGCCGAATCGTCGACGATCAGCACCTTCACTTTTCGACTCACCGATCTTTTACTCCCGCATGAAGACCGTGGGAGCCACCGAGCGGAGCGGCAGGGAAAAGCCCGCCGTGGCTTCGGAATGGCCGATGATCAGATAACCTCCCGGCCGCAGATGACGGCAAAGCCGCTGCAGAACCTGCTCCTGGGTCGATTTGTCGAAGTAGATCAGGATGTTGCGGCAGAAGATGACATCCATCGCATCGTCGACGCCATAATTCTCTTCCATCAGATTGAGTCGGGCGAAGCGGACATGGGCGCGCAAGTCCGGCACCACGCGGACGTCCCGTTTCGCCCGATCGCGGGAGCGCAGGAAATAGCGCTTTCGGAGATCCACGGGCACGGGCGCCATCATTTCCTCGGGATAAATACCCAGCAGGGCCTTGCCCAGAACCTCCGTGCAGATGTCGGTGGCCAGGATGGAATATCGATATCCGCGATGCGTTCCCCCGAATTCGCTGAGGATCATGGCCAGGGTATAGGGTTCGGCCCCCGTCGAGCAGGCGGCGCTCCAGGCCTTCAGGACGTGGCCCGGTCCCGAGCCGCTCTTGGCCAAGGCCGGCAATCCCTGATCGATGAGGAATTGAAAATGCTGCGGCTCGCGGAAGAATTCCGTCTTGTTGGTGGTGACGGCATCGATCAGATGGATGATCTCGTTTTCCAGGTCGCCCTGGTCGAACAGGCGATCGCAATAGGCGTTGAGACTGGACAGCCCCAGTTTGCCGACCCGCCGGCGCAGGCGGCCTTCGATCATGACCTTTTTCGCCGGCGGCATCCTGATGCCGCTGTAGCCTTCGATGAAGCTGGCCAGCCGGCGGAACTGCTGCGGACTCAGGCGGTCTTGCGCATTCAGGGGCGCCATTCCGTCTAGAGCCCGGCCGGCGGCAGGTCCGTCCCGCCGACGATAAGAGCGGTTTCCTCGGTGGAAAACAGGCGCGGCAGATCGAAAATGATGACGAAGGAATCGGCGCGCCGTCCGATGCCGCGAATGTAATCGGAACGCCAGTGGATCCCGACGTCCGGCGGCGGTTCCATGTCGTGGTCGTCCAGGGGGGTTACTTCGAAGACGCGATCGGCCAGTATGCCCATGGTCAGCGTTCGGCCCTGGTTCTCGATGTCGAGAACGATGATGCGGGTTTGTTCCGTGACCTCGGCCGCCGGCAGGCCGAGTTTGACGCGCAGATCGATCACCGGAACGGAGCGGCCGCGCACGTCGATCATGCCCAGCATGAAGGGCGGGGCATAGGGAACGCGGGCGACCGGGCGGGCTTCGAGAATTTCCCGCACCCCGTCGACGTCGACGGCAAAGATTTCGCGGTCGATACCGAGCGTGACATATTGCGCCCCGTCATGGGCGGCCTTGCTTTCAGCCATGACCATTCCTCTGTCAGCCATCAAAAGCGCTCGAAGTCGGCATCGCGGGCATCGGTGCCGCCGTTCGCCATATCGAGGGCGAAGCCGTCGCCGCCGCGGCCGTTGGCCTTCGCCGGCCGGTCCTTGCCGTGGCGGACCATCGCCGGCCTGGCCCCGCCGCGGGAGGAGGCGGCGGCGGCCTTCTTGCGTTTCGACATGTCATGGGCGGCGGCGCGGTCGCCGGCCGGCTGATTTTGCCGCGTGTTTTCCCGGGCGGCCTTTTCGGTGCGGAAATAGGCGATGGTCTCCTGCAGCTGCTCGGCCTGGGCGGCCAACTCCTCGGAGGTGGCCGACATCTCTTCCGAGGCTCCGGCGTTCTGCTGGGTGACGGTGTCGAGCTGCTGGATCGCCAGATTGATCTGTTCGGCCCCGATGGTCTGCTCGCGGCAGGCCGCCGAAATCTCCTCGACCAGCTCGGCGGTCTTCTTGATGTCGGGAACCAGCCTGGTCAGCATGCTGCCGGCCTCGGCGGCCACCTTGACGGTGTGGGAGGACAGCGTGCTGATCTCGGCCGCCGCCGCCTGGCTGCGCTCGGCCAGCTTGCGCACCTCGGAGGCGACGACGGCGA
>JAATGN010000438.1 GCA_015654615.1 Rhodospirillales bacterium
GAAGCCGGCAGCGCAAGAGCGGCCGAGGGGATCGATCTTGACGGGAACGTTTCCGCCGCAGGGCGGCGGACACCGGCAGGGACGCCGGTGCCACGTTCCCTTGCTTCACAAGCTTTTTCGCCGGGACGAGGGTACAGGGATCGATCCCGTTTGGTCGCAAACCGCTCTAGCCGAGACGTTGAGGAGACGGCGCGTCCTGGGCGAGGTAATCGGTCATCTCGTCTCGGAAAAGCGTCAACTCTTCACGCGCCCGGAAACAGAACGGACCGCCCTCGTTGGCGAAGTCGGCCGTCTTGACGGCGCCGTCCTGGCAAAGGCGGGTGATGCCCCGCGCCCCCACATTGGCGGCGCAGCTTCGCAAGGCGTGGCAATCGGCCCGGAACTGCTGCCGGTCGCCGGATGCCACGGCGCGTTCCATGGCATCGATCAAACCGGTGGCGTCGTCGATGAAATCCATCGTCAATTCGCGCACCAACTGACGATCGCCCAACTCCACCAAAGCGTCGACGGTCGGCCAATCGACCGGCAGATCGGCGGGGCCGGCAAAGGCCGGATGCTTGGCAAGATCGGAAACATTGGCGGCGGTGGCGCCCGCCGCCGGCGCCGCACTGCGAGTCAGCCGGTCGATGGTCGAAAGCAGAAGCGCCGCCACCACCGGCTTGGTGAGATAGTCGTCGACGCCGGCCTGCTCGCAGTCGCGACGCGTCTCGACGGTGGCGTCGGCGCTCAAGGCGATGATCGGCAAAGGCGCCAGATGCGGCGTCGCCATGCGGTGCAGCTTGACCACTTCGGTCAAGGGGATTCCCGGCATGTTCACATCGGCCACGACGGCGTCGTAGCCCCCTTCGGCCATCGCATCGAGCAAGGCGTCGCCGGTTTCCACGACGACCACCTGATGTCCCGCCTTCTCCAGGATCATGCGAACGACTTTGATATTGACGCGATTGTCCTCGGCGACGAGGACCCGCCTCGGGGCCTCGGCCGGCGGAACGGAATCTTGATCGACATAGAAGCCGCGTCCGGCGAAAACCCGGCAGGCCCGCAAAGCATTGATCAAGACCGGCTGCGGCGCATCCGCATCGATCGCCACCAGCGCCGGATCCAGATGCTCCACCGACAGTCCGACCATCATGATCGGCACGCCCTGGACCTGCGCCGCCCGGATGAGATCCGCCACGTCGCGCCCCATGGCCTCGTCGAGCAGCAAGGCCGTCTGCTTGCGGATGCTCGCCGCGGCCAGGGCCGCCTTGACCTGACTCTTGGTCGCCGGAAAGCTCACCCGCTCGACCAGTTCCGCCATCCGCGACAGCGCGCTCCGATCCTTGCAGAAACCGATCACATGCAAGGGCATCGGCAGCACAGGCTGGTAAGAGACCGCGGCGAGCGGAAAATCGAAGGAGAAGCGGCTGCCCTCGCCGACCCGGCTTTCGACGCTCAGCTTTCCATCCATCAATTCCGCCAGTTGGCGCGAAATGGCCAATCCCAGCCCGGCTCCTCCGAAGCGGCGATTCATCGTGTCCTCGGCTTGGGCGAAGGCGTCGAAAATCACGCCGAGCTTGTCTTCGGGAATGCCGATGCCGGTATCCTCGACCTCGAAGAGCAGCCTCTCTCCCGCGGCGGACCGCCGAACCAGGACCCGCAAGGCGACGTGGCCGCTCTGGGTGAATTTGACGGCGTTGGCGAGCAGATTGGTCAGAATCTGCCGGATATGCGGCCAATCGGCTCGCACCAGCGGCGGGACATCGGCGCCGATGGACACCTGCAGGGACAAATCCTTTTCGCTCACCTGATGCCGCAGGACGGCGACCAGTTCGGCCAGATGGCGGTGCAGATCGGTGTTCTCCAGCATGATCGCCGTCTTTCCGGCCTCGATCCGCGAAAAATCGAGCACGGAGTCGATCAGGGACAGCAGGGCCTGGCCCGACAGGTGAATCGTCCGCGCCATATCGAACTGATCGTCGTCGAGCCGGGTGCGGAACAGAAGGTCGGACATGCCGATGATGGCGTTCAGGGGCGTCCGCAGCTCATGGCTGATGATCGCCAGAAAGCGGCTTTTCGCCCGGCTGGCCGCCTCGGCCTGCCGTTTCGCCTCGGTCAGCTTCTTGATCAGCGAGGCCGCATAGGCCGGCACCGCCGCAACCCCCACCAGCAGCCCGAGCGACAGCGCCAGATGGTCCTTCCACGGCGAGGTCAGGGCGATCACCAGGCCGAATCCGGCCACCCC
>JAATGN010000431.1 GCA_015654615.1 Rhodospirillales bacterium
GACGGGAACGTTTCCGCCGCAGGGCGGCGGACACCGGCAGGGACGCCGGTGCCACTTTCCCTTGCTTCACAAGCTTTTTCGCCGGGACGATGGTACAGGGATTGATCCCGTTTGGTCGCAAAGCGCTCCAGCGGCCATTGAGGCCGCGGCCAAGCGCGCGGAGGCGCGCGCCCGGCGAGGGACATCAAGAAAAGCCGGAGCGTGATGCCGATTTAAGCCATCGCGCTCTAGTGGAACGCTTCGTTTTGAATGAAGCGTTCCACTAGGATTGCCTGCCGTCGTCGCCGTGACGGATTCCGGCCTCCCCGAACACGGACCGGCGGGAAGCGAAATACAGCTCCCGGGCCCATTCCCGGAATAGATCGGCCAACGGCCACAATCCCTTCTCGGCAGCCGCCGAACTGGCTCGAAGAACCTGAGCGATCAACTCCGTTTTGTCTGCGGCAACATTGTCGTTGGCCTCTTTTCTTTGATCTCCGCCAATCATTCTCGTCAACGTGCCGCAGTCGATCTCCCTGCCCATTTCGCCCACTTCCAATTTCATTATAAATGAAGACATGAGTCAGCAACGGCCAACATTATGACCGCATATACTCCTCCTAATTACACTGGCATAACCAATGAGGGATGCAAATCCACGTCAAACGGACGCTTAAAAAAGATTCTTCATTTCCCAGTAGCGTTCGTCTTCGTTATACCCCCATCTTCGTAGCCAAAAACAGGCTCTCACAACCACTATGATATGCAAAATTAGTTTCTCAACATTTGATCATTGCATATAGTAATTATATGGTTTCCCTGGATCTGGACAGCCTGCGATCCTTTGTCGCCGTGGCAGAAACATCAAGCTTTTCCCGAGCAGGCGAAAGAGTCGGGCGCACTCAGTCCGCCGTCAGCCTGCAACTGGCCCGGCTGGAAAGAACTCTCGGTAAAATGCTGATCCTTCGCAGGCAGGGCCGTGTTCTGGGTCTTACCGACGACGGCCGCGAACTTCTCCATTATGCGCGGCAACTCATCTCGTTGAACGACGCCGCCTATCGCGCCGTGGCGCAGTCGACGATTCCATCGCGCATTCGTCTTGGCATCCCGTCCGACTTCATGAGCAAAGACTTCCTCGATCTTTTGCAAGACTTCCGCGCCGATCATAACGGCGTCGAACTGGAGGTGATTTCGGATGTCTCGCGACGCCTTCTGGAGCAGGCCCAGAACGGCGCCCTGGATGTCGCATTTTTCAAACAGTTTCCGGGACAGGGGGCCGGATCCGTCGTCTGCCGGCAGCAACTCGCCTGGGTCTGCGCGATCGACGCCCGCGTTCCTCCGCTCGAGGAACCGGTCCCGCTGGTCCTGTTTCCGGAAGGCAGCATCGTCCGTTCCCAGATCTTCGCCGCCCTCGAAGCGGCGGGGCGCTATTGGCGCGTCGCCTATTCCTGCGCCTCCCTGGAAAATCTGAAATTGGCCATACGCCAGGGCGTGGGTTTCAGCGCCTTTCCGCGCGACGCCCTGCCCCTGGAGGGCGGCGCCATCGAGGAGATGAATTTCCTGCCGGTGGGAGAAGTCGAGGTGGCGATGATTCAGAGCCGCAATTGCGGGTCGACGGCCCGCGCCTTGGCCGAACGCATTTCCGAACATTTCGGAAAAGGCATCCGATACTGACGCGGCACCCGGCAAGACGATCGAGCGAGAAGATTGACAGGCGGAAGGAAGCCTCTTACCATTATTGGCAATGGTGGTTTTGTTGGTTCGTAGTTAAACGTTTACATGACTGCATTTCCGCGAGATTGGCGGAACGGCGGATGCCATGTTTCCGAACCGTATGAAGGGAAAACGCCGGTGCGCCGGGGGGCTTTTTTCTTATCGCATTATGTAAACGTTTCACCCCGCCCTTGCCGTCGGTGCCCGCCGCTTGGGAAAGTATCGTGAGAACGAGACGCCCGCTCATCGACCCGCTCAAGGCCCCGACGATCAAGGAAGTCGCCGAACGGGCCCGGACGTCGATCGCCACGGTGTCCTACGTTCTGAACAACAAGGATCGCTATTTGCGGCCCGAATTGCGCGAAAGGGTCCTGCTGGCGGCCGAGGAACTGGGGTATGTGAAGAATGCCGTCGCCAGCAGCCTCAAAGGCATGCAGCGCGGCATCCTGGCCGTCCTGGTCCCGCAGTTCGGCAATAATTTTTTCACCCGCATCTGCGTCGAAGTGGAATCCATCGCGCAGCGCGCCGGATTCGTCGTCACCATTTGCAACAGCGACGAAAGTCCCTTCCAGGAACGCAGCATTCTCGATCGCTTGCTGTCGCAAAAAATCGACGGATGCATCCTGAGCCCGGCGCTGTCGCAGTCCAACAACGCGGCCCTGCTGGAACGCCATCAGGTCCCCTGCATCATCCTCGAGCGAACGCTGGGCGAGGCGACGCCGGATTACGACTTCGTCGGCCACGACAATTTCCAGTCGGGCTATCTCGCCACCCGAAAACTGCTCGAGGCCGGCCACCGCCGGATTGCCTTCATCGGCTGGAACTCGCCGATTCCCAATATTCACGACCGCAAGGGCGGCTATCTGGCGGCGATGCGGGAATTTGGCCAGCCCATCCGGCCGGAATGGATCCTTCTCGACGAACTGACGGTGGAAGGCGGCCGAAAGATGGCCGAACGCCTCCCCTTCTCCGAGATTACCGCGCTGGTGCTGGCCCACCATCATGAAATGGCCAAGGGCACCCTGCTGCATCTGCAGGAAAACGGGGTGCGCTGGCCGCGCGATCTGTCCCTGGTGCTGATCGGCACCCCCGAATGGCACGATCTGCTGAGCCCCAGCCTGGCCTGCATCCAACGCCCGGAAGAAGAAATGGGCCGAGTCGCGGCGACGCTGCTTTTGCGGAAACTGCGCGATCCCCACCATCGGGAACCCAAAAGCGTCCTCCCGGTCGCCTTCCTCGACGGCGGCTCGATTCAGACGATTTCACCATGAAAGACGAAACCGCCCGCGAAGGAGCTCGGCAATGACGAAGGTGAAGGTTGGTGTGATAGGCAGCGGCTTTATCGCGGAACTGCATCTCTACGCCTACAAGCGGGTCTATGGGCTCGATGCGCAGGTGGCGGCCGTGGTGTCGCGCGGCGACCATGTCGTCGATTTCGCGCGCAAGCACCGGATCGCCAAGACTTATCGGAACTACCGGGAATTGCTGGCCGACAAGGATATCGACGTCGTCGATATCTGCACGCCGCCATCATTGCATGCGGAAATGATCGTCGAGTGCATGCGGGCCGGCAAACATGTAATCTGCGAAAAGCCCTTCACCGGTTACTTCGGACGCCTCGATGACAAGACGCCAATCGGCCGCCATGTGGCCAAATCGGTGATGTATGAGCGGGTCATGGAAGAAATGACCGAGACGCGGGCCGCCATTCGAACCAGCGGCAAGCTGTTCATGTATGCCGAAGATTGGGTCTATGCGCCGGCCGTCATGAAAACCGCCGAGATTTTACGCGCCACCAAGGATAAGATCCTGTTCATGAAGGCCGAGGAAAGCCACAGCGGATCCCATGCCGCCCATGCCGCCCAATGGGCGATGACCGGCGGCGGCTCGCTGATCCGCATGGGCTGCCATCCCCTTTCCGCCGTCATTTACCTCAAGCAGGTCGAGGCCGCCGCGCGGGGCGAGAAAATCACCGTCGCCGACGTGACCGCCGACGTCGGCAACGTGGCCGCCTGCCTCTCGGCGGAGGAACGCCGCTACATCAAGGCCGATCCGATCGATGTCGAGGACTGGGGCATGCTGACGCTGACCTTCTCGGACGGCACCAAGAGCACGATCTTTTCCGGCGACATGATCATGGGCGGCGTCCGCAATCTGGTCGAAACCTATACCAGCGGTGGATCTTTGTTCGCCAACATTACGCCCAACAATCACATGACGACATATCTTACCGACGAGACGAAACTGGGTGACGTCTACATCACCGAGAAGGTCGATCGTAAAACGGGTTGGCAATTCGTCTGTCTGGAAGAAGAATGGACACGCGGCTACCTGCAGGAGATTCAGGATTTCATGGAATGCGTGGCTTTCGGACGACAGCCGTTGTCGGATGTCGACTTGGCTTTTGAAACCATGAAAGTAAACTACGCCGGTTACTGGTCCGCGGAGGAAGGACGTCGTATTTCGCTGTAAATTCACCCAATTTCGGAGGGGACGATGAACAAGAAAGAAATGAAGTGCCGTTTTGCCATTCGGAGATTCCTGCTCGGCTCGGCTTTGGCCGCCGGGTTTTCCATGTTATTGCCCAACCCCGGTCATGCCGCCGACTGGAAGCCGGTTCGGCCGATCAATCTGATCGTTCCCTGGGCGGCCGGCGGCTCGACCGACCAGGTCACCCGGGTCGTCGCGGCGGAAATGGAAAAGGCGCTGGGTCAAACCATCGTCATCGTCAACCAGCCCGGCGCCTCGGGGTCGATCGGCACGATGAGCGCCTTGGAAGCCGCCAAGGACGGCTACACCTGGACGGCGGGCGCCGCCCAGGACCTGGGGGCCTATGAGACGATGGGCTCGCTGAAGACCAAGATCACCGACTGGAATCTGTTCCTCAGCGTCGCCAATGTGTCCGTGCTCAGCGTCAATGCCAACGCGCCCTACAAGGACGCCAAGGAATTGCTCGACGCGATGAAGGCCCAGCCCGGCAAGATTTCGGTGGCGACGGCCGGCGTCACCTCCTCGGGCCATACGGCGATGGATCTGATCGCCAAGGCGGCCAACGTCAAATACCGCCACGTCACCTATGACGGCGGCAATCCTGCCGTGGTGGCGACGGTGGCCGGAGAAACCGAAGCGACCAGCCAATTGGCCGTCGAGCAGGCCGACATGATTCGCGGCAAGCGGTTGCGTCCGCTGGCGACCATCAGCGACAAGCAGCTCGAACTCGAGGGTTACGGCGTCATTCCGCCGTTGTCGCAGGTCCTGCCGGGGTTCACCGCGCCGGACAACTATTTCGGCATCTTCATCCCCAAGGGCGTGCCCGACGAGGTCATCAAGACGGTCGAAAAGATCTGGGCGGACACCATCGCCAAGAGTGACGTGGTCAAGAAATACGCCGTCAGCCGCGGCGCCTTGTTCGCGCCCACCTTCGGCGACGCCGCCCAGAAGGCGGCCTGGCCCGCCGTGCAGTCCAATGCCTGGTCGCTGTTCAACAGCGGCAAGGCCAAGGTCTCGCCCGACACCGTCGGCATTCCGCCGCTCTGATCGCTCTTCCGCGAAGCCGGCCGGGCCGGCTTCGCGGACCAACGCGATCCGCAACGCCCGACCCATCACAATGGGGACATGCAGCATGTCAGCCTCTGCCCAGCCCACACCGGCCCACGCCGGTTCCGAAGACGGTGACGAACAGACCTCCGGCCGCTCCGATTTCATCGGATCCCTGGCCTGGATAGGCCTCGGCCTGGCGGTTCTCATCGGTTCGATCACCATGGATCGTCTGGAGGCCCAGGACGTCAATCCCTACACCATTCCCGGATTGATGCCCGGCCTGCTCGGGATCGCCATGATGATCCTCGGCACCATATTGGCCATCCGCAGCTGGCGAAGAGGGCTGGCGCCCGGCGCGCCGACCGATCCCGCCGCGCGGCGGGCGCAGATCAAGCATCTGGCCCTGGTCCTGGCTCTGTGCCTGACCTTCGCCGTCATCCTGGTCGGCCACGGCCTGCCCTTCTGGGTGGCCGGCGCCCTGTTCGTCTCGACCGCCATCCCCTTTCTTCAGGGACCGCAACGCCGGGCGACGGGGCAGAAGCTGACGTTGCGCACGATTTGCATCGCCGCCGTCATCGGCCTGGGAGCCGGCTGCGCCATCACCCTCGTCTTCCAGAAAATCTTTCTGGTCCATCTTCCTTGAGCTTTTAGGGAAACGTCACATGCTGGCAGGTCTCGCCGAACTTGGTCACGCCTATATGGGCTTTCTCAATATCACCTCGATCGTCTACGGGCTGGGAGGAGCCCTGATCGGCATCACCGTCGGCTGCCTGCCGGGCTTGTCGGCGACGCTGTGCATCGCGCTTCTGACCACCCTGACCATCAAGCTGGAGGCCAATAACGCGATCCTGATTCTGATCTGTTCCTATGTCGGCACGCTTTATGGCGGCTCGCGGACGGCGATCCTGCTCAATATCCCGGGAACCGCCGCCAACGCCGCATCCTGTGCCGACGGTCACGCGCTGGCCCTGAAGGGCGAGGCCGGACGGGCCATCGGCATCGCCACCTCGGGCGCCTTCACCAGCACCTTGTTCGGCGTCCTCTGCCTGGCCACGGTGACCCCCCTGCTGGCCGAGGTGGCGCTGTCCTTCGGCGCCTACGAATTCTTCTGGCTGGCGTTGTTCGGCGTGACCATGTCGGGCAGCATCGTCGGCAACGATCCGCTCAAGGGATGGCTGATGGGCGCGCTCGGCCTGTTCGTCGCGCAGGTCGGCCAGGACGGGCTTTACGCCCATGACCGCTTCACCTTCGGCTGGAGCCAGCTTTCCGGCGGCATCGCCCTCATCCCGGCCCTGGTCGGCGCCTTCGGCTTCGCCGAGATCCTGACCACTCTCGCCGACCCGATCGAGAGGAAGCTGGTCGACATGAAGGATTCGGTGCTGCCGCGCTTTCGCGAGATCGTCCAATATTGGCCGACGGTCCTGCGTTCCGGCGTCATCGGCGTGCTGACCGGCCTGATGCCCGGCGTCGGCGAGGACGCCGGCGCCTGGATGTCCTACGCCGCCGCCAAAGCCGTCAGCAAGGAAAAGGATATGTTCGGCAAGGGCTCGATCGACGGACTGATGGCCGCCGAAACCGGCGACATGGCCTCGATTCCCGGGCATATCATCCCCTGCCTGGCGCTCGGCATTCCCGGCTCGGCGCCCTCCGCGGTGCTGATGGCGGCGATGATCATCCACGGCATCCAGCCCGGACCGATGATGATGATCGAGCACCCGCAGTTCGTCTATGACGTGGTCGCCATGACGACACTGGCCATGTGCAGCATCCTGCTCTTCGGCCTGTTCCTCGTGCGGCCCCTGCTGCTGGTCATGCGGGTCAAGCGCACCATCCTGATGCCGATCATCTTCCTGCTGTGCACCGTCGGCGCCTTCGCCGGAGCCTCCCGCCTGTTCGATATCTATTCCATGGTCGCCATCGGCATCGGCGCCTTTTTCCTGCGCCGTCACGGCTATCAGATGGCGCCCTTCGTGCTGGGACTGGTTCTCGGCGGCCTTCTGGACAAAAGCCTGCGGCGCGGACTGGTGCTGTCGGACGGCAGCCTGGTCCCGTTCTTCACCCGGCCCATCTGCATCGCCTTCGCCGGCATCACCATTTTCACCATGATGCTCTATATCCCGGCCTTCAAGAGCGCCGTCAAACGGGTCACCGGGGGGATCGGAACGCAGGTGTCGCGCGTTTTCGCGAGGTGAAACGGGCTCGTGACGGTTATCGTCCTTCGTAGTCTTCGCAAGGGGCCGATCCCCCTCGTTCCGGTGTGTTCCGACGTTTTAAGGAACCACCAAGGCACCAAGGCACCAAGGGGACGGATTGCGCCGCAGGCATTGCCCGACCGTCCGCCGACGCACGCCGGAGGGGCGGAGGAGGCCTGCGGCGCAAAGGCAAGACCGCTCACAACCCAAAAGCGCGCTATTTCAGGAAACGCCTTGGTGCCTTGGTGCCTTGGTGGTTCAAAATATCCGAGGACCGGCCGCCGCTGTCGGAGAACCGAAAGATAACGAAATCAGCCCGATAAAATAATTCATGGGTCGGATTTCGCCCCTAGAGCGGTTTGCGACGAAACGGGATCAATCCCTGTACCCTCGTCCCGGCGAAAAAGTTTGTGAAGCAAGGGAAAGTGGAACCGGCGTCCCTGCCGGTGTCCGCCGCCCTGCGGCGGAAACGTTCCCGTCAAGATCAATCCCCTCGGCGGCTCTTGCGCTGACGGCTTCACAGGAACACCGGCGGGGACGCCGGTGCC
>JAATGN010000122.1 GCA_015654615.1 Rhodospirillales bacterium
CGCCGCCCTGCGGCGGAAACGTTCCCTTCAGGATCGATCCCCTCGGCCGCTCTTGCGCTGCCGGCTTCGCCGGCACACCGGCGGGGACGCCGGTGCCACTGGGATTATTTCACAAGCTCGAAAGCGGGGATCCGGGAGTGTCGGAAACGCTCGTGGTGCGCCCTCTGGATTCCCGCTGATCAAAGGGAATGACGAGATAAGGTGAGCGATCCAATATGAACGCAAACCGCTCTAAGGGCCCGTAAGACGGCAACAATAAGGAAAAGTGGCACCGGCGTCCCTGCCGGTGTCCGCCACCGGGACGCCGGTGCCACGGCAATTCCGTGGCGCCGTCCCGCCCTTCATCCCTCCAGCGCGGCGACCCGGTCGCCGCTCGTCAGCCGGGCGGCGGCCTCGTGCAGCGGAATCGGCTTGCTGTAGAGAAAACCCTGGATGATATCGCAGCCGTGGTGGGCCAGAATTTCCGCTTGCCGGCCGTGCTCGACTCCCTCGGCCAGGCCGGTCATGCCCATGGAATGGGCCAGCGTGATGATGGTCACCGCAATCGCCTCGTCCTTCGCATTGTCGGCGATGTCGATGATGAAGGAGCGGTCGATCTTCAAGGTGTCGACCGGGAAACGCTTCAAATAATTGAGCGACGAATAGCCGGTCCCGAAATCGTCGATCGACAGGCGAATGCCCAAGCCTTTCATGCGCTCGAGATAGTCGATCACATGCTCGGGATTGTTCATCAAGGTGCTTTCCGTGATCTCGACATCGAGATTGCGCGGATTGATTCCGGTTTCCTCGATGGTCTGCTGGATCAGCTTCAGCACGTCGGTGTCGGTGAATTGGCGGGCCGAAATGTTGACGCCGATCGAGATCTTGGCGAATCCCATGTCTTCCAGCTTGCGCAGGTCGATGCAGGCCTGGCGCAGGACCCAGGCCCCCAATGGCACGATCAGACCGGTTTGTTCGGCGATCGGGACGAACCGGTTCGGCTGAATGAGGCCCATGCTCGGATGTTGCCAGCGCACCAGGGCCTCCATGCCGACGATGCGCCCGCTGACGACGTCGATTTGCGGCTGGTAGTGCAGCAACAGCTCGTCCCGCTCGATCCCCCGGCGCAGTTCGTTCTCGAGGGTCAGCCGTTCGGCCGACTGGCTGTGCATGATGGGATCGAAGAAGCGATAGAGATTGCGTCCGCTCGCCTTGGCGAACAGCATCGCCGCGCTGGCGTGGACGATGAGTTCGGAAGCCAGGACCGCATGTTCGGGAAAGAAGGCGATTCCGACATTGGCGGTCAAGGTCAGCTCCCTGCCGCGCAAGGTGAAGGGGCGGCTCAAGACCTCGAGAAAGCGTTCGACCGCATGGCTCACTTCGGCCCGGTTGTGGATGCCGCCATTGATGATGGTGAATTCGTCGCCGCCGAATCGGGCGACCATATCGGTCGGCTTGACGCCGGACACCATGCGGCGCCCCGCCTCGATCAGCAATTCGTCGCCGGCCGTATGCCCCATGACGTCGTTGACCATCTTGAAGCCGTCGAGATCGACGAACCACACGGAGACCCAGGCCTTGTTGACCGCGGCATGATCGATCGCCTGCTGCAGGCGTTCCTGCAGCAGGCGCCGGTTGGGCAGGCCGGTCAGCGAATCATGATTGGCCGAATGGGCGAGATAATCTTCGAAATTGCGGCGTTCCGTGACGTCGCGGAAAATCGCGGTGAACAGCCGGCGGTCGTCGAGATTGCAAAGCGACAGCGAGATTTCGGCCGGAAATATGCTGCCGTCCTGGCGCCGGCCGGCGATCTCGCTGGCGGATCCGGTGGTCTGCGGCTGCCGTGAGGCCAAGGCCTTGGCCAGTTTCTTCTGATGGTCCCTGGCGCCCTCGTCGGTCATCAGCGTCTCGATCGACCGGCCGATGACCTGGGCCGCGCTATAGCCGAACATGGCTTCGGCCGAACGGTTGAAGGTTTCGATATGTCCCTGGTCGTCGGTGACCACGATGGCGTCGACCGCCGTGTCGAGAATGCTGTTCAGCCGCTTGGCCTGGGCCGCCACATCGCGGTTGGCGCGCATCACGTCGGAGATGTTGCGCACCACCACCAGGACGTTGCCGTCGCCTTCCGGGGCGGCGGAGGCCGAGACCACCACGTCGAGGGACTTGCCCGAGGGATGAAGGAATTTCATCGGCGTCGCCGCCGTTTCGCCGATCAGCGGGCTGAAATTGCCCTCGCACAGCATCTGATAGTCGGGATGGACGAATTTGCTGAGCGGCTGGCCCTCGATCTGGCTGGCGTCATAGCTGCCGAGCAGCCGCAGACCGGCGGTGTTGATGAAGGAAACGATGCCGTCGCGGCAAAGGCAGATGGTGTCCGGAGACATCTCGATAATGGTCCGGTAGCTGTGCCGATCCCCGGTGACGGCGGCCTCGAGCGTGGCGGCGCTGGCCAGTTCGTCGGAGACCTTGAGCAACTCGAGGCTCGACGTGTGGATATCCTGCAGATATTCGCGGATCTTGCCGGTTTCCGCCTCTCTCGACACGCTGCCGTCGATCATTTGGGTGAGGCCGAGGATGGTGGTGAGCGGCGTGCGCAACTTATGGCCGGCGCTTTGCAAAAAGCTGTTCTTGGCCTGCATCGCGGTTTCGGCCTGGGCCTGGGCCCGGGTCAATCGCTCGATCGAAGTTTCCAGGCCGTTCAGATGGGTCTGATGCTCGCTGGCGTCCCGGGCCAGGGCGAGGATCAAGGGATGGCTGGAATCTTCGCGGGGAAGCGCCGCAAGCGAGATTTCGACGGGAAGGGTGGTGCCGTCCTTCCTGGTCCACAGGCCTTGCCGCAGAGCGGGGGGCGCGAATTCGATATTGCGCCAGATCTCTTCGATTTCGTCGCGGGTCAGGCGGATCTCGAAGTCGAAAACGCGCGCTCCGACCAGTTCGTCGCGCCGATAGCCCAGCATTTTGCACAGCGTGTCATTGATGATGATCAGCCGTCCGCCGTGGTCGTGGACGAGGACCGCGTCGGGCAGATGGTCGAACATATGCTGCGTCAGTCCCCTGCCGGCCTCGGGCCGGCGTTTCGGCGCCGCGACGCCGGTTCCGGCTGAGAAGCGATGCAGGCGGGCCAGGATCAGTCCGGCGCCGAGGGCGGTCGACATCTTGATGAGATCGGAGAAATCGAAAGGCCTCGTCGTCGAGAGAGTGGCATCGACGACGGCGGAGCCGGCGATCAGACCCAACATCAGCAACAGGAGTCGAATGGTTTCGGCACGACTGGCTTGTTGATTGCGGCGCAGAAAAGAAACGACCAGAACCGATCCCCACAGGATGACGAGCACCGCGCGGATGGCCAGGTCCATAAGACTGAACGCTGACATCTTATTTTTAAAACAACCTCTGTTTGGTCAGCTGTGCTGCCGTGCATCCCCATCCGAGTGGCCCGGCCGGCAGAGAGTGACCGAAATCCGAGCGAATTTCCACAATCATGAAAAGTTTGTTTCATCAGATCCCGGAAGAAACCGGCAGGGCCGCCAGGGAGGCCGTCAGCACCTCCTCGAATTGACCGGAATACTGCTCTCCGTCATTCCCGTCCTGGCAGGCGCGTTCGATGTTTCCGGCGATCTTGGCCAGAGCGGACCAGCCAAAATTCGCGGCGACGCCGACAAGGCGGTGCGCGCTGCGGCTGGCGGCGTGGGGATCGCCCTTGCGCCAGTTGACGCGCAACTCCTCGGCGGATTCGAGGATCGACTGGCGCGCGGTGATACTCAGCGCGACTAATTTGGCCTCGCCGAGGGCTTCGGTAAGGATGGACAGGCGTTCCTGGTCGACAAGAGAATGCAGCGTGCCGTCGATTTCAGCCGAGGGAACCGTTTCCACAGTGTTTTTATCGGACATTGCTCCTCCTTTGTTCTCCGTTGAGCTTTTTAGCGGTTTTTTCACTGTTTAATCGATCGGTAATTATTTATTCAACCAATTTAAGTCATTTTATCATCGGATATAATAAATTCACAATTGCATAAATTTGTTTCAAAAATATGAATTGATGAACGATGAACATTCAGTGTCGTTCCGTGGGGATTATTGACAAAAATCGGCATCTCCCCGATTCTGTTTCCAAATTAGGTCTTGTTGGAGATGCGGCGGCCGGACGATGCCACCGTAACGGTGCTCCTGAGGGTTATAATAAACTGGAAGTTGGCGTTGTGTCGAAAGAAGCGGGTTCGATCTGCTCCGCCGCCATGACCGTGCCTGATCCGTTGGCGATCATCGATCGGCTTGAATATGCTTTTCAGCCGATTGTCAATGTCGCGACCGGGCATTGTTTTGGTTACGAGGCGCTGTTGCGTCGATGCGAGGAACATGGGTTCCCAGATCCGCGGGCCTTTTTCGATGCCTGCTACGCGGCGGGCCTGCTCGACGCCGCGCAATTGCAACTTTGGGAAGTGGCTATCGCACGATTTTCCATTTTGGAGAATATGCGTGGAGCCCGCCTGTTTTTGAACATGGACAGCCGCTCCTTGGACGGCGGCGACACCCTGCCGCGCCATATTCGCGGTTTGCTGTCGCATTACGACGTGCCGGAAAGCGCCGTCACCTTCGAAATCGGCGAACCGCCCCC
>JAATGN010000370.1 GCA_015654615.1 Rhodospirillales bacterium
CCTTCAGCCGCAGGGCCTCCTCCAGGGAAAACAGGTCGAAGGGGTTGATGATGGTCGGCACCCCCTGGCGCATGATGGTGTTGGTCACCGGATGCACCCTGATCTGCGCGCTGTCCGGAACCTGTTTGATGCAAACGACGACATGCATGAGACCGCTTCCTCTTCTGTGGTCCGTGGCAGCCCCGCAGGCGATGAAAAGGGATCCAGCTTGCGCGAGGACAAAAGCCGACGCCGCCAATAGCCACATATTTATTATGGAATTAGCTTCGTTACGACATTTTTTGTGCGGTCGCGGCAAAATTCTCGAAAAATAAGATAAAATTCCTATTTTAAGAGCGAAAAATCGCGTATCGGTTCATTTTTATCGGTTGCTGTTCTCGCTAAAACGATTTGCGATCAGACTGGATCGCCCCATGCCGTCATTGCTGCGTTCTCGGAACCTGTTCGATGGTTCTGGAGAACGGGCAGGACATTTGGGAAACACGGACGCACACGGACAGCCACGGATGCACACGGATAAAGACGAAAAATGATGAAATCGTCGTTATCCGCCAAAGGATAGGCAGTGATTTAAAATAACTTTTGACAGTTATTTGTAATAATAATTAAGATATACGGACATTTTTCGCATCTTTTCCCTTCCTTGCCGTGAGAAGAGTGGGGTCACGCCACTCGATATCCAATCCGTGTGTATCCGTGGCTGTCCGTGTTCGTCCGTGTTTCCCAAAATCCGTCGTCATCCCGAAGCGCAAGCCCTGTAGAACTCATCGCTTCCGCTACCATGGATCACCGCTTTAAAATGAACGGAAACGCAAAAGGGGCAAAAGTCCGGGCACGCAGGCGCGGAAATTTCTCTTCCCGTCATGCCCGTGTCAAGCACGGGCATGACGACTTTTGGTTGTGACGTTCCTTTGTTTTTGCCTCACGCAATCATCGTGCCGGACAGCCGTGCACCTGCGTGCCCGGGGTTATGCCCCACTTACACGGAAACAGCCTAACTGACGACAGACCCTAAGGAATGCGACGATCAGGCGGTCGTCGCGATCGCGTCGAGTTCCATTTCGAACAGCAGATCGGCCCGGCAGACCGTGGCGTGGGCCGGCGCCAACGGCAAGGGCGCAATGCCGCGTTCGCGGCAGCAGGCCTCGAAGGCCGGCAGATCGCCGATATCGCGGAAATAGCCGACGGCCCGCGTGGTGTTCGGCCAATCCATGCCGCGCGAGGTCAAAATGGCCTCGACGACATCGAGCGTCAGGTGGATCTGTTTGACCACGTCATCGGGATACAGGCTCTTTCCACCGGGCGCGATGCTGGCTGTTCCGGAGATCAGCAACGCGCGGTGGTCGGGGAACTCCATCTCCACGGCGCGGCTGAACGAGCTGCGATATTCGGTGGCCGAGCATTGCAGCGGCGAGACCACCTCGCGGATGCGGACGCCGTCATGCTTCGGCCGGATCGCCAATGCGCCGGCCACCAGCGCCGCGCCGGCGGGATTTTTCGCACCGATGCCGGTGCTGGCCGGAACCAGTCGATCGAACACGCCCCGCGTTTGGAAAAACGCGGTCCGCGCGGCATTGAATTCGTCATACCAGGAAAGCAGATCGTCCAAATAGAGCCAGGTGCGGACCACGTGCGAGAAGTCCATGCCGACTTTCTGCAGCGCGGTTTCGATATTCTCGAAACAAGCTTGCGTCTGGGCCCCGCGGCCGGCGGCGACGTCGCCGGGCAGCAGGCCGGCCAACAGGCAATAGTCGGCGTCCGCGTCCGACCACGAACTGCCGACGACCCGGCCCGCCAGTTCGACCCGGCGAACCGGCTGTCCGTCAAGGACGAACGCCTGCGCGCCGGCCACATGGGTGCCGGGACAGACGTCGCCCTGAACCCAGAGCAGGGGCCAATCGGCGCCGGCCATGCGGGCCCGCGCGGCGTCGTGGAACCGGCAACCGCCGAACACCATCTGCGCGACGACAGTGCCCGAGGCGGCGGGGAAATCGTCGAAGATCGACAGTTCGTCCGGCCCCTTGCGCCGCAGGCTGATGAAACGCTCCTGCGATCCGCCCCGGTCCAGGGTGATCGCATCGCTGTCCGTCAGCGGCTGGCGTATAACGTTCATACTGATACCCTCATCAATTTCTTCTTCGGAAGAGGCGCAGGCGATCCCCGCGCCCCAGTTTGAGTCAGCGGGGTTCAAAACAGGCGCTGGCCAATGAACTCGTCCGGCTTCGGGCCGGGCGGAACGGCGAACAGTCCGCCGCCGACGTGAGTCCAGAATTGGTTCAGCTTGAAGTCGTTCTTGGCCATCTGGTCGAAGATCCGGATGAACCCGGTGCGTGGGTCGCTCTGGTAACAGATGAAGAACATGCCCGCGTCGTATTCCATGGCTTGCCGCCACGGCGGCCAGCGTTCGGTGACGAAGCTCACCCCGTCGTTGTAGGAATAGGAGCGTCGGAGCATGACGTCGTTGCCATGTGCGATGACCGCCAGATGCCCAGGAGAATTATCCTCGATGACGACATTGTCCGAGGCGGCGTTCTTGTTTGTCTCTTCCGCCGGACGGCCGGGATGTTTGGATTCGCCGATGGCTTCTTCCTGATAGTCCTGCGGCATGCGGTCCCAATGTTCGAGCGCGAAGCGAATACGGCGGACGACGGCGTAGCTGCCGCCCCGCATCCAGTCCGGCCCCTCGCCGCCGACCCAGACGGTCTTGGCCTGCGGGGCGTTCATCCTGGGATCTTTTTCTTCGGCCGAAAAGCCAAGCAGGTGGCGATCGCCGGCGAGCGGCCTGTAGCCGGTCTGCACCCAGCGAATCTGCGCCGCGCCTTCGGCAATTCGCGCCAGTTGACGGATCGCATGGAATGCGACTTGGGGATCTTCCGCACAGGCCTGAACGGCGAGATCGCCGCCGGTGCGCGCTTCGACCATCTGGTCGATGGTTCCGAAGTTCGGCATGTCGACCAGGGCTTCCGGACGACGGGCGGCAAGCCCGTAACGGTCTTTTCCATCCTTGACGAACAGCCCCGCGCCAAAACCGAAGGTAATCGTCAGGCGCGACGGCGACATGCCGATCGCCTCTCCGGTATCGGCCGCCATCCTGCCCGGGTCGGCTCTGTCTTGCCCATCGCCTTTCGGCGGAACCGGCGCCACCGCAAGCGTAAGGCCGTTCTCCAGCGGCTGGGCGGTTTCACCCGCGGACAGTCTGGCGGCGGCCGCCGTCCAGGCCTGCAACAGTTTCACGACGTCGGCCCGGTCGCCGGCCACCAGATCGAAGGCGGCGAAATAGGTGAAATGCTGCGGCTTCGTCACGATGCCGCCCTGATGCTCGCCCCAGAACGGCTCGACCTCGTTGGGGTCTCGCGGTTTCGCCCAGCCCGACGTCACGGATTGCGCCGCCGCGGGGAACCCGGAGCCCACGGCGGCCACCAGCCCGGCGGTGCCGGCCAGGAAGCCGCGGCGGCTGGCCAGCCGGCCCTTTTCCTCCTTGTCGCTCATCGGGCGGCCTCCCGCAGCGTCTTCACGCAGCGTGCCATGGGGCGAGAACCTCTATGCCTGAAACCGGGAACCTCGTGCATCGTTTCCGTCCTGAAAAAGGATGTTCGTCCGCATGACGGCGACCTGTTCGTCGTCAATGCGGTGGGTATCGTCATCGGTCGTGTCGGGGGAGGCCCCACCATCCGTCCGGACCGGTGATAATGCATCGCATTTGCGGACTCATATTATGGGTTTACGGCTTTGTCAACGGGATGCAATTAAAATTAATGTGGGAATTCATGGCGGCTCAATCCGTCGAAAATTCCCCGGCCCGGCCCGCCGCATCCGGCTTCTCTTGCGGAGGGCGGGCTCGATGGGGCGGCCGGTGGCGCCCGGAAGACCGGCGCGATCGAGGCGATCCGGCAATACCCCCATAATCTTTAATAAAACGCCATTGACACAAACCTAATCCCATAATATTAGCCAGCAACTGAGATGCATTCGCATCTAGGTTCATGGTGATCAGGAGGGATGGTTGATGCGACGGACGGTCTGCAAAGCGTTAAAGGGGAGTCTTCCCGCGGCCTGTGTCGCCGCCTCCCTGATGAGTACCCCGGCCGGTGCGGCGCCGCCCGTCATGACGGGCCCGGCGGCGCCCGACGCCTCGCAATCCGACCAGGCGCCGCAGGGCGTCTCCGAGGGAAACGGCGCCTTCGGCTTTCTCGACACCATTTCGCGCAGCAACACCATGCTGGGCGACCTGTGGGGCCTGCGTCCCTGGCTCAGCCGATATGGCGTCTCGTTGACCCTGCAGGAGACCAGCGAACTGCTCGGCAATGTGAACGGCGGCCTTCGCCAGGGCTTCGAATATGACGGCCTGACCACGGCGACGCTGCAGATGGACACCCAGCGGGCTTTCGGCTGGAAGGGCGGCACCTTCAATGTCAGCGGCCTGCAGATCCACGGCCGCAACCTCAGCGCCGACAATCTGGGCAGCCTGCAGACCGCCAGCGGCATCGAGTCCGATCGGGCGACCCGGCTGTGGGAACTGTGGTATCAGCAGAAGTTCCTCGACGAGGATCGTCTCGACATCCGGATCGGCCAGCAAAGCATCGATCAGGAGTTCATGGGCAGCCAGAATGCCGGCTATTTCGTCAATACCATGTTCGGCTGGCCGATGCTGCCCTCGGCGGACATGCCGGGCGGCGGGCCGGCCTATCCGCTCTCGGCCCTGGGCGTCCGGTTCCGGGTGCGTCCGACCGATGCGCTGACCTTCCTGGCCGGGGTGTACAACGGAAGCCCCTCTCCCAGCGACAGCGGCGATCCCCAGATCCAGAACCGGGCCGGCGTCAGTTTCCCGATGAAGGACGGCGTGCTGGCCATCGCCGAGATGCAATATGCCTATCCCTCGCTCAACACCCTGGTCCAGGCCGACGAGACGGAGCCCTTGTCGCGCCTCTACAAGCTCGGCTTCTGGTACGACAGCAAGCGGTTCGACGACCAGAGGGTCGACGATACCGGACTGTCCCTGGCCGATCCCGACAGCAGCGGCACGCCGCAGACGCATCATGGGAACTATGCCATCTATGCCGTCGCCGACCAGATGATCTGGCGCGACTACGAGGAACCGGACCGGACGGTCAATGTCTTCATGCGGGCCATGGGAACCCCGAACGAGGATCGCAATCTCATCGATTTCAGCCTGAACGCCGGCATCACCGTTCATGAACCGTTCATGCACCGCGACGACGATACCTTCGGCCTGGGAATGGGCTTCGCCAAGGTCGGCAGCCGCGCCTCGGCCCTCGACAAGGACACCGGCAATTTCAATGGGACCTATTATCCGATCCGCCATTCGGAAACCTTCGTCGAGGCCACCTACCAGTATCAGCTGACGCCCTGGTGGCAGCTGCAGCCCGACGTCCAGTACGTCTTCAATCCCGGCGGCGGCATCACGAACAACGACAATCAACGGGCCGGCGACGAATTCGTGGTCGGCATGCGGACAAACATCCTTTTCTAGGACGCGGACAATGAACGATATCCTTGAATCCTCAACGGAAAAGAACCCGACCCGCCGCCCCTCGCGCGGCGCCTATCCCCGCCCGCGCGCCCTGGCCGCCGCCCTGACCGTCCTGCTGGCGGCAAGCCCGGCGCTGGCGGATCCGCCGCGCGGGCTGCTGGAGACCATTCATCGGCATGCGACGCTGACCTCGACGATCCCCGACAACGGCGATCTCAATCCCTATGCGGTCGTCGTGGCGCCGGTCGCCGCCGGCAAAATCCAGAAGGACGACGTCCTGGTCGACAATTTCAACAATATCTCGAACCTGCAGGGGACCGGCGGCACCATCGTCGATTACAGCCCGGCCACCAGGAAAATGACGGTGTTCGCCAAGCTGCCGCAACATCTGGCGCAATGCCCGGGCGGCGTCGGCCTGTCGACGGCGATGACGATGCTGAAGAGCGGCTGGGTGATCGTCGGCAGCGCCCCCAGCACCGACGGCACCACCCGGACCAAGGGCGACGGTTGCCTGATCGTCTTCGGCCCCGACGGCCAGGTGGCCGCCACCTGGAGCGGCCCCAACATCAACATGCCGTGGGGAAACATCGCCACCGTCGACGAGGGCGACAAGGCGTCGCTGTTCGTCAGCATGTCCGGCTTCGACGTTCCGGGACCGGATGTCCTCGACCCGGCCGACGGTTTTCCGGTGACGGTGAAGAAGGCGACCGTCCTCAGGCTCGACCTGACCATCGCCGAAGGCAAGCCGCCGGTCATCGCCGGCCAGACGGTGGTCGCCGACGGCTTCAGCCAGCGCGCCGACAAGGACGTTTTCCTGGTCGGCCCGACCGGTCTGGCGCTCGCTCCCGACAACAAGACGCTTTATGTGTCCGACGCGCTGGAGAACCGGATCGTCGCCGTTTCCAACCCCGTGACCCGCACCGACAGCGCCGGAACCGGAGAGCCGGTGACCAAGGACGGCCTGCTGCGCCGGCCGCTGTCTTTGGCGATGACGGCGGAGGGCCACCTGCTGGCTTGCAACGGCAAGAACGGCCAGGTGGTCGAGATCGATCCGCTCGCCAAGACGCAGCTCTACGCCCATTGGATCGACACCGACCAGGCGCAATCGCCGCCCGGCAACGGCGACCTGTTCGGCATCGCCATGAAGCCGGACGGGAAGGGCTTCTATTACGTCGAAGACGACGTGAACACGCTGGTGGAGGCCACCCGATGAGCGAAAAGGAGGAAAGGAGCCCGCTGGCCAGCCGCCGCGGCTTCCTGGCCGGCACCGCCGGGCTGGTGGCCGCCGTGGGCTCCGGATTCTCCGCGGCGGCGGCGCAACCGGCCGGCCCGGCCAACGTCATGGGCGGCGGTGGCCAGGATATTCACCATACCGAGCCGTTCTGGGGCAAACATCAGGGCGGCATCGCCACCCGCCAGCAGACCAACAGCTATTTCGCCGCCTTCGATCTGACCACCGACAAGCGGGACGAACTGGAAGCGCTGCTGCGGACCTGGACCGCGGCGGCGGCGCGGCTGGCCGCCGGACAGACCGCCGCCCCGCTGGGCGACGACCTGACGGTTCCCGCCGTCGATTCCGGGGACGCCCTCAGCCTGCCGCCGGCGCGGCTGACCCTGACGTTCGGCTTCGGTCCGGGGCTGTTCGCCAAGGATGAGCGGGACCGCTATCAGCTTGCCGCCCACCGGCCGGAGGCGCTGGCCGATCTGCCGAAATTCCCCGGCGACCAGCTGGTGGCGGAGCATACGGGGGGCGATCTGTCGATCCAGGCCTGCGCCGACGATCCGCAGGTGGCGTTCCACGCCGTTCGCCAATTGGCCCGGCTGGCCTATGGAGCGGTCCAGATACGCTGGACCCAGACCGGCTTCGCCGCCGGTCCGGCCAGCAAGGGGACGGGGCGCAACCTGATGGGGTTCAAGGACGGGACGATCAATCCCACCGATTTCGACCGTTTCGTCTGGGTGGGCGGCGAGGGGCCGGACTGGATGCGGGGCGGCAGCTATCTGGTGGCGCGGCGCATCCGCATCGCCCTGGAGCATTGGGAGACGATGAATGTCGCCTTCCAGGAACAGGTGGTCGGCCGCCGCAAATATTCGGGAGCGCCCCTGGGCGGCATGCATGAATCCGAGCCGTTGAATTTCGACGCCACCGACAAGGACGGCAATCCGGTGCTTCCCGAGAACGCCCATGCCCGGCTGTCCGCCCCCGAAGTCAACGACGGCGCGCAGATCCTGCGCCGCGCCTACTCCTACAACGACGGCCTGAACTTCACCGCCGAACGCTGGCCGCCGTGGCGCCAGGGCAATGAATACGACGCGGGCCTGTTCTTCATGGGCTACCAGCGCGATCCGCGCACCGCCTTCATCCCGATCCACGAGAAGCTGTCCCGGCTGGACGCGATGAACCAGTTCATCACCCATGTCGGCGGCGGGCTGTTCGCCTGTCCCGGAGGCGCCGCCAAAGGGGAATTCATCGGGCAGCGCCTGTTCGAGCGGGCGTAGCGGGCCGTCGTCGTCGGCCGATGGAGGATCAAAAGTTGAAACCAACCCTGCGTACGATGATCGGCGCCTGTGTCGGCGCCTGTCTCTTCGGTGGTGCGGCCGCGGCCGAGGATCGGCCCCCGCCGATCGAGGTGACGATCAAGGACCATCAGTTTTCGCCGGCCGAAATCCATGTGCCGGCCGGAAAGCCCGCCTTTGTCCATGTGGTCAATCAGGATGCGACGCCGGAGGAATTCGAGGTCCGTCAGTTGGCCATCGAGAAGGTCGTCGCCGGCGGCGGCTCGGGCGAAGTGCGGCTGCGGCCGCTGGGACCCGGCCGCTACGCCTTCATCGGCGAATTCCATGCCGATACCGCCCAGGGCACCATCATCGCGGAATAAAGGAAATAATTTCATGCTGGCTGCAGCTCTCATCGTCTTTCGCGAAGTCATCGAGGCCGGCCTGATCGTCGGCATCGTGTTGGCGGCCACCAAAAGGGTGCCGCGACGCGGCTGGTGGGTGAGCGGCGGCGTTGCCGGCGGCGTCGCCGCCGCCTGTCTGGTGGCCGCCTTCGCCGATCAGCTCGGCGCCGCTTTCGCCGGCTCCGGCCAGGAGCTGTTCAATGCCGCCATCCTGCTGGTCGCCGTGGCCATGCTGACCTGGCACAACGCCTGGATGGCCGGCCACGGCCGCGCCATCGCCGGGCAGATGCGCTCGCTGGGCGCGGAGGTGGCGCTGGGGCGCCGTCCGCTCACCGCGCTGTCGGTCGTGGTCGGCGTGGCCGTGTTGCGCGAGGGGGCCGAAGTGGTGCTGTTCCTGTACGGCATCGCCGTCCAGGGCGGCACCTCGGCGGCGGCCATGCTGGCCGGCGGAGCCATCGGCGTGGCCGCCGGCGCCGGCGTCTCGGCGCTGATGTATGGCGGCCTGCTGGCCATTCCGGCGCATCGGCTGTTCGCCGTCACCGGCGGCCTCATCACGCTGCTCGCCGCCGGCCTGGCCTCCCAGGCGGTGGCCTTCCTGCAGCAGGGCGGTTACGCCACCTTGCTGTCGATGCCGCTGTGGGACAGTTCCTGGCTGTTGCCGGAAGACAGCATGCTCGGCCGCGTGCTTCACGCCCTGGTCGGCTATACCGCCGCCCCCACCGGCCTGCAATTGGCCATCTATCTCGCGGTGATCCTGCTCATGCTGTCCCTGACGCGGATGGTGCAATCATCCTCCGCCACGGCGGCGGCCAAGATACCGGCCGACTGAGACCCGTCCCCCTGTCGCCGGATTGCTTCGCTGCGCTGAGAAGCGTCAGTGGCACCGGCAGGGACGCCGGCGCCACTGCCTTTAAGGGGGCGGCGCCCCCGCGGCGATCCAGCGGCCGAGGATGGCCCGTTCCTCCGGCATCATGCCGGTGGCGTTGCCGAGCGGCATGGCGTCGGTGGTCACCGCCATCTTTTCGATCAGCTCGGCCCGTTGCACGATCTGCTCGGGCGTTTGCAGGATGACGCCCTGGGGCGGTTCCTCGAAGCCGGCCATGGTCGGATGTTCGGCATGGCAGGCGGTGCAGCGCGCCCGGATGATCGCCTGGACCACCGGGAAGGGGGCCGCCGGAAAATCGCTCTGGCCGGCCTCGGCGGCGTCCTGGCGCGGCGGGCGGGCCGGTGTCGCCGCCACGGCCAGCAAGACGAAGGCCAGGGCGGCCAGCGGCATCATCCAGGCTTTGGCCGCCCCGGTGTGGCGCAGCACGAAGATCCGCCGCACGCCGGCCCCGATCAGTCCGATGGCCAGCAGCAGCAGCCAATTCCAACGGGTCGAATAGGTGATCGGATAATGGTTGCTGATCATCATGAACAGCACGGGAAGCGTGAAATAGGTGTTGTGCACGCTGCGCTGCTTGCCGCGCTGGCCCCAGACCGGATCGGGCGCCTCGCCCTTCAGCAGGGCGGCGACCATCCGCCTTTGATTGGGAATGATCACCATCGCCACATTGGCCACCATGATGGTGCCGAGCGCGGCGCCGACATGGATGAACATGGCGCGGCCGGTGAACAGCAGCGACAGGCCATAGGCCAGGGCCGCCACCAGGACCAGCACGGCGCCGGCCAGGGCGCCTTCGTGGCGGGCCAGCGGCGAGCGGCACAGCAGGTCGTAGACGATCCAGCTGCCGACCACCGAGGCGACGCCGATGGCGACGCCTTGCCAGGCCGCCAGCGGACTGCCGGCGGGCAGCAGATAGGCGGCGGCGCCCAGCCAGTAGACCAGGGTAATCAGGGCCATGCCGCTCGCCCAGGTGGCATAGGCCTCCCATTTGAACCAATGCAGATGGTCGGGCAGGCGGGCCGGCGCCACCTTGTATTTGCGGACATGGTAGAAGCCGCCGCCGTGGACCATCCAGACATGCCCGCCCAGGCGATCGGCGTCCGGGTCGTCCGGGGCCGGCACCAGGCTGTCGTCCTGCCAGACGAAATAGAAGGAGGAGCCGATCCAGGCGACGCCGGCGATCAGATGGAACCAGCGGACCGCCAGATGCAGCCATTCGATGTCGGGCAGGGTCATCTTCGTTCAGCTTCCGCGGTAGGTGGAATAGGACCAGGGGGTGAGCAGCAGGGGGACGTGATAATGCTGCTCGGGGTTGTCGATGGCGAAACGGATCGGCACGACGTCGAGGAAGGCCGGCGCCGACAGCCTCTGCCCCGAGGCCAGGAAATATTCGCCGGCGGAAAAGCTGAGCCGCCACAGGCCGGCCGCCATCTCCGGCCCCGACAGCAGCGGCCGGTCGAGGCGTCCGTCGGCATTGGTCAGCTCCTGCCTGACGACGCTCTCGCCGTCCCTTTCGATGCGGGCCAGTTCGACGGCCAGGCCGGCCGCCGGCTTGCCGCGCGCCGTATCGAGGACATGGGTGGTGAGCCGTCCGCAGGGCGCCGGTTCGACCAGGGCGAGCAGGCGGGAAAAGGCGATCTTGTCGACCTCGGCCAGCGCCGTCGCCAGTTCGGCGGCCGCGCCGTTGTTCAGCCGGCCCCGGAAAGCGGCGAGAATATGGGCCTTGCCCCAATGCCTGACGGCCAGAATGAAGGGAAAGCCGAAGCGCTGCCGGTAATCTTCATTGGCCCGGGTGAACCGCGCCATTTCGTCCGCCGTCAGGCTGTCCAGCCCGGCCGAGGCCTGCTCGAGGCGGGAATGGGCGGTCAGATCGCCGCCGATGGCCGCCCGCCCGGCCAGATCGGGATGGGCCCGCAGCAGGGCCAGCCTGGCCGCCTCGTCGGCCGCCGCGACGATGCCGGCGAGACCGGCGGCCAGCGCCGTGACGCTGGTAAAAGGCCGCAAGGCGGCGGCCCTTTCGGCGACCCAGGGCGAATGCTCATAGACCGCGGCGAAGGCGGCGGCGAAGGCCGTCGCGTCGAGGGCATTGACTTGGTCGAGGGTGAGAAGGGTCATGCTGCCGTTTTCCTCAATCCTAGCCGCATGCCCAGCCGTCCGTGGCGCCGAGGGGACATTGTGCAACACGGATAAACACCGATGTTCACGGATGAACACGGATAAGAATAGGCGCAGCAGGCAACCTTGCGCCGTTTCCGACCCTCGCCGGCGGATGAAGTGGGGGAAGCCTGCGGCGCAAATCCGTGTTCATCCATTTTTATCCGTGTCATCCGTGTTCCCCAAAACCGTCCGGCATTCCGACCTCCGCAGTGTCGAGCAGCAATTGGGCGGCGATGGCGATGGCGATCTCGGCGGGGCGTTTTCCCTTGAGGCCGGGCAGGCCGATCGGGCAGCGAATCCAGGCGATGCGTTCGGCGTCGATCCCATCGTCCCGCAGCCGGCGGCGGAAACGGGCCCATTTGGTCTCCGAGCCGATCAGGCCCAGCGAAGCCAGGGTGTCGCGGCCGGCCAGGGCGCGGACCAGTTGGAAGTCCCGTTCATGGCTGTGCGTCATGACCAGGGCATGGGCCCCGGCCGGTATCTGGGCGATGGCCGCCAGCGGATCCTGGATGGACAGGGCGCGGACGAAGCTGGGCAGGGCCGTCGGGAAGACGCCTTCGCGTTCGTCGATCCACAAAAGGCGGAGCGGCACGCCGTCCAGCACATGGACCAGGGCCTGGGCGACATGGCCGGCCCCGAACAGGGCCAGCGTGAAGGCCGCCGGGTAGAAGGGTTCGAACAGCAAGGTCACGGCGCCGCCGCAGCATTGGCGCATGTCCGGACCGAGGATGCTTTTTTCGATCTGCGGGGCGCGCTGCCCTTCGCCCAGCATGCCGCGCGCCACCGCCGCCGCCTGGAACTCGAGGGAACCGCCGCCGATGCTGCCGTGCAGCGTATCGCCGGTGACCACCATCTTGGCTCCCGCCTCGCGGGGGGCCGACCCCAGGACCTCGGCCTGGGTGACCAGGACATGCGGGACGCCGGCCGCATCGAGTTCGGCCAGGGTTTCCAGCCAATCGCTCATCGGGATCCGGCCTTGGCGGCGTCGAGGGCGGCCAGAATGCGCTCCGGCGTCGCCGGCGCCCCCATCGTCGGACGGACCCCGGGGCCGGCGACGGCCGCCACGGCGTCGCGAAGGGCCAGCCAGACGGAGATGGCCAGCATCAGCGGCGGTTCGCCCACCGCCTTCGAACGATAGACGGTGGCCTCGGGGTTGTCGGCATTGGCCAGCAATTCCACCCGGAAATCCTTGGGGAGGTCGCGGGCCGTCGGAATCTTGTAGGTCGAGGGCGCATGGGTGAGCAGCGTGCCCTGCCGGTCCCAGACCAGTTCCTCCATGGTCAGCCAGCCCAGGCCCTGCAGGAAGGCGCCTTCGATCTGCCCGCGGTCGATGGCCGGATTGAGCGAGCGGCCGACGTCGTGCAGGATGTCGACGCGCAAGGCTTTCCATTCGCCGGTCAGCGTGTCGACGGCCACTTCCGCCGCGGCCAGGCCGTGCGAATAATAATAGAAGGGATGCCCCGTCATGCTCTTGGCGTCGAAATGGATCTTCGGCGTGCGGTAGAACCCGGAGGCCGACAGGGAGACCCGCTGGGCATGGCACAGTTCGGCCAGTTCGGCGAAGTCGATATGATGATTGCCCGAGCGGATGACGCCATCCTCGAACCGCACCTCGCCGACGGGCACGCCGAAGCGTTCGGCCGCCACCTCCGCCATGCGGCCGCGGACGATTTCGGCGGCCTGCAAGGCGGCCATGCCGTTGAGGTCGGCCCCCGACGAGGCGGCGGTCGGCGAGGTGTTGGGGACCTTGTCGGTGCGGGTCGCCGAGACCCTGATCATCGTCAGGGGGACCTGGAAGACTTCGGCGACCACCTGGGCGACCTTGACGTACAGGCCCTGGCCCATTTCGATGCCGCCGTGATTCACCAGGATGCTGCCGTCGGTATAGACCATCAGAAGGGCGCCGGCCTGGTTCATCATCGGATTGTTGAAGCTGACGCCGAATTTCACCGGCATCGTCGCCAGGCCTTTCTTGACGACCGGGCTTTCGGCGTTGAAGGCATCGAGGGCGGCCCGGCGGACCGCCAGCTCGGCGCTGCCTTCCAACTGCTCCAGCATGGCGGGCAGGCGGAAATGTTCGACCGTCTGGTGATAGGGCGTGACGTCGCGGCCGGGACCATAAAAATTGAGCCGCCGCACCGCCAGCGGGTCGCGCCCGAGATGGCGCGCCACGTCATCCAGCATGGCTTCGGCGGCGATCATCCCTTGCGGGGCGCCGAAACCGCGAAAGGCGGTGTTGGACTGGCTGTTGGTCTTGCAGCAAAAGCCTCGGAAACGGACCGCCGGATAGAAATAGGCGTTGTCGGCATGCGACAGGGCGCGCGACATCACGGCCGGCGACAGATCGGCCGACCAGCCGCAGCCGGCGGCCAGCAGCATGTCGACGCCCCGCAGCCGGCCGTCGGCGTCGAAACCGACATCCCAGCGCAGCAGGAAGCCATGGCGTTTGCCGGTGATGGTCATGTCGTCGTCGCGGTCGAGGCGCAATTTGACCGGCCGGCCGGTCTTCCAGGCCAGGACCGAGGCCATGCCGGCGACCAGGGTGGCCTGGCTTTCCTTGCCGCCGAAGGCGCCGCCCAGGCGGCGCACCTCGACGGTGACCGCCGCCTGCGGCAGGCCGAGCAGGCGGGCCACCAGATGCTGCACCTCGCTGGGATGCTGCGTTCCCGAATAGAGATGCAGGGCGCCGCCGTCGGACGGCACGGCCAGGGCGACATGAGTCTCCAGATAGAAATGGTCCTGGCCGCCGACCTCGGTCTCGCCCTGCAGGCGAAGCGGCGCGGCGGCCAAGGCCGCGGCGACGTCGCCGCGGGTCATGGTCATCGGAGCGCAGACGTATTCCTCGCGCTCCAGTGCCGTCCGGATGTCGAAAACCGCCGGCAGCGCCTCGCCGGTCAGGCGGGCCAGCGAGGCGGCATGGCGGGCGGCGGCCGGCGTGGCGGCGGCGACGGCGGCCACCGGGTGTCCGACATATTCCACGACCTCGTCGGGAAACAGGGGTTCGCCCTTGAGGATCGCCCCGATGTCGTTCACTCCGGGAACGTCGGCGGCGGTCGCCACCGCGACGACGCCGGGCACGGCGAGGCAGGGGGCGAGATCGATGCCGCTTAGGCGGGCATGCGCCCAGGGGCTGGTGACCAGATGGGCATGCAGCAGGTCCCGGGGTTCGGGAAGGTCGTCGATGAAGATGGCGCGGCCATCGACATGCCGCGCCGCGCTGTCGTGCGCGAAGGAATGGCCGACGGTGGTGGTGTCCATCACAAACTGTCCAGGCTGGCGGGAAATTCGGCGGCGCCCGCTGTTTCATGCCACAGGCGGGTGACCAGGTTGACGGCGACCTTGCGGCGGTAATCGGCGCTGCCGCGCAGATCGTCGCGGGGGGCGATGTCCTGGGTCAGGGCGGCCTGGACGGCGGTCAGGGCGGCCGGGGTCCACGGCTGGTCCTGCAGCGCGGCCTCCAGATGATGGGCGCGGACCGGCCGGTCGGCGACGCCGCCGAAGGCGGCCCGCAAGGCGCCGACGCGTCCCTGCTCGTCGAGGCGCAGGCAGAAGGCCGCCGAGACGGTCGAGATATCCTGGTCGCGCCGCTTCGCCACCTTGTAGGCCCGGAAGAGGTCGCCCGGGGCGAGGTCGGGCAACTGCACCGAAACCAGCATTTCGTCCTTGGCCAATTGGGTGGCGCGGTAACCGGTGACCAGCGCCTCGGCGGCGATGCGCCGCTGTCCCCGCTGCGAGGCCAGGAGGAGGGTGGCGCCGAGGGCGATCAGGCCGGGCAGCGAATCGCCGATCGGCGAGGCGTTGCCCAGATTTCCGCCGAAGGTCCCCTGGTTGCGCACCTGGCTGGCGCCGATGCGGCGCAAGAGGTCGGCGAATTGCGGGTGGCGATGGCGCACCGCCGCCAGGATCTCGGCATAGGGGACGGCGGCGCCGATGGTCAGGCTGTCGCCCTGATCCTTGATGCCGGTCAATTCCGCCACGCGGGCCAGCGACAGGACGCTGTCGGGATGCTGGTGGCGCTTGGTGACCGCCAGGCCGAGGTCGGTGCCGCCGGCCAGCAGCCAGGCCTCGGGATGGGCGGCGCGAAAGTCCAGGGCGTCGGCCAGCGCGGTCGGCGCGAAATAGCTGCGGCCGCCGGCGCTGTAGGACAGCGGTTCGGCCGTGGCGCCGCGCAGGCGGGCCGCCAGTCCGGCCTCGCCGGCCCCGGCGGTCAGCGCGGGCAGGCCGCGGGCGATCTCGAGAATCGGCCGGTAGCCGGTGCAGCGGCACAGATTGCCGGCCAATCCGTCGAAGATGGCCTCGTCGCTCTTGCCGGTGCGGCGGCCCATGGAAAACAGGCTCATGGTGATTCCCGGCGAACAGAAGCCGCATTGGGTGCCGAAGCCGTCGCTCATCGCCTGCTGCACCGGATGCGGGGCGCCGTCGGAGCCGGACAGGCCTTCGACCGTGAGGACGGCGCGCCCGTCCAGCATCGGCAGGAACAACAGGCAGGAGGCGACCTCGCGCCAATCCAGTCCGTCCCCGGCCGGAATGCCGAGGGCGACGGTACAGGCGCCGCAATCGCCCTCGCCGCAGCCCTCCTTCACCGAGATGAAGCCGGCGGCGCGCAGCCAGGCCAGCGCCATCTGATCGGGAGGCGCGTCGGTTATGGCGACGTCGCGCCCATTGATATTGGTGATGATGGTATTTCGCATATTTCTATCCTCACCCAATAAGTCTGCGAATTCCATGCCATTGGGCGCCGGCATGACGCAATCGCCGCGGGGCCGGGTCCGGGCGGCGCTTGAACCAGCCGGAAGCGGTAAGGATTGTCAACAATCCTGTCAACATCTGCTCGCCGGCTGGGCAGGCGCCGCTCAAATATTAGGCGGCAACGGGTATTGCGGAAATCTTGGGCAGACGGGGCGGCGGCGGTTTTCCGCAGAGAATGAAGGGATATCGCGCTTGGCACGAAGGTTGCCAAAGATAATCCCAAGGATGCGCTTTGCGGCTCGGCATGGGGTTCGAGACCGGAGCCTTTCGTCTGGAGGAATTTCCCGATGCGTTCCACGCGGTTGAAGTCTGTCATGGTTGCTCTCGGCGCGGCCTGTCTGGTGGCGGCGTCCGCCAGCGGCGCCGGGGCGGTCGACAAGGTCAAATTTACCCTCGACTGGAAATTCGAAGGCAACGCCGCCCCGTTCCTGTTGGCGCAGGACAACGGATATTTCGCCGCCGAAGGCCTGGACGTGACCATCGATACCGGCAACGGCTCGGCCGGTTCGGTGATCCGCGTGGCCAGCGGCACCTATGATATTGGCGCGGCCGACCTCAATTCCCTGGTCGAATTCAACGCCGGCAATCCCGATCGGGCCCTCAAGGCCTATTTCATGATTTACGACGAACCTCCGTCGGCCTTGTTCGCCTTCAAGAAAAGCGGCATCGCCAAGCCGAAGGACCTCGAGGGCAAGACGCTGGGCGCGCCGGTGTTCGACGCGGCGCGCAAGCTGTTCCCGGCCTTCGCGCGGGCGACGGGGGTGGCGGCCGGCGCCGTGAAATGGGAAGCGATGGACCCGCCGCTCCGCGAGCCGATGCTGGTGCGCGGCCAGGTCGACGCCATCTCCGGCTTCTATTTCACCAGCCTGCTCAATCTGAAGGCCCAGGGGGTCAATCCGGACGATCTGGTGATTTTCAAATATTCCGACTACGGCATGGCCTTCTACGGCAATGCCCTGGTCGCCTCGCCGGACATGATGAAAAACCATCCCGACCTGTTGAAGGGCTTCGCCCGCGCCGTGGCCAAAGGCTGGCGCGATGCCATCAAGAATCCGCCGGCGGCGATCGAGGCCCTGAAGAAGCGTGACCCGCTGATCAATCCGGCGGTGGAGCTGGAGCGCCTCAATATGGTGGTGAAGGACAATGTGCTGACGGCCGACGTCAAGGCCAACGGCATGGGCGCCATCAGGAAGGAGCGCATGGCCAAGGCCATCGAGCAACTGACCGACGCCTTCGCCCTGGCCAAGGTTCCGGCGGTCGAGGACATCTTCACCGACGCCTATCTGCCGGCCAAGGCCGACCGGATGCTGCAGTAGCGGCAAAGACGAAAAAAGCCCCCTCGCCCCCGCGGTCTTAAGCCCTCCCCCTTGATGGGGGAGGGTTTGGGCGGGGGTGATGACGGTACCCCCGAGAACCAAGGATGGTGCGATCGACGATAGGTTGTTTCATCGATCGTCTTTCCGAAGCGGCTTTTTTGCGGCAGGCATCACCCCCACCCAACCCTCCCCCATCAAGGGGGAGGGCCTAGAACTCAGGACCAAAGGAAGACATCGGTGTCAGTCGCTTTCGTCGATCTCGATCATGTGACATTGCGCTACGGCGGGGACCAGGATGCCCCCCTGGCGCTCGACGAAACCTCGATGAAGATCGGCAAGGGCGAATTCGTCGCCGTGGTCGGTCCGTCCGGCTGCGGCAAATCCTCGCTGCTGAAACTGGTGTCCGGACTGCTGCCGCCCTCCGAGGGCAATGTCATCGTCAATGACCGCGAGGTCTCGGGGCCGCTGAAGATCGTCGGCATGGCCTTTCAGAATCCGACGCTGCTGCCGTGGCGGACCACCTTGCAGAATGTCCTGCTGCCGCTGGAAATCGTCGAGCCCTATCGCGGACGCCTGCGCGGCGAGCGCGCGGCCTTCGAGGACAAGGCCATGCAATTGCTGGCCAAGGTCGGCCTGGGCGGTTTCGAGCGCAAGCATCCGTGGGAGCTGTCCGGCGGCATGCAGCAGCGGGCCAGCCTGTGCCGCTCGCTGATTCACGAGCCCGATCTCCTGATGCTCGACGAACCCTTCGGCGCGCTGGACGCCTTCACCCGCGAAGAGCTGTGGGACATCCTGCAGGACTTGTGGATGGATCGGCCCTTCACGGTCATTCTGGTCACCCACGATCTGCGCGAGGCCGCCTATCTGGCCGATACCATCTATGTGATGAGCAAACGGCCCGGCCGCATCCTGGTGCGTCAGGAAAATCCGCTGCCGCGGCCGCGCGACCAGGACACCACCTTCCGCCAGGATTTCATCGATCTGGTGCATGCGTTGAAAAATCACATCCGCGTCGTCCGCGCGGCTTAGAAGAGAAAGCCAGTCATGAGCCGCCAACGGTTTCGCTTCGCCCGCTATTCGCCCTGGATCGCCTCCATCGGCCTGTTCGTCGTCTGGGAGGTGGCGGTGCGCGGCCTGCGGGTGCCGGCTTATATCGTGCCGACGCCGTCGGCCAGCCTGGCGGCGGCCTGGACCTTTCGGGACGCCATCTGGATGCATGCCGTCCAGACCCTGCTGACCACCTTGGCCGGCTTTGCCATCGCCGTGGCCTTCGGCGTCGTCCTGGGCGCCCTGGTCGGTTCGTCGCGGGCCATCTACGCGGCGGCCAATCCCATTCTGATCGGCTTCAACAGCGTGCCGAAAGTGGCCCTGGTGCCGGTTCTGGTCATGTGGTTCGGCATCGGCAGCGTCCCGGCGGTTCTCACCGCTTTTCTGATCTCCTTCTTTCCGATCGTCGTCAATGTGGCGACCGGGCTCGCCACATTGGAGCCCGAACTGGGCGATGTCCTGCGGTCCCTGGGCGCCTCGCGTCTCGATGTTCTGCTCAAGGTCGGTTTCCCCAGGTCTTTGCCCTTTTTCTTCGCCTCCTTGAAGGTCGCGGTGACCCTGGCCTTCGTCGGTTCGGTGATGAGCGAGACGGTCGCCTCGAATGTCGGAATGGGCTATCTGATGATGTCGGCCAGTTCCAAGTTCAACATGCCTTTGGTCTTTGCCGGCTTGCTGGTGATTGCCGCCATGGGGGTCGCCATGTACGGTATTTTCTCGGTGATCGAGCGGCGTTCGACCCGCTGGGCGACGCGGGGTTCGCCCACCACCTGAAGGACGAGGCGACGAAACGAGGGATGTTGAGGACAAGATGGTGACGTCACAGAGCTATCCCCGCGATCTCATCGGTTACGGGCGGACGCCGCCTTTCGCCGACTGGCCCGACGGCGCCCGCCTGGCCTTGCAGATCGTCGTCAATTACGAAGAGGGCGGCGAGCGGAACATCCTGCACGGCGATGCCGAATCGGAATGCTATCTGCAGGAAGTGGTCGGCATTCCGGCCTTGCGGGGCGTGCGCGACATCGAGGTCGAATCGGTCTATGAATACGGCAGCCGGGCCGGCCTGTGGCGCCTGCTGCGCCTGTTCGAAAACTATGGAATTCCGATCACCGTCTATGCCGTGGCGACGGCTTTGCAGCGCCATCGGGAGGCCGCCGCCGCCATGGTCGAAGCCGGCCACGAGATCGCCAGCCATGGGCTCAAATGGATCGACTACCAGTTCGTCGAAGAGGCCGTCGAACGGGCCCACATGCGCCAGGCGATCGATATCCTCGCCGCGGTGACCGGAAGCCGGCCGCAGGGCTGGTACACCGGGCGGGTTTCGCCGCAGACGCGCCGCCTGGTCGCCGAGGAGGGCGGCTTCCTCTACGACGCCGATTCCTATGCCGACGACCTGCCCTATTGGGAGGTGGTCGAAGGCAAGCCGCAGCTGATCGTGCCCTATACCCTCGACAACAACGACATGAAGTTCGGAACGCCGCAGGGCTTCTCGACCGGCGAAGACTTCTTCGCCTATCTGCGCGACGCCTTCGACGTCCTTTACGAGGAAGGGGCCGATCGGCCGAAGATGATGTCGGTCGGACTGCATTGCCGGCTGGCCGGCCGGCCGGGGCGGCTGAAGGGATTGCGGCGCTTTCTCGATCATGTGATGACGCATGAGAAGGTATGGATCTGCCGCCGTGTCGACATCGCCCGGCACTGGCGTCAGCGGCATCCCTTCGTCGGATGACGGCGATGATCGCGGCGGACGCTTTGATCGGAGCGAACAGGGCGGCGAAGGATCCGGCCCCGACGTCGGAGGAGGCCATCTATCAGGTGATGCATGCGGCAATCGCCGAGCGACGGCTGCCGGCCGGCATGCGTCTGGTCGAAGACCAATTGGCCCGCCTGTTCTGCGTCAGCCGGGCGCGCATTCGCGCCGTTCTGCAATCCCTGGCGCGCGAACGCATGGTCACCCTGCAGAAGAACCGCGGGGCTTTCGTCTCCTATCCGTCGGTGGCGGAAGCCAGGGAAGTGTTCCAGGCCCGCCGGGTGATCGAATCGGCCCTGGTGCGCGAGGCGGCGCGGATGGTCCAACCGGCCGGCCTGGACCGTCTGCGCGCCCATCTCGAACGCGAGAAAGCCGCCGTCCTGCAACAGGACCGGCGGATCGAGATCAAGCTGTCCGGCGAATTCCATCTGTTGGTGGCCGAACTGGTCGGCAACGCCACGCTGTCCGGTTATCTGGCCGAGCTGATCGCCCGCTCGTCGCTGGTCATCGCCATCTACGAAGGGGCCGGCGCCCATGACTGCTGGCAGACCGAGCACCACCGAATCGTCGATGCCCTGGCGGCCGGCGACGGCGAGACGGCGGCCAACCTGATGGAGAGCCATCTGGCGGAAGCGGAATCGCGCCTCGCCCTGACCAGCGAACCCGCCGCCCCGAAGCTCGATTTCGAGGCGATTTTCGGGGTCTAGAGCGCTTTGCGATCAAACGGGATCGATCCCTGTACCATCGTCCCGGCGAAAAAGCTTGTGAAGCAAGGGAAAGTGGCACCGGCGTCCCTGCCGGTGTCCGCCGCCCTGCGGCGGAAACGTTCCCGTCAAGATCGATCCCTCGGCCGCTCTTGCGCTGCCGGCTTCGCCGGCACACCGGCGGGGACGCCGGTGCCACTGGGATTATTTCACAAGCTCGAAAGCGGGGATCCGGGAGTC
>JAATGN010000124.1 GCA_015654615.1 Rhodospirillales bacterium
CAGGCCTTCGTCGGAGCCAACTATCAGAATCCCCGGTCGATCACGCCGGTCCATCAGTTGCTTCTTCCGCGTATTATCAAGGGATAACCGGCCCGGCGGGCCGGTTCTCGTCGATCCGGCAAATCTACGCCTTGATCAAAATACGGTGCCGGCTAGACTTGCCGGACTTATCGCCGCGGCATGACGGTCATGCCCTGCTTCCATGATAAGCAACCCAATCGTTTCGGGAGAAGCCCCAAGCCGGGCCGTGGCCGATGGCGGAAAACGCTTTGATCGTCAATATCCTCTTCCTGCTGCTGGCCTCCGTCGTTCTGGTGCCGGTCCTGCAACGCTTCGGCATTCCGTCGGTGCTGGGCTATCTGGCCGCCGGCATCGCGCTCGGCCCTTACACGCCGGGGCCCGTGGTGGATGCCGAGACCACGCGGCCTTTGGCCGAGTTCGGCGTGGTCTTCCTGCTGTTCGCCATCGGGTTGGAACTGCCGCTGTCGCGCCTGCGGACCATGCGGCGCTTCATCTTCGGGCTGGGCCTGCTCCAGGTGACGGTGAGCGCCGCCATTCTGGCCGGGCTGGCGGTCGCGTTCGGGCTGGCCCCGGCCATCGCGCTGATCGTCGGCATCACCCTGGCCCTGTCCTCGACCGCCACGGTGGTGGCGCTGCTGGTCGAGCGCAACGAAGTGGTCGGCCATCACGGCCGCATCGCGGTGGCGGTGCTGATCTTCCAGGATCTGGCGGTGATCCCCATCCTGGCCCTGCTGCCGCTGCTGGCCGGACAGACCGGCGAGATCCTGCCGGCCCTGGGCCTGGCCGGGCTGAAGGCGACGGCGGCCGTGCTGGCGATCTTCGTGGTCGGCCGCCTGATCCTGCGTCCGGCTTACGCCTTCATCGCCGTCAGCCGCAGTCCCGAGGTGTTCGCCGCCGCCACCCTGCTGCTGGTTCTGGCGGTGGCGTGGCTGACCGCCGCCGCCGGCATGTCCATGGCCCTGGGAGCCTTCCTGGGCGGATTGATGCTGGCCGATTCGCCTTATCGGCATCAGATCGAAGCCGATATCGGGCCATTCCGGGGGCTGTTGCTGGGACTGTTCTTCATGACGGTGGGCATGTCGATCAATCTGCCGTTCGTCGCCGCCCGCGGCGTCGAGGTCGTGGCCTTGACCGTCATCATCCTGGCGGTCAAGACGCTGGTGATCATCGGCCTGTGCAGGCTGCTGCGGCTGGGACTGCCGCTGGGATTGCAGATCGGCTTTTTGCTGGCCCAGACGGGAGAGTTCGCCTTCGTGGTGTTCGATCTGGCGATCGGACGTCATCTGATCGATCTCGTCACCGGACAACTGCTGCTGGCCGGCACCGCCTTGTCCATGGTCCTGACGCCGGCCCTGGCGACGGTCGGGCGCGCCCTGTCGCGGAGCAGCCGGCAACATGAGGGCGACGAACTGGCGCCGAGCGGATTTCAACGTCTGAGCAACCATGTGGTGATCGCCGGTTATGGCCGGATGGGCCGCGCCATCGGCCGGCTGCTGAGCCAGCACGGCATCGCCTTCGTCGCCCTCGACCTCGACGTCGAGCGGGTGACACAGGCCCGCCGGGACGGGCAGCCGGTTTATTACGGAGACACCAGCCATGCCGGCGTGTTGCGGTCCGTGGGAATTCGCGAGGCGCGGGCGGTGGTCGTCACCGTCGGAGATCCCCGGCTGACCGAACGGACCATCGCTTGCGTCCATCAGGCCGCACCGGGCGTTCCCGTCATCGCCCGCGCCAAGGACCGCCCGCATGAGACGCTTCTGACCCGGATCGGAGCGACCGCCGTCATTCCGGAGACGGTGGAGGCCAGCCTGCAGATGGCGGGGCTGGTGCTGCGCATGGCCGGCATTGCCGAGGACAAGGTGGAAAGCAGCCTCAACGCCTATCGAAGCAACCGCTACGGCGGCGACGCGGCGTGACGACCCGCTCCGTTGCTTCGTTCTCGGGACCGGCCCGATGGCCTGGAGAACGGGCAAGATGTTTGGGCAACACGGACGGACGCGGACGAACACGGAAAGAGAATATCCGCGGACATTTCCCGCGTCTTTTCCTTCCTTGCCGTGAGAGGAATGGGGTCAGCCCCCTCGGCATCCACTCCGTGCGTGTCCGTGGCTGTCCGTGTTCGTCCGTGTTCCCCAAAATCCGTCGTCATCCCGAAGCCCCGCCCCCTTCGCAAGGCATTTTCCAGCAAACCGTCTGAAATACCCCTCTCATTTGCGCCAATGCTCCGCCCGGGTGGATCGGCTCTTGACAGGCGATGCCCATCGCCTTTATCCAAAGTCCATCCAGTATCCCGGAACACGGTGCAATTCCGTGGCGGTCCCGCCGCTGTAATCGGGGACGTCGGTGACGAGGCGACAAGCCGGCCACTGGTGGGGACCACCCCACCGGGAAGGTGTCATGCGACGGTCGATCCGAAAGCCAGAAGACCTGCTGGATCTGATGAACCAGGGGCGAAATCCGATGGAAAGGGTTTCGGTCAGGCCTTTTGCCTGTCCGACGCCCCGCATGTGCATCGGAGTCGATCTTGAAAAACCTTACCAACGACACGTCCAAAGACCAGCCGGGCGCTGCCCGGCCGGATGTCATCGCCATCCGCAAGACCTGCGACGCCGAAGGAACCGGCCTGTCCCATTACGTCCTGATGGACAAGCAGGTCAAACAATGACGGTGCAGTCGCACCCGTCGTCGAAAGGGGGGCCCGCGAGGGCTTCCCTTTCTTCCCTGCTGCCGGTCGACATCGGCCATTCCAGCCATATCGCGCTGGTCGACGCCGAGACCGCCTTCTGGGGACTGGTCCGCAAGGATCTGGCGGCGACGGCTCAGGCGGAGGGCGAACTGGCCGAGACCTTTCGGCGCAAGCGGGACGATTTCGCCCGCGAGATGGATGTGTTGCGCTTTCATCTGAAACCCTCGGCGGTCTATTTCAATCCGACCGAACGCTGCAATCTCAACTGCGGCTATTGCTATATCCCCGAGGACATGCGCCGTTCCGGCGAACATATGAGCAAGGAGACCTTGCTCGATTCGCTCGAGCGACTGCATGGCTATTTCCGCGCTCACATGCCGCAAGACCGCCTGCCGCAGGTGATCTTTCACGGCGCCGAGCCGATGCTGGCGCGCGAGGCGATGTTCGCCGGCATCGAGGCCTTCGGCGACCGTTTCCGCTTCGGCGTGCAGACCAACGCCACCATGCTGGACGATTCGGCCATAACCTTCCTGACCGGGCACGGCGTCGGCATCGGCCTGTCGCTCGACGGGCCGGTGCCGGAAATCGCCGATCGGACGCGGCGGCGCTGGAGCGGCGAGGGGGTCTATGACGCCGTGGTCAGCGCCATCGATCGCCTGAAGGGCTATCCGGGCTTCAACGTGATCTGCACGATGACCGAGGAAAACCTGCCTCATCTGACCGATATGGTGAGTTTTCTGCATGCGCGGCAGGTGCCGGCCTGCATGCTGAACGTCACCCGCTGCACCCAGCCGCGGGCCCGGACCTTACGCGGCGGCGACGAGGAGGTCGCGGCGGCTTTTCTCAAGGCCTTGCGGCACAGCCACGCGCTTTACCGCGAGACCGGGCGGAAACTGGTGGTGGCGAATTTCGCCAATATCCTGATCGCCATCCTGGCGCCGACGGCGCGGCGCCTGATGTGCGACATCTCCCCCTGCGGCGGCGGCCGCAGCTTCTTCGCCCTGGCGGCCAACGGCGACCTGTTCCCCTGCAGCGAATTCATCGGCTTGCCGGAGTTCAACGGCGGCAATCTGTTCCGCCAGCCGATCGAGGAAATCCTGGAGACCCCGGCCTTCCGCAAGGTCATCGAACGGAAGGTCGAGGACATCGCGGGCTGCGATAGCTGCCTGATCCGCCATTTCTGCGGCTCGCCCTGTCCGGCCGAAGCCCATGAGATGAACGGCGCGATGACGGAGAAGGGGGCTTTCTGCAAATTCTACGAGGAACAGGTGGCCTTCGCCTTCCGGCTGATCGCCGACGGCCTCCACGAGGATTTCCTGTGGGACGGCTGGGACGCCGGCACCGAGGCGACCTGCGCCATCGGGACGGTTTGAGAAACGATAATCATTTATCCGCAGATGGCGCAGATGGCCGCAGATTTGGGACCGACCTTTTCAATCTGCGTTTATCTGCGCCATCTGCGGATAAAATATCCAAGGGTCCGTAAAACAATAACCGCGTCATTGCGAGCGAAGCGAAGCAATCCAGGATCCCACCGCCATTGCTGGATTGCTTCGCTCCGCTCGCAATAACGAAAAAGAAAGCGAAACCGTTATTTTTGAACGGGTCCTAAGCCCGTTTCAGGGCTTTCGACAGATAGGGCTTCAGATATTGGCCGGTGAAGCTGGCGGCGACGCCGGCGATCTTTTCCGGGGTGCCGGTGGCGACGACATGGCCGCCGTTGGTGCCGCCGTCCGGGCCGAGGTCGATCAGCCAGTCGGCCGTCTTGATGACCTCGAGATTATGCTCGATGACCAGGACGGTGTTGCCGGCGTCGACCAGGGCGTGCAGCACCTCCAGCAGCTTTTTGACATCCTCGAAATGCAGGCCGGTGGTCGGCTCGTCGAGGATGTAAAGGGTGCCGCCGGTGGCCCGGCGCGACAGTTCCTTGGCCAGCTTGACCCGCTGCGCCTCGCCGCCCGACAGCGTGGTGGCCTGTTGGCCGAGATGGATATAGCCCAGTCCGACCCTTTTCAAGGTTTCCATCTTGTCGCGGATCGACGGCACGGCCTTGAAAAATCCGGCGGCCTCTTCCACTGTCATATCAAGGACATCAGCGATGTTCTTGCCCTTGAAGGTGACGTCCAGGGTCTCGCGGTTGTAGCGCTTTCCCTTGCAGACGTCGCATTGGACATAGACGTCGGGCAGGAAATGCATCTCGATCTTGATGACGCCGTCGCCCTGGCA
>JAATGN010000182.1 GCA_015654615.1 Rhodospirillales bacterium
CAGCGGCATTTCCAGCGTCTGCATCTGGCGGCCGGTGCGATGGGCCAGGGCAAAAGCCCCGATCAGGCCCTGATGGTCTTGCGGCCGCCACCGCATTTTCGTGTCGCCGAACATCTGCGAGGACAATTGGTTCGCTGGCCGACCGAGCGGCTGAGTTCGGCCCTCGATCTGCTGCTGACGGCCGAGGTGGATTGCAAAAGCACCGGCATGCCGGCCGAAGAAATCTGCAGCCGCACCATCATGCAGCTGACCCGGGCGGCCGGCCGCAAGAGCGCCGCCGGCCGGCGATAGTCCCTTCCCCGACGTCATTGCGAGTTCGGCATCGGCCAGCGGCCGACCCGGCCTGGAAGAATAAGGAAAAGTGGCACCGGCCTTAAGTGCCGGTGCCCGCCGCTGCGCGGCGGAGTCCTTATCCACCGGCAGGGGCGCCGGTGCCACTGCCTCTTTTCTTCCTAGCCAAAGGCGGGAAGAAACCGGCGTGATCCCTGAAGAATTAAAAAAGGCCCGGCGGTTTCCCGCCGGGCCTTTTTTTGACCGGTCTCGCGCCTTGCGACTTAACGCGAATAGAATTCGACGACCAGATTGGGTTCCATCTGGACCGGATAGGGGACGTCGGGCAGCTTGGGCGCGCGGATGAAGGTTCCGGTCATCGCCTTGTGATCGACGCTCAGATATTCCGGAATGTCGCGCTCGCCGGACTGGGCCGCCTCGAGAATCAGCGCCATGTCGCGAGACTTCTCCTTGACCGAGACGACATCGTTGTCCTTGATCATATAGGACGCGATATTGACCTTCTTGCCATTGACCCGCACATGCCCGTGGTTGACGATCTGACGGGCGGCGAACGGGGTCGGGGCGAATTTCATGCGGTAGACCACCGCGTCGAGCCGGCGTTCCAGCAATTCGATCAAATTCTCCGAGGTGTCGCCACGGCGGCGCACGGCCTCGTCATAGAGCTTGCGGAACGGCTTCTCGCCGATATTGCCGTAATAGCCCTTCAGCTTCTGCTTGGCCATCAGCTGGGTGCCGAAGTCGGACGGCTTCTTGCGGCGCTGCCCATGCTGGCCCGGCGGATGCTCGTGGCCCTTGTTGAGCGGGCTCTTGGCCCGGCCCCACAGATTGACGCCGAGACGGCGGTTGATCTTGTATTTCGCTTCGATACGTCTGCTCATGGTTAAACCATTTCCATCATTGTTGTCCCGATAGTCCCCGAACGGCCGAACCTGCGGCGCCGGGGCGGGGAACGGATTGGCTACCGGCCCACTTTCTCGGAAGAAGGGGCGGATTATGCAAACTGCACCGGCAGAGTCAAAGGAAAACGACATATCGGCCGGTCGATGCCGCGGCGCCCGGCGCCGGAAAAACCCCACCGACTGTCTGCCATCCGACAGACAGCCGTGGCCGGTCGCCGGATAATGCCCCCGACGCGTCGCCAACGGCTCCGTCGCGGTCGAACCGCCGCGGTGCGAGGACAAGCGGAGGACTCTCGCCAATGTCCGCTGTTGCGGAAAATGTCGTCCTCCAGGCCGGTCGGGGCCGTCGTCTCGGATGCCATGGCCGCGGGGTTGCCCCGATCCCACCCATGCATCTGCCTGTTTGAACGAAGAAAGAATGCTCGCGATGACCATCCTGACCAAGCCAGCCGCATCCGGCGAACCCGGCATCGTCGACAAATTGAAGGTTCTGCTGCCCCATTGGGTCGAGCACAACGATCAGCATCTGGCCGAGCTTCGCCGCTGGCGCCGGGCGCTCAGGGATCACGCGCCCCTGGCGGCTTCGATGATGGATCTGGCGATCACCCAGTTGGAGGAGGCCGGCCGGGCTCTGGCGGCGGCCGGAGACGAACTGGGCGCGGACGCCCGCGACGGCGACACCTCGCGTCATGGCGGCCATGGAGCGGTTTGATCGGGGCGAACACCGCCCTCTTTCGCCCAAGGAGCAAACGTTATAGCCTCGCTCAACCGATATGGAATGCGGCTGACGGCGAGAGCAACGAATGATGGCGCGGCATGTCGATTTCCTGGCTTTTCTGCAGGACCCCGCGCACAGATCCATTCTCGATCGTTTTTCACGTCATGCCCTTCCCGAAGGACGGATCCTTTCCGAGGCGCCGCCTTATGACCAAGACGGCGTCCTGGTCGTCCTGTCGGGCAGCCTGCGGATCTACCTGTCGTACGAAGGCCGGGAATTCTCGCTGTTTTTTCTGCAGCCCGGCGATCTTTTCAGCACGCATTCCGGGGCCATCATGGCGGCATGGAAGCCCTCGGAAATACTGTTCGCCTCGCTCGCCGATTTCGAAGAGATCATCGTCACCTTCCCGCAATTGGCCATCTCCTGCATTTCCCTGACCGGACGGGTCCTCGGCAACGCCATGCAGATCATCGAGGGCGTCGCGCTGCGCGACGTCCGCTACCGTCTGGCCCATCTGCTGATCGAGATGGCCGAGACGAAGGGCCGGCCGCATGCCGAAGGCATCGCCATCGACAGCGACTTCAACACCGAGGACATCGCCATGATGATCGGCGCGACGCGGCAATCGGTCTCGCAGCTTTTGAACGACATGATCAAAAGCGGCCATGTCGAGAAGATGGCCCGCGGGACGCTGCTGATTCGCCACATCGACCGCTTGCGGGAAATGACCCGCTAAGGGTCCGTTCGGAAATAACGGCGTCATTGCGAGCCGAAGGCGCGGCAATCCAGGGGCCGCCCCCTTGTTGCTGGATTGCTTCGCTCCGCTCGCAAGAAAACGCCGTCATTGCGAGGAGCGAAGCGACGCGGCAATCCAGAGTGCCGGGCTGTCCTGGACTGCTTCGCTGCGCTCGCAGTGACGGCATTTTCACCCAGGAGGCTCGACCTCGGTCGGTGCGGAACTCGCAATGACGAAGAAGAAAACGAAGCCGTTATTCACCAACGGGTCCCAAGATTTCATACGACGCCTCCGCGCCGCTCGGGCTCAAGGGCCTGAGCCCGATTCCCGGCCGCATTCCCGCGACGGGCGGAACCGTGGGTCCGTCTCGATTGTTGTCTCCGGTAATCATCGCCGGAGGAAATCGTCTTCCGCGCAAGCCAGCACGCCGACGGGAGAATGGCCATGGAAAGAACCGAAATCCCCGCGCTCACGGGTCTGCGCGGCGTCGCGGCCTGTTTGGTGACCCTCTATCATTTCTGGCCGAAGGAACAGCTTTCGACCGGATCATTGCAGAGCACGGTCGGACGCGGCTATTTGTGGGTCGACCTGTTCTTCATCCTGAGCGGCTTCGTGATCGCGCTCAGCTATGGCCATCTGTTCGCCGACGGCATCCGGCCGGCCGCGATGCGAAGCTTCCTGATCCGGCGTCTCGCCCGCCTCTATCCTCTTTATTTCGCCGTCCTGCTGTGGCAGATCGCCTGTTCGCTGACGGCGAACGGCGGCCTGCAGGCGGTAAGCTCCCACCCCGCGGTGACCGTGGCCCAGCCCGCCACCGATATTTCGTTCAACCTGCTGATGGTGCAATCCTGGGGTCTGGCCGGAAGCATCGTCGGAACGGCCTGGTCGGTAAGCACCGAAGTCGCGCTCTATCTGCTGTTCCCCCTGCTCGCGGTGCTGACCCTGTTCCGCAACTGGCGGGCCGCCCTGGTCATCGGGGTGGTCGCCGCGGCCATGCTGATCGCCGTGGCCAGGCTGGATGCCCTGGACGGGGAATTCCACCGCGGCGCGCTCGACGCCTATGACGGCCAGCAATTGACCCCGCTCATGCGATGTTTCGGCGGGTTCGTGCTGGGTCTGCTGGCGTTTCGGCTGAATCGCCTGCCGCTGGTGGCGGCCGTCGCCGCCTCGGACGCCGTCGGCTTCGCGGTTCTCGGCCTGTTGCTCGTCCTCTTCGCGACCGACGCGCACGATCTCGCCATCATCGCCCTGTTTCCGACGGTCATTCTTTGTTTCGCCGAAAACCGGGGCCGGATGTCGCGGCTGCTGACCAACCGGCCGGCCCTCGTCCTCGGCAAGCTGTCCTACGCCATCTATCTGTTGAATCCGCTGTCGACCGCGCAGTTTCAACGGCTCATCGACCTGCTCCATCCCAGGCTCGCCACCGGGCTGGCGGCTTCGGTCGCCGGCGTGGTGGTGGGCGGCGGCCTGCTGCTGCTTGCCGCCGCCGTCCATGTCTGGATCGAAAAGCCCGGCGGCCGGCTGATTCGCAACATCCAGGTCTTCGCGGGCCAGTCGTAGGGCCTGCTGTCAGTTGGGCTGTTTCCGTCGATTTTATTACCGTCATTCCCGCGAAAGCGGCGATCCATGGCGGCGGCTTTGCTGAAAAATACCTTTCGAAGAGGGCTTGCGCTTCGGGATGACGACGGATTTCGGGTAACACGGACGAACACGGACAGCCACGGATTGGATGTCGAGTGGCATAATCCCATTCTTCTTACGGCAAGGAAGGCAAAATACGCGAGAAATATCCGCGCCACTTAAACATATTCACAAATAAATATAAAAAGCTATGCTTTATATTATTACCACACTTTGGCCAACAATGACGATTTCATCATATTCGTCTTCATCCATGTTCGTCCGTGGCCGTCCGTGTTGCTCAAAAATATCCAGCCCGTTCTCCAGGCCATCGGGCCGGTCCCGAGAACGAAGCAATGGCATCGCATGGAGCCCACTGGGCTTCTCAATACTCCAGCTCGTACGTCAGTCCGACATTGCTGCCGTCCTTGCTGTTGCCGACGTCGGTTTCGAGCTTCAGCCGGTTGCCGAGATCGATCCGCACCTCGGCGGTGGTGTCGCTGGAACCGGCGCCCTGCTTGGCGCCGACATAGACGCCGCGCGCCACGTAACGGCCGCCTTCCAGCGAGGGACCGGCATCGGCGCCGCCGCTGCCGACCGACAGCCGATCGAGGCCCGTCGTCTTGCGGGCGAATTCCAGCGGATCGTTCAGCCCGACGCCGATACCGCTGAGAGAGGCCAGGGCCGAGCCTATTTCGGCGATCTGGAACGGGCTGAGTTGGGCGGTGCCGCTGGAAAACAGGAGATGCGACATGATTTCCTCCTGCGGCAGGTCCGGCACGCTGGAGAGGGTTATTTTCGGCTTGCTGGCGTAGCCGCCGATGGTGAGCGTCGCGGTGACGTTGTCGGAGGTGGTCGAGGCGACGAAATCGAGCGCCGGATCATAACCGTGGCCGCCGTCGAAGCTGACCCGGCCCATGCTGAAGTCGAGCGTGGTGTTGGCCAGCGTATAGCTGCCGCGCCGCAGGTCGAAGGCGCCGCGGATGTCCGGATTGTCCAGATCGCCGCTCACCTGCAGATCGCCGGTGAGTTCGGCATCCACACCATGGCCGCGCACGAATATGACGTCGCGGGTCTTCACCTGGATCGCCAGGGTCATCGGCAGGGCCGCCGGCGCGGCGGCGGGAGGCTTCTGGCCGGGACGGATCACCGTGATGCTGGCCACCGAGACCGGCATCTGCTCGGGCAGGCGCAGTTCGGCCCGGCCGATCCGCAGCTCGCCGGCGGCGGACAGCCCCTGTTCCAGCGAACCGCCGAGCGTAAGATCGCCGTCGAGAACGGCGGTCATGGCGTCGCTGGCCAGCAACTGGGCGTTGCGATTGACCAGATGGATCGCCACCGGCTGCGGCGCTTCCAGGCCGACCGTCCCCGACGCGGTGATCGTGCCGCTTCCGGCTTTGGCGGACAGGCTGTCGATCCGCAGCGTTTGGCCATCGGCGGAAAGGCTGGCCGCCAGATCGGTGAGATGGATGCCCTGGGTATAGTCCTGCAGCTCGCCGCGCGTGAGCGTGGCCGTGCCGGCGATCTGCGGGGCCTCCGGCGTGCCGCCGATGCTGGCGCTGAGCGCTGTCTGGCCGTGCAGGCGGCGGCCTTGCGCCAGCAGGATGGGATCCAGAAGGGCGAGATCGACCCCGCCCTGGGCCTGAAGATCGAGCCCGGTCGGCGACGCGGTGCCGGCGAGGGTGAGGTGATTGGCGCCCTGGATGACGCGGGCGTCGATCCGGACGGCTTGGTCGGCGAGATCGGCCGTCACGGTGAGACTGGCCGGCGCCAGGGCGCGGGCGGCGCCGCCGAGTTCGCGCAGATCCGACCCGACGAGCCGAAGATGGCCGGTCGGGTTCGCCGGCGTGCCGCCCAGGGTGGCGTCGGCCTGAAGGGTGCCGGCGGCGTCGAGATCCGGGGCGAAGGGTTTGGCCAGATCCGGCGTGATGTTCCGGGCGGTCGCCTGCAGCGCCAGCGTCGGCGACAGGCGGCCGGCGACGGTGAGCGTGGCGGTCGCCCCAAGGCCGAGTTGTAGCCGGTCGATCGCCAGATCCTTCGCCCAGGTCAGTGCGGCCGGGGCATCGAGATGGAGGGTTTCGCCGTGCCAGGCGGCATCGAACTGGGTCAGACGGAGCCGGCTTTGCGGCAGGTCGAGCAGGCCGGCGGCACTGACGGCGGCATCCGCCCCGCCGAGGTCCGCGGTGGTGGTCTTAAGGCGAAGGTCGAGCGCCGCCGGTCGTCCGGCGACGGTCAGGTCGAGGCTGCTGATCGCCCCCCCGGCGGCAAGGCCGGTGGCGGTGAGCGTGGCGGCGATATCCGGCGTGGCGAACGGCGTCCTGATCCTGGCCGTCAGACCGGCGGCATCGATCTTGACCTGCCCGACGTCGAGCCCGCGCAGTTTGAGATCGAGCGCGGCGACGGGCGTGCCCTGCTCGGTCCTGGCATGAAGCGTCGCCTGCAGGCTGCCGGCGATCGGCTGGCCGATCAGCGCCGAAAGATCGGCCAGCCGCGTCATGGCGACGGTCAGCTCGCCGCTCGGAAACGTGCCGCCGGGGAGCAGGGTGGCGGCCCCTTCGGCGTGCAGGCTTTTCCAGGCGGCCGCGGCGACATCGACTCGCAGCGTGCCGTCTTCGGCCCGCGCCACGCGGGTATCGAGCCGCAGCGGGGCGCCGGCGAGCTGGCCCTGGGCGGTGACGGTGCCGACGGGGGCGGCGAGGATATCGTCGAGCGCGGCATTGAGCGCCAGCGGCGCCGGCGTCTGGCCGTCGAAACCGAGATTGGCCAGGACATCGGCGGTGCCCCCGAGACGATCGGTGGAACCGGACAGCTTTCCTTCGGCCCGCAGGGTGCCGGCCAGGCGGGGGGCGGCGGCGGCGAGGTCGGACACCGCGAACCGCCAGTCGAGGCTGAGCCGGCCGGCGTCGTCGGCGCCATTGGCGGAAAGGTCGAGGCTTTTGCCGCCGAGCGTCAGATGCGACAGCGTGATCCCGTCGCCGCTGCGCGACGCCGCGATGGAAAGCTTCGCCGCCTCGCCCAGCAGGCCGACGACCGGAGCGGGACCGGACGAAACCCCGACGGTGCCGTCGAGCGTCAGTTTGCCGGTGTCGGCGCCGGCATCGACCTCGGCGCTGAGATCGAACGCCGCCCGGCCCTGCAGGGCGATCTCGCCGATGGCGGCGAGCGGCGCGAGATCGGGCAGCGTGGCGTGGGCGGTGACCAGGGTCGTCGCGGCGAACGAGGCCTGGCCGGCAAGATCGAGCAGCGGATGGCTCAGCGAAAAGGTGACGGCATGCGACGGCGACAGGGTGGCCTTGACGGCGATGGGCGCGGCCGCGAACATGCCGGGTGCCGGCCCCGGCACCACGAGACCGGCGACGGTGGCGTCCACATCCAGTTGGCCGTCCTTTCCGGAGAATTGGCTGTCGAGCCGATCGAAACGGACGCCGGAGGCGGCGGGCATCGCGAGTTCGAGGTGACCGGACAGCGTGGGCGCCAGCAGCGGACCGCTGGCATGCGCCACGAGATCGATCGATTGCCAGGACAGGTCGGAAGCGGGCGTCATGGCCGGCGCCCGCACCGTCAGATCGAACGCGGCGGCGGTGCGGGCATTGAAATCGACCACCCCCTCGGCGTTGGCGGCCAGCGGGCCGGCGCTGGCATGCAGCAGGATGCGGTTGGCGGCAAGAGGGCCGTCGAGAGCGGCCTCGACATGGACCGGACCGAGGGTGGGTAGGTCGGCCAGGTTGGCGAGCAGGCCGGCGGCGGGTTCATCCAAAGTCAGGGCGAGGTGCGGCCCGGCGGCATTGGAAACGGCGTGGAGTTCATAGCGCCCGGGCGAATCCTGCCGCTGCACCAGAAGATTGGCCCGGGCCGCGGTGAGGCTTTCGGCCTGAAGGTCGCCGTCGAGCCTCAGACTGGCGTCGTGGCCGGCCAGCGCGGCGGCGACATCGAGACGGCCGACATGCAGCCGGTCGAGCCCGATCCGCGGGAAGGGGAACGAATCGGAACCGGACGACGGCGGGGCGTCCGAGGCCGCCGGCAGCCGGGTGACGACCACATGCTCGGCCGCCAGATCGGCGATGCCGATCCCTCCCGTCAACAGCGCCAGCGGCGACCAATCGAGCCGAAGATCGTCGGCCGTGGCCCAGGCCCCGGTCGCGTCGCGCAATTCGAGATGGGCCAGACGCAGATGATCCGGCATGCGGCCGGAAAGCCCGGACAGCACGGCGGTCCCGCCCGACAGCCGTTGCGCCAGAGGCGGCAGCCAGCGGGGCGCGGTCAGCAGCCCGGCCCAGACCAGGAGGCCGAGACCGGCGAGGAACGCGAGGATCTTGACGGCGCGGCGCATCAAAAGGCCTGCCCGATGCCGATATAGACCTCCAGCAGGGAGTCTCCCGTCTTGCGGTTGATCGGCGTGGCGATGTCGAGGCGGATCGGACCGATGGCGCTGTCGTAGCGGACGCCGATGCCGACGCCGAACCGCGGCTCGCCTTCGAAGGGAACGGTGTCGGAAGAGACCTGACCGCCGTCGACGAACAGCGCGCCGCCGAAATCGCCGACCAGATGCTGGCGGAGTTCGACGGTCGCGGCGTCGATGGCCAGGCCGCCGAGCGGATTGCCGTCCGGGAAGAGCGGGCCGACGGACTGATATTTGTAACCGCGGATCGTGGCGCTGCCGCCGCCGTAGAACCGGCCATCGGGCGGCAGATCGCCGAGGCTGGCGCCATCGGCGCTGCCCACCATGCCGCGCAGCGCCAGCACGCTCCGGCCCGGCGAGCCGAGATCGAAATAGGTGGAGCCCGTGGCCTTGGCCACGACATAGGGCACGTCGGCGCGGCCGAAGGAATAGGTGGGCGTCAGCGAGAACGCCGTGCGGACACCGCGCGTCGGGTTGAGCACCTGGTCGGTATTGTCGAAGGCGAGCGTCGCCGGGGTGCTGATCAGCTCATATTCGGTGGTGACGCCCTCCTGCTTGATCTGCTCGGTGGTGGAGGTCAGGCCGACGCTGGCGCTCCAATGCGCGGCGAGCTTGCGTTTGAGAGTGACGCCGGCGCTGGCGCCGGTGCGGTCGTAGGCGTCGAGATATTCGCGGACGCCGTCGAGATCGAACGAGAGGCTCTGGTCGCGGCGGCGAAAATCCGGGATCAGCCATTGGGCGCCGATATCGTAACCGGGAGACTTGGTGTCCGATCCCACCAGATCGGTGACCTTGGCGTGCAGATTGAGCTGCTGGCCCGTGCCGGCCATATTGCGGTCCGACCAGGTGACGCCGGCCGAGGCGCCGCGATCGGTCGAATAGGCCCCGGTGAAGCCGACCAGATGTTTCTTGCGTTCCACGAAGGCGAAGGTCAGCGGCAACTGGCCGGCGGCGTCCGGCTGGGTTCCGAGCGCCACGGATACCGAGGTGAACAGACCGGTGGCGGTCAGGTCCTGGCGGGCGCTTTCCACCGCGCCGGGGCTGAACGGCTCGCCCTGATGCAACAGCAGCCGGCGGCGGACATAGGCCGGATCGACCGAAGACAGGCCGGTGAAGGCGATGGCGCCGATCCGCACCTTCGGACCGGCGGCGACGGTGTAGACGACGTCGAGCGTCCGGGTCGACGGGTTCTCGGTGCCGACGGGCGTCGAGACGGTGGCCAGCGCGTAGCCGTCGTCGCGCAGCCCTTCCAGCAGGCGGTCCCGGGCCGCCAGCATATCGGCGGCGACGGCCGGCGCGCCGGAAGCCAGCGGGGCGAGACGGGCCGGCGCGTCGGCCGGCGCCTGGCCCGTCAGCGTGACGTTGCCCAGATGATAGAGCGGACCGGTGTCGATCTTGATGGCGACCGGAATCGGGGTCTCCGGGGCGGCCTGGTCGAGTTGCTCGGGCAGTTCGGCGTCGGCGACGTCGCGGCCGGCGATGGCGATGGCGACCTGGCCCGCATAGTATCCCTGGCTTTCCAAGGCTGTCTGCAGGCGCCCCAGATCGCCCTGGGCGCGGGTGATCAGCGCGAATCCGCCGACCGGGGCCGCGGTTCGCAGGGCGAGCAGGTTCGAGGAGGCGTTCAAGGCCTGATCGAGCGGATCGATGCCGGTGGCCGCGAGGTCCACGCGATAGGACAATGTCTCCGCCGCCGCGCAGGGAGCCGAAAAAATCATCAAGGCCAGAAGGGGCCGTCCTAGAAATGAAACACACGTCATTGTCGGCGAGACTGACCAATTCCGCGATCAATTGGAAGTGGTATCACGGCGGCGGCAATCTTTCTCATTTTGGCGAATCGCCCCACTCTCTCCCCTCGGCGGCGAGCTTCGTCCACGTAAGGGAACATGCCGAAATTTCGGGATGGCCTTGCGCCTTGCGGTAACACGGACGGACCCGAAATGAGAGCCGCGATTGCCCCGACCCCCGAGGGCTTGACGGCAGGTCTCGAGTCGAGGCGAAGCGGATTATCCTGAACGGCGCCTCCGTGGTGGCCCGTGTCCGTCCGTGTTGCTGAACCACTCATCGGCAGGCCCGGCCCTGCGAAATCGCGGCGACATCCCCCTGTCCGGACGACCGGCGGGACGTCCTCGAGAGTCCGGCCGTGACGGCTTTTGACCTGCGGCGGCAGGGAAAAATCGGAATTCCGCTGGCCGGCCGTCCCGGTCAGCGTCTGAACAGCACATTCTCGAAGGCTTCGCGCTCCTGCCAGCCCAGGCGCACCAGTTCCGGCTCGTCGCTTTCCTCGACCGGCTTGCCGATGCACAGATAGGCGACCAGCGACCAGTCTTGCGGCACGTCGAGGATGACCCGCACCTGTTCCGGATCGAGAATCGACACCCAGCCGACCCCCAGGCCATGGACGCGCGCCGCCAGCCAAAGCGTATAGACGGCGGCCACCACCGAGAAATTCTTGGTCTCCGGCATGGTCCGGCTGCCCAATCCGTGGCCGGTGGCCGCCCCGTGGTCGCAGAAGACCGCCAGATGCTCCGGCGCGTCGTCGAGCCCGGCAAGCTTGAGGCTGGCATAAAGCCTGGCCCGTTCGCCATGGTAATCGTGGAGCGCCTCGGAATTGCAGGCGGCGAAATTGGCGCGAACCGCCACCCGGCGATCCGCCTCGGTCACCCGAACGAAGCGCCAGGGCTGGCTGTTGCCGACCGAAGGCGCCAGGCAGGCCATGGCGACGAGCCGTTCGATCAGCCCCTCGTCGACCGGGTCGCGGCGGAAATGCCGAACGTCGCGGCGCCAAAGCAGCAGCTGCTCGAAGCATTGGTGAAAGTGACTGTCGAATTGGGGAGGCTTCGGCGGCGCGGCGATCATCAGTCTTGTCCTTCGGCCTTTTTCTTGCGCCAGGTCACCAGCTCATGGACGATACCGTGCAATGTCCGCACTTCCTGCTGGGTCAGGTCGGCCCGTCCGAACATATTCCGAATATTGCGCACCATCACCGGCCGTTTGGCGTCGACGCGAAAAAAACCGCAGTCGTCGAGCTCGCGTTCCAGATGGTCGAAAAAGCCGACCAGGTCTTCCTTCCGCGCGACCGGCGTCGCCCCCTTGGTCATGCCTTTCGGTTCGGCCGGCGCGCCGGCCTGGAACCACTCATAGGCCACCACCAGCACCGACTGGGCGAGATTGAGCGAGCAATAGTCGGGGTTGAGCGGCACGGTGACGACCGTGTCGGCCAAAGCGACATCGTCGTTTTCGAGTCCGGTCCGTTCGGGGCCGAACAGCACGCCGCAGCGCAGGCCGCTCGCGATATGGCCGCGCAATTCCTGCGCCGCCTGATGCGGCGTCACCACCGGCTTGACCATGAAGCGGTTGCGCCCGGTGGTGGCATAGACCCGGTGCAGGTCGGCGATCGCCGCCTCGGTGCTGTCGAAGCGTCTGGCGGCCCGCAGCAGGGCGTCGGCCCCGGACGAGGCCGCGACGGCGCGTTCGTCCAGCCAGTTTTCCCGGGGCGCCACCAGCCGCAATTCGGTCAGGCCGCAGTTCAGCATGGCCCGCGCCGTGGTGCCGACGTTCTCGGCCAACTGCGGACGAACCAGAATGACCGCCGGCTTTTCGGCCGTCGGCGCCATGTCTGTCACGGTCATATCCTCATTCCCGCGCGACGACGCCGTCGCGCAGCAGTTTGTAGGTGATGCTGTCGTGCAAGGCGTTGAACGACGCATCGATCACATTGGCCGAGACGCCGACGGTCGACCAGCGGCCGCCATGGCCGTCGGCGCTCTCGATCATCACCCGGGTCACCGCGGCGGTCGCCGCCTTGGGATCCAGGATCCGCACCTTATAATCGACCAGGCGCAGATCGGCCAGTTGCGGATAGACCGGGGTCAGCACCTTGCGCAAGGCGGCGTCCAGGGCGCTGACCGGGCCGTTGCCCTCCGCCACGCTCATCAGGATATCGCCGCCCACCTCGGCCTTGATGGTCGCCTCCGAAAGGGTGATCAGCTCGTTGCGGGCGGTCCAGCGCCGCTCGTCGATGACGCGGAAACTGTGGACGCGGAACAACTCCGGCAAACCTTCCAGCATCCGCCGCGCCAGCAATTCGAAACTGGCCTCGGCGCCGTCATAGGCATAGCCGTTGAACTCGCGCAGCTTCACCTCTTCGATCAGACCGGTGATCTTCGCGTCGTTGGGATCGATGTCGAAGCCGATCTCGCGAAACCGGGCCAGCATGTTGGAGCGTCCGGCCTGGTCGGAGACCACGACATGGCGGCGGTTGCCGACCAGTTCGGGCGCGATGTGTTCGTAACAGCGGGGATCCTTCTCGACGGCCGAGACATGCAGGCCGCCCTTGTGGGCGAAGGCCGATTCCCCGACGTAAGGCGCGTGGCGGTCGGGCGCCCGGTTGAGCCGTTCGTCCAGCGCCCGCGAAACATGGGTCAGGCTGGCGAGATCGGAAGCCGAGATGCCGGTCTCGAATCCCATCTTGAGGATCAGGTTGGGAATGACCGAAATCAGATTGGCGTTGCCGCAGCGTTCCCCCAGGCCGTTCAGGGTGCCCTGCACCTGGCGGACGCCGGCCCGCACGGCGGCCAGCGAATTGGCCACGGCGTTGCCGGAATCGTTGTGACAGTGGATGCCGAGATGGCTGCCCGGCACGGCTTTCGCCACCTCCGCGACGATCACCTCGACCTCGTGGGGCAAGATGCCGCCATTGGTGTCGCACAGCACCACCCAGCGGACCCCGGCCGCATAGGCGGCCTCGACGCAGGCCAGGGCATAACCGGGATTGGCCCGATAGCCGTCGAAAAAATGTTCGGCGTCGAAGATCACCTCTTCGACGCGCGGCCGGACATGCGCCACCGATTCGGCGATCATCCGCAGGTTTTCGTCCAGTTCGATGCCGAGCGCCACCGACACCTGAAAATCCCAGGTCTTGCCGACCATGGTGACGACCCGGGCCGACGGCACCAGCAAGGCCCGCAGCCCCGGATCGTTTTCGGCGGAACGGCCGGCCCGGCGCGTCATGCCGAAGGCGGCCAATCTGGCCCGCCTCAAGGCCGGCGCCTCGGCGAAAAAGGCGTCGTCGGTGGGATTGGCCCCCGGCCAGCCGCCTTCGATATAATCGACGCCCAGACGATCCAATTCGCAGACGATGGCGATCTTGTCGGCCGAGCTGAAATCCACGCCCTGGGTCTGCGCTCCGTCGCGCAGCGTACTGTCGTAGAGATAGACCCGCTTGTCGCTCATGACCGTCCATTCGATGAAAGGCAGGGAGCATGCCTCATCGCACCGGCGGGCTCAAGCGGCAAAGGCGGAATCGGCGGGGCCGATGCCCCTGGCCACGCCACGGCGCATCTTGATTTATTGCCGCCGGAATTTTATATGTATGCTCATCATATGCATGGACATGAAATAAGGCGATGACCATTACAACCGAAAGCAGTTTCGGCTTCCTGATGCACGACGTGGCGCGTCTGCTCGGCAAACGCTTCGGCGAACGGGCCAAATTTCTCGGCGTATCGCGGGCCCAGTACCGAGCCATCGCCTATCTTCGCCGGCATGAGGGCATCAATCAGGCGGGGCTGGCCGAACTTCTGGAGATCCAGCCGATCAGTCTGGCCCGCCTGCTCGATCGCATGGAGGCCGCCGGCTGGATCGAACGCCGCCTCGACCCCAACGATCGGCGGATGCGGCGCCTTTTCCTGGGCGAGCGGGCCTGGCCGATTCTCGAACAGATCGAGGACTGCGCCGCCGCCACGCGGGCCGAAGCCCTGGCCGGGGTCGGCGACGACCAGCGCGACCTGATCATGGACGTCCTGCGCCGGGTCCACGCCAATCTTTCCTGCCACGCGGCGGAGACATGTCCGGCCGTTTCGTCCGACCAACGCTGACTTATCAAGGGTAACCACCAGATGACCACACCATCCGATCAAACCCATTCCCCGGACGACGCCCGGGAGACGTCCGGCTCCGAAAAGCGGGCCGGCCTTGGGAAAAAGCCGGAACGCAAGCCCCTGCGCCAGCGTCTGCGCCTGCCGCTGATGATCGGAGTGCCTTTGGCGGCGGCCCTGGTCGGCGGCTATTTCTATGTGATGGGCGGCCGCTTCGTCTCGACCGACGACGCCTATGTCCAGGCGGCGCGCGTCTCGATCAGCACCGACGTCCCCGGCCGCGTGGTGGCCGTGAACGTCAAGGACAACCAGCCCGTCAAGGCCGGCGACGTCCTGTTCACGCTCGACGATCGCCTCTATGCCATCGCCGTGCAGGACGCGCGCGCCCAATTGGCCACGGCCCATCTGAAGGTGGAGGCCGACAAGGCGACCTATCGCCAGAGACAGGCCGACCTGCAGGCGGCCCAGGATACGCTGGCCTACCAGCAGCGCGAATTCGCCCGCCAGCAGCGCCTGCTGGCCTCGGGGATCTCCTCGCAGGCGCAGCACGACCAGGTGGCCCACGCCCTCGACGTGGCGCGCCAGCAGGTCAGCGCCGCCCAGCAGCAATCGGCCAATATTCTCGCCAGCCTGGGCGGCGACCCCGAGATCCCGGCCGACCGCCATCCCATGGTGCAGCAGGCGCAGGCGATGCTCGACCGGGCCTTGCTCAATCTGTCCTATACCGTGATCAAGGCGCCGGAGGACGGGACGGTCACCAAGGTCGATCAGCTGCAGCCCGGCGATTACGTCAACGCCGCCACCCCGGTGTTCTCGCTGGTGTCGACCCGCCGCTTGTGGATCGAGGCCAATTTCAAGGAAACCGATCTGACCCATATGCGGTCCGGTCAGACCGCCACGGTGGATATCGATACCTATCCGGACCAGGTGTTCCAGGCCCATGTGACCAGCTTCAGCCCCGGCACCGGATCGACCTTTTCGCTGTTGCCGCCCGAAAATTCCACCGGCAACTGGGTGAAGGTGGTGCAGCGCCTGCCGGTGCGCCTGGAGCTCGACGCCCCGCCGGCCAATATGCCGCTGCACGCCGGCCTGTCGGCCAATGTCGAGGTGGACACCCAGCGCCAGCGTCAGCTGGCCATCCTGATCGGCCGCGCCTTCGCCGCGCCGGAAACGGCGGACCCACGGCAATGAGCGCCCTTCCCGCCGCGGCCCCGGCCCCGGTGATCCATCGCGGCCTGATCACCATATCGGTCATGGCGGCGACCATCATGCAGGCCCTCGACACCACCATCGCCAATGTGGCCCTGCCCCACATCCAGGGCAGCGTCTCGGCCGCGCAGGACCAGATCACCTGGGTGCTGACCTCCTACATCGTCGCCGCCGCCATCGCCACGCCGCTCACCGGCTGGCTGGCCGGGCGCTTCGGCCGCAAGCGCGTCTTCATGATTTCGGTGGCCGGCTTCACCATCGCCTCGGCGCTGTGCGGCATGGCCGGAAGCCTGATGGAAATCGTGGTCTACCGCCTGTTCCAGGGAATCTGCGGCGCCGCCCTGGTCCCGCTGTCGCAGGCCATGCTGCTCGAGATCTACCCCCCGGAAAAGCTAGGTTCGGCCATGGAGATCTATGGCGCCGGCATCATGGTCGGACCGATCCTGGGACCGGCCATCGGCGGCTGGCTGACCGACAATTACAGCTGGCGCTGGGTGTTCTACATCAATCTGCCGATCGGCGTGCTGACCTGCCTGGGCATTGCCGCCTTCATCCATGAGCACCGGCACCCGCACTCGGCGAAATTCGACTTCTTCGGCTTCGCCACCCTCAGCCTGGGGGTGGGGGCCTTGCAGATGATGCTCGACCGCGGCGAGTTGAAGGATTGGTTCGGATCGACCGAGATCTGGGTGGAAAGCATCATGGCCATCCTCGGCTTCTATCTGTTCGGCACCCACACGGCGACCACCGACAAACCCAGCTTCCTCAGCCGCAGCCTGCTGACCGATCGCAATTTCGTCGCCGGCTGCGTTTTCATCTTCCTGGTCGGCGTCATCCTTTACGCCACCATGTCCCTGCTGCCGACCATGCTGCAGACGCTGTTCGATTATCCGGTGGTCACCACCGGCCTGGTGACGGCGCCGCGCGGCGTCGGCACCATGATCTCGATGCTGATCGTCGGCCGCCTGATCACCCGGGTCGATTCGCGCCTGATCATTTTCGCGGGCCTGGGATTGACCGCCTTTTCCCAATGGCAGATGACCCGCTTCTCGCTCGACATGAACATGACGCCGGTGATCGTCTCCGGACTGTTCCAGGGCGTCGGGCTGGGCCTGGTGTTCGTCCCGCTGAGCACGATGACTTTCGCCACCCTGCAAACCAACATGCGCACCGAGGGAACGGCGATCTTCAGCCTGATGCGCAACGTCGGCAGCAGCATCGGCATCTCGATCGTCGAGGCTTTGCTGTCCGAGAACACCCAGGTCGTCCACGCCGGTTTGGCGCAATTCGTCCGGCCGGACAATCCCCTGGCCCGCCCGCCCCATATCCCGGCGCTGCTGGGCTTGGCGACGCCTTCGCAACTGGCGGCCATCAATGCCGAAATCACCCGCCAGGCGGCGATGATCGCCTATATCGACGACTTCAAGCTGATGATGCTGATCGCCATCCTGTCCATGCCGCTGCTGCTGCTGCTGCGGAAACCCAGACATGCCGGCGGGGCGACCGCCGTGATCATGGATTGAGCAGGCACCCAACCCGAGGACTTGACCATGCCCAAAGAATTCCTGCGCCGCACCGTCGGCCTGGCCGTCGCCGCGACGCTGTCCGCCTGTACCCTGGGTCCCGATTTCAGCCGGCCGACGCCACCGGCCGCCGACGGCTATTCCGCCCCCGGCGAGGATAATGTCGAAAGCAGGACCGGCGTTCCCAATCCGCAGCGCGAAGCCCTGGGCAGCCGCATCAGCGGCGACTGGTGGACGCTGTTCCGTTCGGCCGATCTCGACCAGATGGTCCGCCAGGCCCTGGCCGGCAACCAGACGCTGGTCGCCGCCCGGGCGACCTTGCAGCAGGCCGAACAGCAGGTGCGCGTCGTCGGCGGGGCGCTCTATCCCCAGGCCAATCTGTCGGCCAGCCTCGCCCGCGAGGACGAGAATCTGGCCACCTTCGGCCTGCCCGGGGCCAATCCGGTGTTCAATCTTTACCAGGTGGGGCCCAGCGTCAGCTATTCGCTCGACCTGTTCGGCGGCACGCACCGGCAGGTCGAGGAACAGGCCGCCTTGGCCGAACGCTCGGGCTATCAGCTCGACGCCGCCTATCTGACCCTGACCGGCAATGTGGTGATGCAGGCCATCACCATCGCTTCGGTACGCGCCCAGATGCGGGCGGTCGAGGACATCATCGCCGACGACGAACAGAATCTCGGCCTGGTGCAGACCGCGAAGGCCGCCGGCGCCGCCAACGACGTCGATACGCTGCAGGCCGAAAGCCAGTTGGCCAACGACCATACGCTGCTGCCGCCGCTGCGCCAGCAGCTGGCCGTGGCCCGCCATAAGCTGGCCGTGCTGATCGGCCGGGCCCCGGCCGAATGGACCCCGCCCGATTTCGATCTGCAGGGGCTGGAACTGCCCCGCGAGCTGCCGGTCAGCCTGCCCTCCGAACTGGTCCGGCAGCGCCCCGACATCCTGGCCGCCGAAGCCGATCTGCACGCGGCCAGCGCCGCGATCGGCGTGGCGACGGCCGAGATGTATCCCAGCATCGATCTGACGGCGAGCCTCAGCCAGGGGGCCCTGTTTCCGGGCCAGCTGTGGCGCAGCGCCGCGAGCACGGCGATCATGGGGGCCGGACTGACCGCGCCGCTGTTCCACGGCGGCAGCCTGGAGGCGCAACGCGACGCCGCGGCGCACGCCTATGACGCCAGCCTGGCGACCTATAAGCAGACCGTCCTGGAATCCTTCGGCCAGGTGGCCGATACGCTGCAGGCCCTCACCCATGACGCCGAGCAATTGGTGGCCCAGCGGCGCGCCCTCGATTCGTCCGAATCGTCCTTGAACCTCGTCCGGCTGAGCTATCGCGCCGGCAATGTCGGCGTCATCCAGGTGCTCGATGCCGAACGGCTGGTGCAGCAGGCCCGTCTCGGCTTCGTGCGCGCCCAGGCGCAGCGTTATCTCGACACGGCCCAGCTGTTCCTCGCCATGGGCGGCGGCTGGTGGGACTGGCGGGCCGAAAAGCAGACTCGGTGAGACCGGTCCGCCGACGGCTCCGGCCCGCGACAAATCACGATCGGCGATTGTCCGGCGGTCGATTCGACGACGGCCGCTTTGGCGCGAATCCTCGACGAATTGCCGAGGCGGACAGGCCGTGCGTCCGCCCCTGTGGAGGGCAACGAAACGTCGCGAGAGCCGGATTGCACCAAACGGAGAAACGCGTTACGCTACGTCACTCATTCTTGGTGGAAATATACGACCTATGTCCGCATCCCTGCCCAACCGCTCGGTGCGCATAGCCCCGGAGCATGGTGACGTCCTCAAGTCCGTCGTGGCTCTGCTCAGGGCTGGTCGCGAGCAAGAATTGCGTTCGGTTCTGTCGGATCTGGAGAAGGGCGGCAATTGCCCGGTCGGGGCGTTCCGCAATGCCGAGGCGGCTCTTTCCTTTCTGCTTGGCCGACTGGTGGCCGCAGGTCATCCGCAGTCCGTCTGGCTGTTCGGAAGCCGGGCGCGCGGCGGCCAGCGGACGGGCAGCGACTTCGATCTGCTGGCGATTCGGGCGGACGACGCTCGAGAGGATCTCGAGGACTGGCGCAATCGGATGGCGGACAGCCTGGCCGGTGCCGGTCTGGGGGTCGACCTTGCCGTTTGCACGGCCGCCGAGTTCCAGGAATTTCGCGACGTGGCCGGATCGCTCATCAGAACCGTCCATGAGAAGGGGCGAGAGCTCTATGTCGCACCGGCCGAGCGCCGCCGCCGCAAGGCCGCCGCCGTATGACGCCGGTGGTCGAAGGCTATTTCCAGGTCCAGGCGGAAGACATGGCCGCCGCGCGGCAACTGGCCGCCGTCGTGCCGCGGGCAGCCGCCTTTCACCTGCAGCAGGCGGCCGGGAAGCTGGTCAAGGCGATTTTGTGGGTCGAGGGGATTCACGTCACGGCCGAGCATAACATCGGCCAGCTCGTCGGCCTGTTGCCGGACGGTCACGACTGGAAAGCCGATCTGATGGAACTCGATGTCCTGAGCAGGTTCGCCACCACCTTTCGCTACCCGAGCCCGACCGGAAAAATAGCGCGCGCCCCGGACCAGGCCGTTCTCGAAGGCTATCTGTCGTTGCTCGACACCTTGACCGATGATGCCAGGGCATGGTGCCAAAGCCGCGAATGAGCGCGAAAACGACTATACTGCTTTGGAAACCGGCGAAGCCGCCGCGCCGGTCGAGGCCGGCCCGGCTTCGTGCGCGGCAACGGATCCCTCTGCCTTGAGAATCGGCGCCCGGAAAAACGGGACGCCCCACCACAGTCGATCCTGAATTGGAAGGAAAAGCGCAATGGCTACGACGAGCGATCGAGTCTGGTTCATCACCGGAGCCTCTTCGGGCTTCGGCAAGTCTCTGGCCCTGGCGGTCCTGGCGCGCGGCGAACGGGTCGCCGCCACGGCGCGCGATCGCGATCATCTGCCCCAGGCCCTCAAGGACGACCAGCGGGCGCTGGCGCTCAGCCTCGAAGTCTCCGACGCCGAACAATGCCGCCGCGCCGTCGACGAAACGGTGGCCGCTTTCGGTCGAATCGACGTGCTGGTCAACAACGCCGGGCACGGCATGATGGGAGCGGTCGAGGAAGTCAGCGATGGCGAAGCCCGACTCGTCTTCGACGCCAATGTCTTCGGCCTGCTCAACGTCACCCGGGCGGCGCTGCCCCACATGCGGCAAAGACGCTCCGGCCACGTCGTCAACATCAGCTCCGTCGGGGGCCTCGTGGCCCGCGCCGGTTCCGGCATCTACGGCGCCACCAAGTTTGCCGTCGAGGGAATCAGCGAGGCCCTGTCCCACGAGTTGAAACCCCTGGGGATTGCGGTGACGGCGGTCGAACCCGGCCCGTTCCGCACCGATTTCTCGGGCCGTTCGATCCGGCAGGCGACCGCCGTGCTCGCCGATTACGAAGCGACCGCCGGAGCGTGGCGGCGCAGCCTGCTGGCCTCGCACGGCACGCAGAAAGGCGACCCCGACAAAGCCGTGCAGGTCATCATGCAGGCCGTCGATTCTCCCAAGCCGCCGCTCCATCTCGTCCTCGGCAGCCAAGCCATGAGCCGCGCCGCCGAGAAATGCCTGGCCCTGCTGCAGGATATCGAGACATGGCGGGCAGCCAGCGCGGCAACGGATTTCGATTAGCGAGACGAGCGCGCCGAAAGCGCCCGGCCTTAGCCGTCGAAGCCGCATTGGCGCTTCGAAAAGAAGCGATACGCGATGGCACGGGCGCGGCATCGCTCGTGTCGCCCCTCCAAGGGGTCACCCGGTCATCGTCACGCGGCAGATTGCCGACACCGGCCCGCCTCGGAATATCCAAAGCCTCGTCCTGCACGGCCCTTGCGCCGCGCAGGGAAAAATACCACTCCGCCTCCGCTTGCGCGCCAACTCGCGCCGAAGCGATATATTGATTCAAACTCAATCCGGCCTTGTCCGCCTGCTCGGCCGCCTCAGCTTTCAGTTCCTCTGGCGATCGCAAAGCAAAAACGCTCATTATCAAACAAGTGCCGGACGTTCCACCGGGATGCCGAAGCCGGCAGTTCCCCTCGCCATATCTCGAATGTTGAAGCTGGCGATGACTCCGGTCACACCATTGATTGCAGTCTCCACCACAAAGTCGTCATCGGCATCGCGGGCCACTGGCCTCCACCTATAATCAAACGCAACTGGTGTACAAAGACGCGCCAATTCGTCCAGGATTTTCAAAATATCGCCGGGCGATAATCCGCTGCGGGCCATGTGGTTTCCGTGCGCGTCAAGACAGCCACCAAAACCTCGCGTGACGCGCCAGTATCGCTCTCAAACGCCGCTGCCATAACATTCGTATCGGGCACCAACCTGAGAATGATGATGACGCGAGCCGGCGCGATTAGAGTTTCGATCCACGCTCCCGCACGGGGAGCGACGTCTGGGCTGGAATAGTTTCTGTTCTTGGCGCGATGTTTCGATCCACGCTCCCGCACGGGGAGCGACCGGCTTCTGGTGCCGCTCTTAAAATGGCCCAGTTGTTTCGATCCACGCTCCCGCACGGGGAGCGACTCGGCGGGGAGGCCGTGGGCGGCG
>JAATGN010000009.1 GCA_015654615.1 Rhodospirillales bacterium
CCGCTGCACCGTGCATTGCTACAAGGCCGACATGCGCCAGCGGGTCAGGCAGGTCATGCTTTGGGCCGGTCCGCGCATGCTGTTGCGCCACCCCCTGCTGGCGATCCGCCATCTGATCGACGGACGCAAGCCCGTTCCGCCCATCGATCGATCGCGATAGCGCGCCACGGGCGGGATATCGCCCGGAAAAAGACAATCGAGCGACCCGCCGGGTATTACCCGTAAAAATTGATACACCGATTCGAAAAAGATCGAATTTATCGTCGGACAATCAGATTTCCCGACCAGAATCCTGGCGATATGGGCGGTGTTGAATTTATGAACTTTATGAGATGGATATATTTCGATCGTCATTTTTGTGCCGTATCAATGCAGACCTGATATTTATTCATAACTATTTGCCTTGACCGTCGTTTGCCACACCGTTGATCATACCTTCCTCTTGACAGGGGTCAATCCGGCTCCGAAACGTCGTCGCGTCATGGCGGCCGGCCCCTTTCCTGCGGTCGGCCATCCGCTGACGACGGTTCTCGGCGGCGCCGGCGATCGAGAAAGGAATGGTCATGCGGCTTTCGACACGCGGCAAAATCCTTTGCATCCCCGCCTTTGCCGCGATTGCCCTGTTGGCGGTGGCTCTCTATGCGGCCAATGCCCTGCGGGAGGGGATCGAAAAAGCCCACCGCCTGCAAATCCGCAGCGTCATCGAGACGTCGGTCAAGGTGGTCCAGGCCGAGTACGATCTGGCCCAGGCCGGCAAGCTGAGCGAGGAGGAGGCGAAGAACCACGCCAAAGCCGCCTTGCGGGCCATTCGTTTCGGCGCCAACGACTATCTTTTCGTCTATGCCGATGACGGCATGAACATCGTGCATCCCATCCTGTCCGACGTCGAGGGCACTTACAAACTGCGTGACCAGGTCGACGCCAACGGCGTCTTCATCGTCAGGGACCTGATCGCCGCCGCCAAGGCCGGCGGCGGGTACGTCAACTTCCTGTTCGTCAAGCCGAGCGGCGGCGAGCCGGCGCCCAAGCTGGGATATGCCCAGGGATTCACCCCCTGGGGCTGGGTCATCGGCACCGGCGTCTATGTCGACGACGTCGACGCCGAAATCCGCCACGCCACCCTGGAAATCTTCGTCATCGGCGGCGGCGCCCTGGTCCTGGCGGTCTTGAGCGGCGTTTTCGTCAGCCTGCAGATCGGACGACGCATCCGGCGGCAGAGCGAGCGGATGCTGGCCCTGTCCAATGGCGATCTGGACACCTCCATCGACGACACCGAGGCTGGGGATGAAATCTCGGAAATGGCCCGCTCCCTCGCCTTATTTCGCCAGAAAATGATCGACAACACCCATCTGACGACGGCCGCCGAAGCGCAGCGCCAGGAACGCGAACAGCGGGCCGAGCGCATCGGAGAGCTGACCCGGGGATTCGACGCGGCGGCATCGCAGGCGCTGGGGACCGTGGCGGCCAACGCCGGCCAGCTGCAATCGACCGCGAGCGACATGGCTGAAACGGCGCAAGGCACGGCCGAACAGGTGATCACGGCCGCCGATGCGGCGAAACAGGCCTCGGCCAACGCCCAGGCCGTGACCTCGGCCGCCACCCAGATGACCGCGTCGATTCATCGGATCAGCAGCCAGGTCCAGCAATCCTCGACGATGGCGGATGCGGCGGCGGCGGAAGCCGGGGTCGTCAACCAGCAGTTCAACGGCCTGGCGCAAGCGGTGGATCGTATCGGTTCGGTCGTCCAACTGATCAACGACATCGCCAGCCAGACCAATCTCCTCGCTCTCAACGCCACCATCGAGGCGGCCAGGGCCGGCGACGCCGGCAAGGGCTTCGCGGTCGTCGCCGGCGAGGTGAAGACCCTGGCCAACCAAACGGCCCGGGCCACGGAGGAAATCACCCAGCAGATCGCCGCCGTCGAGACGGCGACGCGAAAGGCGGTCGGCGCGATCGGCGATATCACGACGACCATCGGTCAAATCCGCCAGATCACCGGGGAGGTCGCCGCGGCCGTCGGGGAACAGGATGCCGCCGCCACGGAAATCTCGCAAAACGTCGAGCGGGCGGCGGCGGGAACCCAACGCGTCAGCGAGACCATCGCCGAGGTCAGCCGGGCCGCCGAGCGGACCGGACAGGCCGCTCACGAAGTCTCGACGGCCACCACCGCGCTGAGCACGCAATGCCAGACGTTGAGCGGCGAGGTCCGGCGCTTCCTGAACGACGTGCGGGCCAGTTGACCCCGATACCGTTCCCTTAATAAAGCCAGTGGGACGGGGCCGTCCGCGCCCGCCATCCGCCAGACGCGGGCGGGGACGCCCCGTCCCACTGGGGGAAAACACCGGCGCCGACGGCTTCGCGAAGCCGGAATGGGTATATTCCGGGGCTATGCGCGCCGCCGACTCGCGCCCAGGGTGATGGCGATCAACTTCCCCCTGAGATTGATTGCAACCTCCCTCGGCCCTGTCGTTCTTCCGAGCGGCGGGGCTTTTTTTTACCCGTCATCCGCAAGAGGAGATCCCGATGAGGACATCACTGCTTTCGGTCGTCACCCTGTCCGTGCTTCTCGCCGGCGCAGGACTTGCCTCGGCCCAGACGACGACGACCAGCACCACGATCTGGACGACGGATCAAGGGCACCAGATCCGCGAGTACTCGACCACCCAGAAAAACAACTCCTTCAGCGATCCGGCCCTGAAGCCGGATGTCGGCGCCGAATTGCCCGGCACGGTCACGCTCTATCCGCTGCCCCAGACGATGACGGTCCCGGATGCCGACCATTACAGCTACAGCATCATCAACGACCACCCGGTCGTCGTGGAGCGCACCACCCGGAAAGTGGTCCACACCTGGGAGTGACGGCTCACTCCCGCGGCGGCTCCATCCCATGGTCCTTGAGCAGGGCGATCGCCGCTTCGCTCCGCAGGAGGTCCAGCAATCGCTCGGCCGCCGCGGGATGGGCCGCCGTGGTGCTGACGCCACCCGCGTAGAGGGTATAGTTCTGGATCGCATCGGGAAGCGGGCCGACCAGGCGAACGCCCGCGACGGCGAGAAGCTCGCTGATCTGCTGCAGCCCGAGGGCGGCGTCGCCGCGGACCAGGCGGTCGCCGACCAGCCCGCCCTGAACCAGCACCGCCTTCGCTTTGATCGCCTCGGCGATTCCCAGCCGCTGGAAAAGCTGGGCGAGATAGATGCCGCTCGATCCGCCGGCGGCGGGGTCGATATAGGCGACGGAGGGCGCGTCGAGCAGCGCCTGTTTGAAGGCATCGACGCTGCCGATGGCGGGGACGGGCACGCCCTCCTTCACCGCGACGCCGATCCCCACCCGGGCAAGCCTGGCGACCTGGCCACCCACGAGCTTGCCGTGGGCGACCAGATCGGTAATCGCCGACACGGTCAGGATGACGACGTCGAAATGTTCACCGCCCTCGATCCGGCGCAAAAGCGCCCCCGCCGTGTCATGGACTTCGACCAGGGTGTCTCCGGTGCGGCTTTCGAACAGCGGAGCCAGGGTCGAGACGATCGATCGAAAAGCCCCGGCGGTCGCCACCTTCACCTCCGCCGAACGAGCGGGCGCGGGCCGGCCGCCGAGGAATGCCGCCGCCATCAGCATCACGACGAGACCAATACGCATCGGCAATCCTCCATCGACAGGCGCGGCGCGGACGCCGCGGACAGCTTCATGTAACGCAAGCCGCGCCGGATGCAAAGAGGCGCCGGGAACCGTCGGCGCCGCCGCCCCGCACGACAGCGCCGGCATCGTCGCGATGCAACGGCGAATGGTGCTCGGCATCCCCCCTGTTTCCCTTGTCCCGACAGGGCTATCATCGGCGATATCGCCCGAGTCGGCCGGCCGGCCGGGCGGAAAGAACAATGCCGGCCCGTTCGGGGGAGGAGGAGGGCAATGGGGAATTTGCGCGGCGTGCGTTGCGCGCCCGATGCCGGAGGGATGTCACGTCGCACCGAGGCCGACGCGAAATGCTGCTGATTTCCAATCTGGCCGCCGTCATCGCGCCGGCCTTCCTGATTTCGCTGGCGGGATATCTGTGGGCCAGGCGCGGCCTGCCCTTCGATCAGATCATGGTCACGCATCTGATGACCTTGGTCGGCGCGCCCTGCCTGGTGTTTTCCATCTTCACCAAAATGCAGATGCCGCCGGAGGCCTTCGCCAAGATGGTCGGGGCGTCGGTGGCCTGCCTGGTCCTGTTCGCCCTCGTCGGGACGATCGGGCTGCGGCTGGCCGGTCTTTCCTCCAGGGTCTATCTTCCGTCCCTGATCTTTCCCAACGTCGGCAACATGGGAATCCCGATTTGCCTGTTCGCGTTCGGCGAGCGGGGAATGGCCCTGGCCATGGTCTATTTCGCCGTGACCCTGGTCGGACAGTTCACCGTCGGCGTGGCCGTCGCTGCGGGACAGTTCAGGATCGGCGCCCTGATGAAGCTGCCCTTCCTCTATGTCGCCCTGGCGGCCCTGGCGCTCAACGTCCTTGGCGTCCGGCCGCCGGCCTGGCTGGCCAATACGGCCGATCTGGCCGGCGGCATCACCGTGCCGATGATGCTGATGGCCTTGGGCGCCGCCCTGGCGCAGTTGAAGGTCGACAATCTGAGGCGCGCCGTCGCCATGTCGCTGGCCCGCCTTTTGTTGGGCGCGGCGGGAGGATGGACGGTGGCGAGGCTGTTCGGCTTCGAAGAGGCCGCCCTGGGTGTCGTGGTGATTCAAAGCGCGATGCCGGTGGCGGTGTTCAACTATCTGTTCGCCGCCCTCTACGACAACAAGCCGGAGGAAGCGGCGGGCATGGTCCTGGTGTCGACCGCCCTTGCCTATCTGGGACTGCCGCTGCTGGTGGCGGTATTGACCTGAGACCGGCTCCCGCCGCCGAGGCAAGGCAGGGGCCCGCAAGCGATGCGCCGAATTCTGGGAGGAGCCGCCGGGACGGCTCGCCGGCCGTCAGGTCAGCTGATGTTCGCGAACCACGCGTTCATGTCCGTCGAGGGAACTCTTGATCCGGTATTGATTGAACCCGCTGTCGGCCGGAAGCAGGCGGACGACGGTATAACTGCCTTTTCGGGCCGAGCTCTCATACATATTGGGGGAAAACTGCAGAGTTTGCCCGACTTTGAACTTGTGCCCAGGCATCAGAGATCTCCTCGATTTTTGCTGATCGGCCGGCACGGGGCTTTGCGCCTTGGTCATGGTCATGGTCATTCCCCCTTTTGACGGGCCGCGGGCGGAAGCCGGCGAATCCCGCTGTACGCTCTCACGCCCTGGCCGGGTTTCTTTTCGGAGCCCGGGTGCGCGAGGCCATTTCTTCGGCGCGACGCCTGGCGTCCTGGAAACCCAAGGCCCAGCGTTCCCGTTCCTCGTCGGTCCGGTAAGGATTAAGCGCCGCGATGGTCGCGTCCAGTCCATCGTCGGAATCAACGACCGAGATATCCCCACCGGCGGACCATCCCTTGGCGTAAATCCTGCTCAGTTCATAGGAGGACTGATCCGTCATGAGCGCTTCCTTCCGATCGGGGCTGACATCAAGAAGCCCGCCCCGACGCGGGCCGCCACGCGACCAGCCCGGAGTCGGGACAGGCACCGCTTTCTTATATAGGTCGTTATTCGCGAATTGCGAATTCCTCACAAAAATTGCGGCGATCCCTGTTGATTTCGAACCTGCCGCGCCGCTCGGGCTTTAAGGACCTGGGAGCGACCATGTCGCGACAAGCCTTGCGCCAAGCATCGCCATCGAAAAATCATCCGATGGAAACAGGAACGACGCGCCGGCCAAGACCGCGCCGAAAGAGGGCTTTATCCGATGCTGTCCCGCGATGGCTCCCAAAGCCAAAATGATGGCTTATTTTCAATATTATAAAACTATAGATTATTATGTCTGCCGCTCACATGGCAGAGACACAAGAATACTCTCGCCATCAAGCGCAATCGGCGGAAATATTCACTTTCCACGCGAACGATCGACGAAAATTAGAACCAATCCGAAGTAACTATTCCCAAGCCAATACTTCTCGCTGAACGCCTTATGGTTTATTGTCGCTTCCGATGTGGACGGGTCGACCGCCTATCGGGAGTATCAGACAGTGGATGTCGCGTTCATC
>JAATGN010000080.1 GCA_015654615.1 Rhodospirillales bacterium
CGGTGGCGAACTAACAAGAAAACGCCGTCATTGCGAGGAGCGAAGCGACGCGGCAATCCAGAGGGCCAGGCTGTCCTGGACTGCTTCGCTGCGCTCGCAGTGACGGCATTTTCACCCAGGAGGGGCGACCTCGGTCGGTGCGCAACTCGCAGTGACGTTTTTTGTAACAGACGGTATCCTCGGCCTCTCCCTCGCCATAGGCCCGATCGGCCGCGATGGCGCCGCTATACTCGGGCATTTTACACAGCCGATGACCAGGCCCTAAGCGAGGTCGGTATGGGCGAAGTCGTTGCCTTTATAGAGGAGAGGCACATCGAGCACCCTGGCGCACGCATATGCAAAGCAGTCACCGAAATTGAGATCGGCGGCATGACCCACAGCCTTGCCGTAGGCCGCACCGGCATCGAGCGCCCGCCTTCCGACCTCCGGTGAGATCGCCACTTCCTCGGCGTCAAGATCTTCGACAAAGGCGTCGACGGCTCCCTGCGCCTGTCGCAACAGCCCGGGCGACGGCTTGGTGTTCGCCGCCTTCGTCTTCTGTCGCGCCAGGGCGACGGCAGCCTCGAACTTCACCAAGGGCGAAACGAAGAACGGCCCCTGGGCCGCCGCCATCCGCTTTTCGAGTTCCTCATACCCCGGCTCGCGTCCAAGAATCGCCACGATGACGGATGCGTCGACGAACATCAGGCCTCGCCCCACATGTCGTCGGTATAGGCCTTCATGTCGAAATTGGGGTCGCTCGGTCCCATGGCGTCGGCGAGCGCCTTGGAACGGGCCAGACGATCCTTCAGAGGCAGCGCACGGCGCGCTTCGGCAAGCTGAGTTTGCAGGGCTCGGCGAACCGCTTCGGTCTTGGTTTTTGCTTTGGTCAGTTTGCGGAGCTCTTCGGCGAGAGCGTCGACCTCGGCGTCCCGGATGAAAAGCGCCATCGGATATCTCCTTTTGCTATCTATATAGCTTGCAAGAGATATACCTGCCAGCTCTATCCGTTTCGGCCACCGACAACGCAGGTTCACAAAAAGCCGTCTTCGGTGAGGAGCAATCCCGCGCCGAAGGCGGCTTTTGCGTATTTGGGGTGTTGGAAAGAGAACCACCAAGACACCAAGGCACCAAGATGGCGCCGGGTCATTTCCAACGAAAAGAAACGCCGCAGGCATGAAAGAGAATGCCTGCGGCGCATATTTGTCGTTCGATGGTTCGGGGAGTGCGGTGCCTTGGTGGTTCATTATTCACCGCCCCCGGTGGCGTCGTTCGTCACCTTTTCAGCGCCGTCCGCACACCCTCGCCATAGGCCGGGTCGATCTTGTCGAAATGGGCCAGCTGGCGATCGATGATGGCCTGCGGCACGCCCCCCATGGCGGCGGCGATGTTGGAAAACAGACGCTGCCGTTGCTCTGCGGAGAACAGGCGGAACAGCGCCGCCGGCTGGCCGTAGTCGTCGTTGCCGTCCCGGTGGTCGTAGCGGTCGGCCGGGCCGTCGAGGGGCAACGGCGGTTCGGCGACGACGCCCGTTTGTTCGGGGCCGCCGAAGGAATTGGGTTCGTAATAGGCGTCGGGGTTGGGATTGTTGGGGGTGAAGCGCATCGCGCCGTCCTTGTGGTAATGGTGAACCGGGCATTTCGGCGCATTCACCGGCAGGGCTTCGTAATGCGTGCCCAACCGATAGCGATGGGCATCGGCGTAGGAGAAGATGCGGGCCTGCAGCATCTTGTCGGGCGAAGGCCCGATCCCCGGCACCATGTTGGAGGGCGACATCGCGACCTGTTCGATCTCGGCGAAATAATTGTCGGGATTGCGATTGAGCTCCAGGATGCCGACCTCGATCAGCGGATAGTCCCTGTGCGGCCACACCTTGGTCAGATCGAACGGATTGTAGGCGGTCTTGGCCGCGTCGGCCTCCGGCATCACCTGGATGCAAAAACGCCAGCGGGGGAAATCACCCCTGTCGATGGCGCCGAACAGATCCTCCTGCGTCGATTCGCGGGTGCGGCCGACCACCTCCTGCGCCTCGGCATTGGTCCAGAAATTCAGGCCCTGCAGGCTCTTGAAGTGGAACTTCACCCAGAAACGCTCGTTGCGGGCATTGATGAAGGAATAGGTGTGCGAGCCGAAACCGTGCATATGCCGCACGGTCTGCGGCAGGCCGCGGTCGGAGAACAGGATGGTGACCTGATGCAGGCTTTCCGGCGACAGCGACCAGAAGTCCCACATGGCGGTCGGCGAGCGCAGATTGGTCTGCGGATGGCGTTTCTGGGTATGGATGAAATCGGGAAATTTCAGCGGATCGCGGACGAAGAAGACGGGCGTATTGTTGCCCACCATGTCCCAATTGCCCTCTTCGGTATAGAATTTGACGGAAAAGCCCCGCACGTCGCGCTCGGCGTCCGCCGCCCCCATTTCGCCGGCCACGGTGGAGAAGCGGGCGATCACCGGCGTCTGCTTGCCGAGGCCGGCGAATACCGCGGCCCGCGAATAGGCGGTGATGTCTCCGGTGACGGTGAACGTTCCGTGCGCCCCCCAACCCTTGGCGTGCACGACGCGTTCGGGAATGCGTTCGCGGTTCTGATGGGCCAGCTTTTCCAGCAGTTGATGATCTTGCAGCAGCAACGGTCCGCGCGGGCCGGCCGACAGGGAATTCTGATTGTCGGAAATCGGCGCGCCCGCCGTAGTGGTCAAGATGGTCTTGGTCATGTCGGGCTCCATGAGTAATCGGATTGCGGCGTTGCCGCCGGCATGGCGCAGGCGCCGAGTGGCAACGAGGGAGCAGTTTAGACCCGGAGGACAATCGGTAAAAGGGGATAAAAAATACGGTATCAATCGATAAATTCGATTTATGGACAGCCGTCCCGCTCCGCCGGCGATTCGAAAGAAGGTTTGCCTCCCAACATTGGAGAAAACGCCAACTATCAGTATTGACAATTATTCTTACATACTTCCTATTGATCGCATGGGGCGGCTTGAGCCGTTCCATGCAATGCCAGTCGAGAGCACGGGCGGACAAGAGGTATGGTCGGACGTCGGACGGAATGCAATCGCACCTTCCTCCCGCATCATGCCCTTGCTGTCGCCACCCTCCACTGCCCGCCCATCGACCTTTCGCATTCCGGTCCCGTTGTCCCGGCGGGTAAGGGCGCTTCGTGCGCCGCCGCCGCCGGAGCGGCGCATCCGGTATGCCCGGCATGGACGGAGACGATTTTTCGAGGACCCCATCGATGAGCAGGAAGATGGACCAGGACCGGATCATCATTTTCGACACCACCTTGCGTGACGGCGAGCAATCGCCCGGCGCCTCGATGAATCTCGAAGAAAAGCTGACCGTGGCGGCCTTGCTCGAGGAGATGGGCGTCGACGTGATCGAGGCCGGTTTCCCGATCGCCTCCAATGGCGATTTCGAAGCCGTTTCGAAGATCGCGCGGACGGTGACCCGTTCGACGGTCTGCGGCCTGGCGCGGGCCACCAGGAACGACATCGAGCGTTGCGCCGAAGCCATCGGTCCGGCCCCCCTGAAGCGCATCCATACCTTCATCTCCACCTCGCCCCTGCATATGAAATACAAATTGCAGATGGCGCCGGAACGGGTGCTGGCGGCGGTGACCGACAGCGTCAGGCTGGCCCGCGACCTGGTCGAGGACGTCGAATGGTCGGCCGAGGACGGGTCGCGCTCCGACCACGACTTCCTCTGCCGCTGCGTCGAGGCGGCGATCGCCGCCGGCGCCCGCACCATCAATATTCCCGATACCGTCGGTTATGCGGTGCCGGAGGAATATGCGGCCCTCATCGCCATGCTGGTCGGGCGCGTGCCGAATATCGACAAGGCCGTCCTGTCGGTGCATTGCCATAACGACCTGGGCCTCGCGGTGGCCAATTCGCTGGCGGCGGTCAAGGCCGGGGCCCGCCAGGTCGAATGCACGATCAACGGGCTGGGCGAGCGGGCCGGCAACGCGGCGCTGGAAGAAATCGTCATGGGCCTGAAGACGCGGCCCGACCGGCTGCCTTATCGGACGGGCGTCAAGACGGAATTGATCACCCGGGCGTCGCGTCTGGTCTCGACCATCACCGGCATCGCGGTCCAGCCGAACAAGGCGATCGTCGGCAAGAACGCCTTCGCCCATGAATCCGGCATTCACCAGGACGGCATGCTGAAGAACGCCCAGACCTACGAGATCATGACCCCCGAATCGGTCGGTCTCAACCAGTCGACGCTGGTGCTGGGCAAGCATTCCGGCCGGGCCGCCTTCAAGGCGAAGCTGAAGGCCCTGGGGTACGCCCTGGGCGACAATGCCGTCGAAGACGCCTTTCGGCGTTTCAAGGACCTGGCCGATCGTAAAAAAGACGTTTTTGACGAAGATGTTCAGGCCCTGCTGGGGGATGCCGGTGTCGGAACCGTGCAGCGCATCCGGTTCCTGTCCCTCGACGTGTTCTGCGGATCCAAACAACCGCCCTACGCCGATCTGGAGTTGGAAATCGACGGCGCGCCGCGGCAGGTCCGGGCGACCGGCGACGGTCCGGTGGACGCCATTTTCCGGGCGATCCACCAGTTGTTCCAGCATTCGGCCCGCTTGCAGTTGTTCCAGGTGCATGCGGTGACGCAAGGCACGGATGCGCAGGCCGAGGTGACCGTGCGGCTGGAGGAGGAGGGCAAGACGGTGAGCGGGCAGGGCGCCGATACCGATACCCTGGTGGCGGCCGCCCGGGCCTATGTCAACGCCCTGAACAAATTGTTGGTGAAGCGGGAAAAAACCGCTCCGGAAGCGATGACGGCCTGATATAAATGCGCCCGCGAGAGCTTCGGGCGCCGGGGACGGAAATCGGTTCCGCGCCGGAGAGTCGAAAAGGCTGCTGGTCGTTACGAAAAGTGTTGTGGTGCAAAGCTGATGCCGGGTATCACCCCATTGCCGCCGCAACATGGGCCCAAGGGAATGCGATGCCGGGGGGCGACCTCCGGCATTGTTGCAACGCAAACGCACGGTATTGAGTGAGGCATGATGTTTTCCAGAGTGACTGGGTGGATGTCCGCAGACATGGCGATCGATCTGGGGACCGCCAATACGCTGGTCTATGTGAAGGGACGCGGCATCGTCCTCAATGAGCCATCGGTGGTGGCGATCGCCGAGGAAAAAGGCAAGAAGAAGGTCCTGGCGGTCGGCGACGAGGCCAAGATGATGCTGGGCCGGACGCCCGGCTACATCCAGGCCATTCGCCCCTTGCGCGACGGCGTGATCGCCGACTTCGAAGTGGCCGAAGAGATGATCAAGCATTTCATCCGCAAGGTGCACAACCGCCGCAGCTTCGCCAGCCCCCTGGTCATCGTCTGCGTGCCCTCCGGTTCGACCGCGGTGGAACGCCGGGCCATCCAGGAATCGGCCGAAAGCGCCGGGGCCCGCCGCGTCTTCCTGATCGAGGAGCCGATGGCGGCGGCGATCGGGGCCGGGTTGCCGGTGACCGAGCCGACCGGTTCGATGGTGGTGGATATCGGCGGCGGCACCACCGAGGTCGCCGTGCTCAGCCTGGGCGGCATCGTCTATTCCAGGAGCGTGCGGGTCGGCGGCGACAAGATGGACGAGGCGATCATCGCCTATATCCGGCGCAACCACAATCTGCTGGTCGGCGAAGGTTCGGCCGAGCGCATCAAGAAGGAAATCGGCTCGGCCTGTCCGCCCGAAGACGGCGAGGGCCGGACCATGGAGATCAAGGGCCGCGATCTGATGAACGGCGTGCCCAAGGAACTGATCATCTCGGAGCGGCAGATCGCCGAAAGCCTGGCCGAACCGGTCGGCGCCATCATCGAGGCGGTCAAGGTGGCGCTCGAGCATACGGCGCCGGAACTGGCGGCCGATATCGTCGACAAGGGCATCGTGCTGACCGGCGGCGGCGCCTTGCTGTCCAATCTCGATTTCGTGCTGCGCCACGCCACCGGCCTGCCGGTGTCGATCGCCGACGATCCGCTGTCCTGCGTGGCCTTGGGAACCGGCCGCGCCTTGGAAGAGATGCCGAAATTGAAGAATGTCCTGACCAGTATGTACTGACCGCTGCCCTGCCGGGCATCGGGGGAGGGTAGAGTGTGAAGCAGCATTCGGGAGCGCTGGGACGTCTGGCGACGCTGAGGCAGCTTGCCCAACGATTTACCTTTCTGGCGCTGGCCATCGCCGCTTTTGCTTTGATGTTGCTGGGCAAGGCCGACACCGTTCTGGTCGAACGGCTGCGCCTGGCGGTAAGCGACGCGGTGGTGCCGATCCTCGACGTCATGTCCCGTCCGGCCAGCACGATCGCCGAAGTGGTGGGGGCCGTCCGCGACCTGGCGACGCTCAGGGCCGAAAATGTCCGGCTGCGCGAGGAAAACGCCAATCTCATGCATTGGCAGACCCTGGCCCGCCAGCTCGACAATGAAAATCGGGCCCTGCAAGGCCAGCTCAACTTCGTGCCCGATCCCGATCCCTCCTTCGTCACGGCGCGGGTGGTGGGCGACACCGGCGGCGCCTTCGTCCATTCCATGCTGGTCAATTCCGGCAGCCGCGAGGGGATCCGCAAGGGCCAGGCGGTGATCGCCGGCGAATTCCTGGTCGGACGCATCGCCGAGGTCGGCCAGCGGTCGGCCCGCGTGCTGCTGCTGACCGACATCAACAGCCATATTCCGGTGATTCTCGAGAATTCCCGCGCCAAGGCGATTCTGACCGGCGACAACAGCGATCGTCCGCGCCTCAATTACCTGTCGTCGAACACCAATGCGGCGCCGGGCGATCGGGTGGTCAGTTCGGGGCATGGCGGCGCCTTTCCGCCGGGAATCCCGATCGGCGTGATTTCGTCGGTCCAGGACGGCATCGTCCGGGTCGAGCCCTTCGTCCATCGCTACCAGCTGGAATATGTCACGGTGGTCGATTACGGCCTGGCCGGGGTCATGCCCTCCGACCCGCCCTCCTCCTCCTCTGCCGCCGCCGCCGAGGGGCGCGACCGGTGAAGGGATCGCTGCTGCAACAGATCGATCAGGCGGTCCGGCATCTGCTGCCGGTGGGCATGGTTCTGCTGCTGATTCTGATCGACGCGCTGCCCTCCCGCCTCCCCGGCTTCGCCGCGGTGGTGCCGCTGCTGCCGCTGATCGGCGTCTATTACTGGTCGATCTACCGGCCCGACCTGATGCCGCCGGCCCTGGCCTTCGGCCTGGGACTGCTGAACGACGTGATCGCCGGGATGCCGCTTGGCGTTTCGTCGCTGGTCTATCTGCTGGCCCAGGGCATGACGTCCTCGCAGCGGCGTTTTTTTCACGGCAAGCCGTTCCGGATCGCCTGGTGGGGATTCGGCCTGGTCAGCGGCGGCGCCTTCACATTGCAATGGCTTCTGGTCTCGCTGCTGCTGGGGCATACCCTGGAGCCGCGCGCCGTGATGTTCGAGTTCCTGATGACCCTGTCCTTTTATCCCCTGCTCAGCTGGCTGTTCGCCCGCACCCAGCTGGCTCTTCTGCGTACCGTCTGAATCATGAGCCGCGACAACGATCGCGCCAAGATCATCGGACGCCGGGCCCTGCTGCTCGGTTCCGGAAAATTGGCTCTGCTCTCCGCCCTGGTCGGGCGGATGTATTATCTGCAGGTCCTCGAGGCCGACAAATACGCCACGCTGGCCGACGAGAACCGCATCAACCTTCGCCTGCTGCCGCCGCCGCGCGGACGGATTCTCGATCGCAACGGCGTGCCGATGGCGGTCAACCGGCAGAATTACCGGGTGCTCATCGTCTCGGAGCAGACCGACGATCTGGACGACACGCTGGACGCGCTGGCCAACATCATCCCGATCAACGACCACGACCGCACCCGCATCGCCCGCGAGGCGGCGCGGCGGCGCAGCTACGTCCCGGTGACGGTGCGCGAGAATCTGTCCTGGGAGGACGTGGCCCGCATCGAGATCAATACGCCCGATCTGCCGGGGGTGATGATCGACGTCGGGCAAAGCCGCAATTATCCCCTGGAAGGCTTAGGCGCCCATCTGCTCGGCTATGTCTCGGCGGTCTCCGAGGCCGATCTGCAGGCGTCGTCCGACCCGCTGCTCGAACTGCCGGGCTTCCGCATCGGCAAGGCCGGCATCGAACGGGTCTATGACCTGGCGCTCAGGGGCAAGGGCGGCACCAGCCAGGTCGAGGTCAATGCGGTCGGGCGGACCATCCGCGAATTGAAGCGCGACGAGGGTGAGCCCGGTCTCGACCTCAATCTCACCATCGATCTCGACCTCCAGCAATTCGCCGCCCAGCGCCTGGGCGACGAAAGCGCCTCGGCGGTGGTGATCGACATCCATACCGGCGACATCCTGGTCATGGCCTCGACGCCGTCTTTCGATCCCAATGCCTTCAATCGCGGCCTGACCTCCGACGAGTGGAAGGATCTGATCACCAATCAGCGGGCGCCGCTGACCAACAAGGCCATCGCCGGGCAATATCCGCCCGGCTCGACCTTCAAGCTGATGACCGCGCTCGCCGCCCTGGAGAGCGGCTCGGTCACCGGCGATCAGCGGATTCTTTGCCCCGGCCAGATGAACATCGGCAATATCACGCTCCACTGCTGGAAAAAAGGCGGTCACGGTCCGCTGGACATGCTGGGCGGCATCAAGAATTCCTGCGACGTCTATTTCTACGAAATCGCCCGGCGGACCGGGTTCGAGCGCATCGCCGAGATGGCCAAGCGTTTCGGCCTGGGCTCGACCCTGGGGCTCGACCTGCCGAGCGAGCGCGGCGGCATCATTCCCAATCGGGACTGGAAACGGGCGACCCTGGGCCAACCGTGGTATCCCGGCGAGACGCCGATCAACGCCATCGGCCAGGGTTACGTCCAGGCGACGCCGCTGCAGCTGGCGGTGATGACCGCCCGGCTGGCCAATGGCGGCTTCGCCGTCACCCCGCATCTGGCCCGCGACAATGTCGACGGCGTCCATGCCGTTCCCAGGCCGGCCTCCAACTGGCCGGACCTCGGCGTCTCCCGGCAATCCCTGGCGCTGGTCCGCCGCGGCATGTACGCCGTCTGCAACGAACCGGGCGGCACCGCCTATTCGATCCGCATCAAGGACGAGGCGATGGCCATGTCGGGGAAGACCGGCTCGGCCCAGGTCAAGCGCATCACCATGCGCGAGCGGGAAATCGGCATGAAGAAGATGGAAGACATGCCGTGGAAGGACCGCGACCATGCCCTGTTCATCGCCTATGCGCCGGAGTCCGAGCCGCGATACGCCTGCTGCGTGGTGGTCGAGCATGGATCGCACGGCGGCTCGGCGGCCGGCCCGGTGGCCCGCGATATCCTGATCGAGGTGCAAAAGCGCTATCTGCAGCACAATGTGCAGGCCCCGTCCGAGGCGCGGCCGATGCCGCAGCAGACCTCCCACCGGCATGATCCGGCCGAGGACGCCGCCCCGCACGATCACGGCGACGATGCGGAAGAGCCGGACGACGGCGAGCACGGATGAGGGGCCAGGACATGCATTTCCGCTTCAGCCGGTCCGAAATGAGTCTGCGCGAGAAGCTCTGGCACGTCAGCTGGTCCTTCGTCCTGCTGGTCACCGTGGTCTGTTCGGTCGGCTTCCTGACGCTCTATTCGGCCGCCAACGGCAGCATCGATCCCTGGGCGCTGCGTCAGATGATGCGTTTCATCGTCGGCATGGTGGTGATGCTGGCGGTCGCCATGGTCGATATCCGGTTCTGGATGCGCTGGGCCTATGTTCTCTACGGCGTCGCCCTGGTGCTGCTGGTCGCCGTGGAGATCAGGGGATCGGTCGGCATGGGGGCGCAACGATGGATCGACCTGGGGTTCATCCAGCTGCAGCCCTCCGAGATCATGAAGATCACCCTGGTGTTGGCCCTGGCCCGTTATTTCCACGGCTCCAGCTATCAGGACGTCGGGCGTCCGCTGCATCTGGTGCCGCCCTTGATCATGGTCTTTCTGCCGGTCGGTCTGGTCTTGAAGCAGCCCGATCTGGGCACGGCCATGATGCTGACCCTGGCCAGCGGCGCCATGTTCTTCCTGTCCGGCGTGCGCGTCTGGAAATTCGGCCTGATCCTCGCCGCCGGCATGGGGGTGATCCCGCTGGCCTGGCGGTTCATGCGCGAATATCAGCGCCAGCGCATCATCACCTTCCTGAATCCCGAGAACGATCCGCTGGGCGCCGGCTATCACATCCTGCAATCGAAGATCGCGCTCGGCTCCGGCGGCACCTTCGGCAAGGGCTTCATGCTGGGCACGCAAAGCCATCTCAATTTCCTTCCCGAGAAGCAGACCGACTTCATCTTCACCATGCTGGCCGAGGAATGGGGCATGGTCGGCGGCGTCGTGCTGGTGGCGCTCTACACCCTGATCCTGGTCTATGGCTACGCCATGAGCCTCAGGGCCCGCAGCCAGTTCGCCCGC
>JAATGN010000222.1 GCA_015654615.1 Rhodospirillales bacterium
CGCATACGCCAGCAGCTTCTCGCGCGACAGCAGATCCCATTCACGCCACGGAGCGATCACTTTGATGCCCGGCTCGAGGCCGTAGTAACCGAGCTTGAAACGAACCTGATCATTGCCCTTGCCGGTGGCACCGTGCGATACCGCTTCCGCGCCGGTCATCCGGGCGATCTCGATCTGCCGTTTGGCGATCAGAGGGCGGGCGATCGACGTGCCCAGCAGGTGCTCACCTTCGTAAATCGCATTCGCGCGGAACATCGGGAAAACGAAATCGCGAACGAATTCCTCGCGCAGATCGTCGATATAGATGTTTTCCGGCTTGATGCCCATCAGCAGGGCCTTCTTGCGGGCCGGCTCCAACTCCTCGCCCTGGCCAAGATCGGCGGTGAAGGTCACCACCTCGCACTGATACTGATCCTGCAGCCAACGCAGGATGATCGAGGTGTCCAACCCACCGGAGTAGGCCAGAACGACTTTCTTGACTTCGCCTTTCATGGGATACGCGCCTTGTAACAGGAAGATGCTCTGGCGGCGCAGTATAGGGGATCGATCCGGCGAGGCAAGGGCAGCGAAAGGCGTGGAAAGCGGGAGTCCGGAATCCGTCCCGTCCCATCGTCATCCGACCGGGCGGATGACGGAAGGATGCGGCCGGGATCAGCGGCCTTTCTTGAAAAGCAATCCCATGACAAAAAACAGAACAGCCGCGGCGATTGCCACATAAAGACGGCGAAGCCCCGCGGACGCGGGAAGAAAGGGATAAATCACGTAAAGGATAACACCGCAAGATAGGCTGACTACGATCGATCGCAACAAAGACGCCATCAATGACTCCACATCCCAATTTTTCCTCTGCGCCGCCCGGCCCGGACCTCTCCGGCAACCTCATCCAATGGTGCTGACGAGCGCACTGCGTTGGGGGTTCGACACATTGGCGCTCGCCACGCTGTAATTCTGCAAGGCCTGCATCAGATTCTGGGCGTAGCCATAGGTGGTTTCGCCCAGCGCGTTGGCCGCGGCCATGTCGGAGGCCGTGGACTGCTGCGCCGCCGTCGTACTGCCGTCGGCCGCGCCATTGTCGTTGACGCTCGACGTCAGCTTGCGGCTGTCGGCCGCCGCCATGGCGTCGCCGTTGCCGACTTGGATGAAACCGCGCAGATCGTTGATCATGGCATCGACGTCACCTTGCAGGGCCCGGTTGCCTCCGCTGGGGTGACGAATCGCCTCGGTTCTCATGGCGTCTTCGGCGGCGGAAAGCGTCGCCGCACCGTCCGTCGTCGCGCCGGCGGTCGGCGGCGCGTCGTCGTCCCCGCTTTTCCCGGCCGTCGGAGGGGCCGCCGCCGATGGCGCGCCGGCGCCGCCGGCCATCGACTGCAGCTGGACCATCAGGGACTGCAAGCCGGCCGACAGCCGCTGGAAGACATTGGCGAAGTCGCCGCTCGTCGTCTGGGCCGGATCATTGTCGAGGATCGAGGCGATCGAATCGGTCGAAGCGTCCGAGCTGGGGCCGCTTTGCGCCGTTGCGCCGAAGGAGGCGATACTGCCGGCCGATCCGCCGGAGGCGGTGCGCCGGGCGCCGCCCGATTGGAAAAGAGTGAAGGAGTCTGCGGGGCTCCCGACGGACTGTACCATGGCGTGTCTCCCATGCGATGAGCATCATGGGAACAGCAAATTCCGCGCCAATTCTAAAAATTATTTATTTTCAATAAGATGAGTAGAGTTTCGGGAGACAAGGGGAATAGTCTCGCCCCGGCAAATGATGCCGCCGGGAAAGATCGCCATGGCGCCCGCCGAGGACCGGGCGATCCGGAAGCGGCGGGCGCCGCCCCCATCCGGAGCCCCGCGAATTCCGGCGACGATGACGCGGAGTTGCTTCAGGACGCCGGCTGAATCTCGTGTTGGACGATTTGCCGGACGAGCTTCCTTACCGTGGGGGAGCGTTCGTCCGCCCGGAAGATCGCGGCGATTTCGGAGGCGATCGCCTCTCCGGCCAGCGACCGGAAGACGACGTTCGGCATGTGAACGACGGTGGTCAGCACGTCGGGGACAATGGAAATCCCGGCGCCGAGCGACACCTGGGCCAGAACGGCAAACAGGCCGCCCGGCGACGAGACGATGCGCGGAGCGAATTTTCCGCGCCTGGCGACCTCATGCGTCCCCGCCGTCTGTTCGGGCATGATGAAATCCGCTGCCGCGAGATCCTTGGGGTGAACCGGCCCGGCCGAGAGGGCGAGCGGGTGGTCGGCGGCGAAAGCGGCGCAAAACGAATCCCGGGCCAGAATATGCGTGCGCAGACCGCGCGGCAGGCTCATCGGCAGACGGACGAAACCGATATCGAGGTCCCCCTGGTCGAGCAGGCGCGGCAGGTCGTTCATCGGAAATTCGCGCGCATCGACATGGACGCCGGGCCAAGTCCTGCGGAACAGGCTCGTTTGCCGTTGAATGACCCCGGCATGGATCGCCGAACCGACATATCCGACCGCGACGCGCCCGAGTTCGCCACGGCCGGCCCGGCGGCCGGCGCTTTCCGCGGTGGCGAATTGCTCGAGCACTTTTCGGGCCTCGGCCAGAAACACGGTCCCGGCCGGCGTCAGTGCGACGGACCGTTTGGTTCTGATGAAGAGCTTGGCGGCAAGCGTGCGTTCGATCTCCTGAATTTGCACGGTCAGCGTGGGCGGCGCGATACCGAGCGATTCCGCGGCCCGCGAGAAATGCAGCTTCTCGGCCACGGCGACGAAATATCGAAGATGCCTTAACTCCATGAGAGACGCCTCGCCCTGAAAATTAGTTATTAGCTAATTTTATACGAAAAAATCAGCAATGAAATTAATTGTCGGCTCCGCCAGAATGCCCTCGCTTCCCGCCATTCGAAAGAGAGCGGGACGGATCGGGCAAGGGCCTGGGCGACGTGCTTCACGCAAAAGGAGAAACCAGCAATGAACATGCTTATTCGGGCCAGCCTGGCCGGCCCCGTTGAAGACCGCCCGGACATCCGGCGCGAGCGGACCGCGGGAAGCGGCGCCGTCGCCGTGCCGGCCGAAGAGCGCGACGACGCGCGCTTTCGGAGTGAACCGGCGGCCGGACGAGCCGAAGAGGCAAGGCGGTATCTGCCGATCGGCGATGATGAAATGCCCGCTTAAGTATGTTGGCGCATCCGGAAGGTTCGTCGTCCCCACCCCCACCCCAGCGAGGGGAGGGGCTGACTCCTCTGTCCATTCAGGCGGGAAACAAAGATTTGACCGACGACCTCGACCGTGACGGACAGCACAGCCTGGCCATCTTGCTGAGCGCATCGATGGGATGCGCGATGACGGTGCTCGACACCAACATCGTGGCCATCGTCTTGCCGAGCGTCGCGCAGGATCTCGGCGCCACCTTCGCCGACGTCGAATGGGTGATCAGCACCTATGTCCTGTGCTTCGCCGCGTTGCTGCTGCCGGCCGGGGCGATCGCCGATCGTTTCGGCCGAAGGAAGGTCTTCCTGGCCGGAATCGCCGCCTTCGCCGCCGCCTCCATCCTCTGCGGAGCGGCGCCGAGCGCCACCGCGCTCTATCTCGCCCGCGCGCTCCAGGGTGTCGGGGCGGCCTTCCTCCTGGCCCCGGCGCTCGCCATCATCGGACATTCCTTTCACGGCGAGGCCGAACGGGCCCGCGCCTGGGCCATCTGGGGCGGCATCATGGGCCTGACCATGGTCCTCTCGCCCATGCTGGGCGGCGTCATCGCCCATGGGCTGGGCTGGCGCTGGGCTTTTTTCGTCAATCTGCCGATCTGCCTCCTGCTGGCCGTCGCCGTCCTCCGGCTGATCGGCGAATCGCGCGACGTCGCGGCGCGGCGGCTCGACCCTCTGGGCATCGCGACCTTCGCCGGGGCGATGCTGGGCCTCACCTGGGGCCTGATCAACGGTCAGGCGCATGGCTGGTCCTCGGCCGCCGCCCTCGGGGGGTTCGCCGGCGGCTCGGCGTCGCTGGGCGCCTTTCTCGCCGTCGAAAGCCGGCAAGCCCGGCCGATGCTCGATCTTTCCCTGTTTCGCATGCCGCGCTTCATCGGCGCCGTCCTCGCCATGTTCGCCTATGCGGCGTCGGCCCAGGTCATGGCATCCCTGCTGCCGCTCTATCTGCAAAACGGGGTCGGATGGCCGCCCCTCGAGGCCGGCTTCGCCATGCTGCCCTTCGCGCTGGCCATGCTGATCTTTCCGCAGGTCGGCAGGCTGCTGGGGCGTCGCCTCGCGTCCTATCGGATTTTGGCGCTGGGCCTCGGCGTGGTCGCCGCCGGCAACGCCGTCACCGCCTGGGCGGTGGCCGGCGGGCGGTGGCCATTGGTGATTCTCGGCATGATTTGTCTCGGCAGCGGCGGCGGCCTTCTCAACGGAGAGACGCAAAAGGCGATCATGAGTTCGGTGCCGCGCAACCGGGCCGGCATGGCCTCGGGCCTCAGCACCACCTCGCGCTTCAGCGGAATTCTTCTCGGTTTCGCCCTGTTGAGCGCCGTCCTGGCGGTCGTCGCCCGTTCCAGCCTGATCGGCGAGGTCTGCGCCAGCTTCGCCGGCCATTGTTCGGCCGCGCCGGACTTCGCCGCCTCGGTGGTCGCCGGCGATCTGCCGCGGGCCATCACCCTGATGCCGCACGATCTCCAGGCCGTCGCCCTGGAGACGGCCCATCGCGGTTACGCCGCCGGCTTTTCCGCCGCGCTCTCCGTGGCCGCCCTCATCGCCGGCTCATCGGCGGTCCTGGTAACTTTTTTGATGCGTCAACCGTCGCGCTAAAGGCCCGTTAAGAAACAATCGCGTCATAAGGCGTTCCGCACCGGCCGGCCGCCGACCCATCCTGGAAGAACAAGGAAAAGTGGCACCGGCGTCCCTGCCGGTGTCCGCCGCTCGGCGGCGGAGTCTTTTCCACCGGCGGGGACGCCGGTGCCACTGACTTTTAGCACTGGAATGGGCTGTTTCGTCCCTGGCCCTAAAGAGCCGGCTCCGGATGATGCTCGTCCTGGATACCGGCGTCGAGGCGGGCCTTCAGACGCGAGCAGCGGGTCCGTTCGCTGTCGCTTTTCAACTGGCCGCAGGCGGCCAGGATGTCGCTGCCGCGCGACTGGCGGATCGGCGCCGAATAGCCGGCTTCGAACAATGTGTCCGAAAAGCGCTGGATATCCTTCATGTCCGAGCATTCGTAGGCGGCGCCCGGCCATTTGTTGAAGGGAATCAGATTGAACTTGGCCGGAATCCCTTCGACCAATTTGACCAGGCGGCGGGCGTCGGCCAGGGAATCGTTGACGCCCTTCAGCATGATATATTCGAAGGTGATGCGCCTGGCATTGTTGGTCGGATAGTCGCGAAGCGCCCGCATCAGTTCGGCCAGCGGATATTTCTTGTTGATCGGCATGATGCCGTCGCGGATTTCGTCGGTCACCGCATGCAGGCTGACCGCCAGATTGACCCCCAATTCCTCGCCGCAGCGGCGGATCATCGGCACCACGCCCGAGGTCGAAAGGGTGATCCGGCGTTTGGAAACGGCGATGCCCTCGCCGTCCATGACGATCTTCAGCGCCTTCGCCACATTGTCGTAATTGAACAGGGGTTCGCCCATGCCCATCAGAACGATGTTGGAAATCATCCGTCCGCCGTCGCTGGGGCTCGGCCATTCCTCGTAGGAATCGCGCGCCACCATGAACTGGCCGACGATCTCGGCCGGCGTCAGATTGCGCACCAGAAGCTGGGTCCCGGTGTGGCAGAACCTGCAGGTCAGCGTGCATCCGACTTGCGAGGACACGCAGACGGCGCCGCGATCTTCCTCCGGGATATAGACGGTCTCGGCCTCGTTGCCGTCGGAAAAACGCAGAAGCCATTTCCGCGTCCCGTCGACCGACGTCTGGACCCGCGAGGCTTCGGGCCGGCTGACGCGATAGCCTTCGGCCAGCTTGTCGCGCAACGGCTTGGCAAGCGTCGTCATCGCCTGGAAGTCGGTGACCCCCTGGTTGTAGATCCAATGCCAAAGCTGCTTGGCCCGAAACGGCTTCTCGCCGATCGAAGCCATTTCCTCGACCAGTTCGGTCCGGGACAGGCCGAGAAGATCCTTCATGTCGCTCATGGCCGATACATATGGGCTGAGCGGCCCCGGACGCAAGGAAAACCGACTTGCCGCTACTTCGCGCCGCAGGCCTTGCCGATGTCGGCATAGGCTTTCACGAAGCCGTCCAGCGAATAGGTGTCGGCGATGGGATCGCCCTTGGCCGGCGTTCCGTGAATCACCAGACCCTTGCCCTTCAGCATGGCCTGGACCACCGCCTTGTCATTGCGCGCCCAGGCGCCGTCCCCGGTGGTGTAGAGATCGAATTTGGCCCCGCCGATATCGATCTCGGCCGGCGCATCCTTCCTGAAGCTGTAGCCCGAGGTGACGCTCACCACGTCGAAACTTTTGTCGTTCGGCCGATGGGTGATCGAGAGATAGGTTTCGCCGCGCCCTTTCGGGGCGTTCAGGCTGCGTTTCGGAAGACTGGCCGTATAGCAAACCTTGCCGGCCTTGTCCGCGTAGGTGAAGCTTTCCCAGTCGCCGGATTTGCCCAGCGGCTTCGCGCTGTCGGCCTCTACCGGCAGGGCGGGCAAAACGGTGGCGAGCAGGACGAGGACGGAAACACTGGATAATCTGGCGAACATGGCGACAACAGTACCTGTGGGCGGTCGGAAGCCTATGGAGTGCCCTGCGCGGACGGCCTTGTCAACCGATCGCAGCAGAAATGCGCGAAGAGGATCTCCGAATGCGGCGGCCGCCTTGGTGCCTTGGCGTTTTGGTGGTTTTTTTCAATCCTTGCGTTCGCCGCATGACATGCAGGCCCGGCTAATGATCTTGCGGATCTTCGCTGCGGTACAGCGCCATGCGCTCCGGCGTGCGGAACACCGGCGCGCCGTGGCGATGTTCGGCCAGATCCTCGGTGGGACCGCCGGCCCGGACCGGCCGGGGCGCGAAGCGGGCCAGGCTGGTCACCCGGTCGTACATCACGATCGCGCCGGCAATTCCCAGGTTCACGCAGAACTGCGTCGGGATCTTCACCACATGGTCGCAGCGGGCCAGCAGCTCCGGCGTCAGCGATCCGCGTTCGCGGCCCAGCACGTAGGCGGCCTGGGCCGGATGATGGAAGGACGGCAAATCGACCGCCGCGTCGATCAGTTCGACGCCGACCAGGCGGCATCCCTTCGGCAACTGCAGGCTGGCCAGATCCGGAAAGGCATAAAACGGCACCTGGGTCACCGCGTCGGAGGTGTCGGCCCGGCCGGCGGCGCGGCGCGTATAGTCGGCCGCCACCGTGAAGACGAAGCTGGCGCCGAAGGCATGGGCCGAGCGGAACAGACTGCCGACATTGGCCTGTTTGCTGACGCCCTCGACGCCGATTCCGAAATAACCGCGCATATGCAAATTTCTATCCTTCATGCGGAGCGACCGCCCCTTCGACGGGCGGGTCGTCCTCCTTCTTGAGGTAAACGACGCGCTGCGGAAAGGGAATGCCGATTCCCGCCGCCGCCAGCGCCCGCGCCATCGCGACGCGCAATTGGCTGGCGATCAGCGAGCCGTCGGCCCCTTGTCCGTAATCGATCCAATATTGCAGTTTGAAGCCCATCGAGTCGGCGCCGAAGTCTTCCAGCAGCACCCGCGGCGGCGGATCGGCCACGACGTGCGGATGATCGCGGGCCACCGCCAGCAGCACCTCGGAAACGCGTTCGGGGGCGGCGGCGTAATCGACGCCGACGCTGACCGAACGCCGGACCTTGGCGTTCGAATAGGTCCAGTTGGTGACGTTGTTTTCGATGAAGGTGGAGTTCGGCACCAGAATTTCGATGCCGTCCGAGGTGCGGACCGTCGAAGAGCGGATGCTGATATTGGTCACCGTTCCGACCACCGCCCCCACCTCGACCATGTCGCCGATCCGCAGGGGGCGCTCGACCAGCAGCATGACGCCGCTGATCATGTTCTTCAGCAGGACCTGCGTCCCGAAACCGACGCCGATGGCCAGCGCGCCGCCCAGAAAGGCGAACACCGTCAGCGGGATGTTGGCCATGTAGAGGGCGACGATGAACAGCATGGACAACAGGCTGAAATGCAGCCAGCGGAGCACCGTGTTGGTCGGGCCGGCATTGAGGCCCAGGTGTCCGACCGCCAGCCTGCGGATCCCCCGCAAGGCCCAACCGCTCAGCAGATATCCGGCCAAAAGCAGCAGGACCACGCCCAGGCTCTTGCCGATGGTGATGCTGCGGGTCGCCACGATCTTGCGGCCGTCGATGTCGAGGCTGTCCTCGGCGCTGAACAGCTCGAAATTCCAAAAGGCCTGAATACCCCGCCGGACGGCCTTTGCCCAGGCCTCGGCCACTCCGCCGACCGACCGGTCGTCGGCCCCGGACACGAATTCCTCGCGCCACACCATCAGGGTGCGGCGAAAATTCTCCATCGCTTGCTGGGCGGAGCGAAGCACCTCGGTCCGATCCCGTTCGGTGGCGATGAAGCGAAGCGCCAGATCTGCCTCGGCGGCCGACAGCATGCCCTTTTGCCGCAACTCGAATTCGCCGATGCGCCCATTCGAAAGCTCGATTTCGCGTTCGACATAGCGGCTCCAGCTTTCCAGCTGGGCGATGCGCTGATCCAGCAAGGCGCGGGCTTCGGGGACCTTGTCGGAGTCGCTGCCGTTGAACAGATGCCAGCGGTATTGCCAACCGGTCCGCTCCCAATTCTGCAGTTCGAGCAGGCGCTGGACGCTTTCCACCGCCAGGTCGTGGTTGTCGGACTGTCTTTGCCGCAACTCGGCCCACTGCGCGAGCACAGCCAGGCGGGCGGCCCGCTGCGCCGGCGCTTCCGTCGCCTTCGGCAGTTGGGCCCGGGCCTCGGCCAGGGCCTGCTGGGCCCGCTCGACCTCCTGATGGACGGCCGCGGCGGCCTCGTTCAGGCGTTTTGCCCGCTCCTCCAGTTGAGCCCGCTGACGATCGATGGCGATCAGCACGTCGTCGAGGTCGGATTGCGAAAAGCGCACGCTTTTGCGCGCCTGGCCGAGTTGCGTCTCGAGCAGATGGGCCTCGGCCCGTTTCATCGTCTCGTCGGCGTCGGCGAGAGCGGCCTGCGTTTGCGCTTCCGAGATATCCTCGACGGCGATCCGTCCGCGCAGCCGGGCCAGATCGTGCAGCCAGGTCTGACGATTGCGGCCCTCCACCGATGTTTCCATCGAAAGCCGTTCCTCGCTTTGCCGGGACAGCACCTCGGCGGCCTTGAAGCGTTTTTCCGCCTCGCCCGCCTCTTCGTCCATCATCGTTCTGCGGGTCGTCGCCGCCTGGATCTCGACGGTGACGGTTCCCAGGGCTTCGCGCAATTGATCGACCAGCAGCAGCGAATAGGGCGGCGGCAGGGCAAAGCCCGTCCACGATTTTTCCTCTTTTTGCCGCTCGTCGCCGCGCCGCCGCGCCTCCGGCAACCGCTCGAGGGCTTCGCTATGGCGTATCAAGGTATCGACCAGATGGCGCGACAGATGATTGCGCTCGAGCAGTTCTTCCTGAGTGGCCCCGGCCGGAACCGCACCGCCGTCCTCCGCTATCTTCTGGAGATCGGCCTCGGCCGCCGCCAATGCGGTGGCGACGGTCGCGCTGTCGATCTCGGCCGGCGATTTGGCCGGCGCCACCGAACCGGCCGAGCCGACCGGCAGGGCAAGCCCTCCGACGCCGCCGGCGCAGACCGCTGCGGGAAACCCCGCCGCCAGCGCCAACCACATGGCCGAGCCGAGGATCAAAGACTTGCGCATGTGACAACCGTCTCCCCAACCATGCCCCTTCTCCGCATCATGGCGGCTTCTGGAGACGGATCAAGGAGGGATTCGGAGCGCTCGGCCGGACTTGGGGGTGACGAAAGCGAAGGCATGGCCGCCTTGGCGCCCTGGTGTCGCGACTCAGCACTGCCTTTGACGGGACTTAGGGCTCGTTAAAAGTCAATCGCTCTGTTTTTGGGTCCGTCAAAGCGATGCGAAGGCGCGGCAATCCAGGGGCCGCCCCCTTGTTGCCGGATTGCTTCGCTTGCGCTTAAGAAAAAAAGCGTCAGTGGCACCGGCGTCCCTGCCGGTGGAGAAAAGACTCCGCCGCGCCAGCGGCGGACACCGGCAGGGACGCCGGTGCCACTCTTCCTTATTCTTCCAGGACGGCGCGGAACGCGTTATGACGCGATTATTTCTTAACGGGCCATTCCCGAACTTCGGGGAGGATGGCGTCGACGCCCTAGAAGCGATAGCCGAGGCCGGCGCCGAACAGGAACTGCCCCTGCGTCGTCGCCCCGTCCAACGGGGTCGTGCCGACCGGACGCCGCGCCGCGGCGGTGCCGATGACGCTCAGGTTGGGAGTCAGCGCATGATTGACCGTAAAGGTCAGATTGACGTCCGAGGTCGGGGCCACCACCTCGGCCAGGCCAAGGCCGCTGGCCGGATTGACGGTGAACCGTTCGCCCAGCCAAGCCGCCCCCAGCCGCAAGCCGTAACTGGTCCCGGGCTGGCCGGGCTTGGCGCCGACGGCCGCCCCCAATCCGGCGACGACGCTGCCGTCGGCGGCGGGCGCCAAGGACGCATCGACGCGATAATCCTCGGCCTGCCAGGCCAAAAAACCACCCTTCTGCATGCCTTTCGAGGACAAGCTTCCGAAAGCGCCGGTGGCGAGCGGCTCGACCCCGGCAATCAAGGTGCCGTTGCCCCATCCGGCCAGACGCATCCCTTCGGTCGAGGGCGCCGCCCCTCCCAATGTCAAAGTCGATGCTTTGGATAGGGCTTCCCCTTCCGCCGCCCCGACGGCGGTCGCGGCGATCAGACCAAGCAGAAGAGAAATGTAGAAAAGCGGTTTCATAACCTCAATCACGAGACAGACGATTCAGATCTCAACAATAGACCTTTTGCGTCGCAAAAAAAATCGGAATCGGCGCCGATCGAATCGCTTTCGCAACGAAATCCAGGGTTTCATTTTTGGCGGATTACGAAACCATTACGGCACCGTCACCCTTACATTCCACGGATCTGCAGCCATTCCTGGGCGCGTTTTTTTGCCTGCTGCAGCGATGCCGGCGCAAAAGTCCGGCCGAGGTCGTCGCGCTCCCCCCGCGCCGCCTCGCCGCCCATTTCGACGGAAAGATCGAAATACATATAGGCCCGCATGGGATCCTGCGCCACGACGGTTCCCTGCCAATAGATGCGCCCCAACTGATAAAGGGCCTCGGCATGTCCCTGGTCGGCCGCCTGGAGCAGCAACCGCACGGCGGCGAGCCCGTCGAGAGGGGCCTCGACGCCGGCAAGATGGGCCATGCCCAGATAATATTGGGCCGGGGCGAAACCCTGTTCGGCGGCGGCCCGCAGCCACCCCATGGCCTCGACCGAAGCGCCCGACGGGCTATGCCCGATCAGATGGGCCGGATCGCCGTCCATCAGCAGCAGAGCCAACAGATAGCGGCCTTCCGGGCTGCCCAGTTGCGCCGCCTTGCGGAACCATACGGCCGCGTCGTTCAGATTCTTCGGAACGCCGAGGCCCTGCTGGTACATTTTTCCCAAGGCCAGTTGACTGTCGATATCGTTCTTGTCGGCGGCGGGGCGATACCAGCGAATGGCCTGCGCCTCATCCTTGGCGACGCCGTTGCCGTCGTCGTCGCCGTTCCGGTAAAGCTCGCCCAGCGCATACATCGCCGGGACATTTCCGTGCTGGGCGGCTTTGCGATACCACTCGGCGGCGTCGGCGACGTTCTTTTCCGTTCCGTCGCCGTCCTCTTCCATCTGGCCGACTTCGAACTGCGCCTCGGGAAGATCCTTGTCGGCGGCCTGCCGAATCCATTTGTAGGCTTGGTTGAGATCGCGTCCCATGCCCTTGCCGTCGCGGTAAGCCAATCCCAGATCGTATTGCGCCTGCCGGTTGCCGGCTTTCGCCGCCACCATCAGTTCCTTGACGGCGCGGGCATATTCGCCGCGCGCCATGGCTTGGGCGCCGGCGGTCTCGGCTCGCGCCGGCGCCGGGAAAGTGAAAGGAACGACGACCGCCATGACGGCGGCGAAAACGGGGGCGATGCGACGGAACATGAGAGGCTCAGCTGATTCTCGAACGAGCGGGGCGCATATTCCCACGGCGGACGCCCCATGTAAATCGACTGGCATGATTTTCACCGCTCGCGATCCGTATAAAGCCGGTCGATCGCCTGGGCCAGACGCAGGTCATTGCGGGACAGTCCCTGGCAGTCATGGGTCGACAGCGTGATGTCGAGCCGATTGTAGACATTGAACCATTCCGGATGGTGATTCATTTTCTCGGCCAGCAGGGCGACCCTGGTCATGAAACCGAAGGCGGCGGAGAAATCGGCGAATTGCAGGGAGCGGAACAAGGCATCGCGGGAGGCCAACCGCTGCCAAGCGGGCAATTGGGCCGGCAATGCGTCGCGTTCCGCGGGGGAAAGACGTTCGACCATGATAGCACCGCCTTCGCTGTCATGGACAATGGGGTGCCTTGGCGCCGCCATCAAGGCGCGCTAAGGTCTCGGGACGCCCCATCCTCTCGCCTTGGAAGAAAGCTTGACGACACGCCACACCACGCCGCCCGACCTGGCCGAACTGGAAGCGCTCGCCGCGACGGAACTCGACCTCATTCCGGCCGAGCTGCGCCGTCACCTGGGGTCCGTGGTCATCAGAATCGAGGATTTTCCCGACGAGGAAACGGAAGAGGAAATGGGCCTCGACAGTCCGTTCGATCTTCTCGGCCTCTACCGCGGCATCGATCTGCCGCACCGCTCCCTGTTCGACGTGCGGACCACGCCCGACATGATCTTCCTCTATCGGCGTCCCCTTCTCGATTTCTGGTGCGAAACCGGACAGGATCTGCGGGCTGTCGTCCGCCATGTCCTGATCCACGAGATCGGGCATCATTTCGGCTTCAGCGACGCGGACATGGAACGGATCGAGCGATCCTGACCCCGAAATGGGTGCGAATATTACGTTTTTTCGCAAGAAAGTCCGACCATTTCCGGGCCGGGCCGGCTCGTGCTAATATCCGTCGACTTCGATATTGGATTGATGTTTTCCTGCCATGTCAGACGAAGCTCCATCCCCACTGCCGGCCGGTACCGGCCCGACCGACGGCGAGTCGAAGCCGGATCCGCGCGTCGTTTTCGAACATAGCTTCTTCAGCAAGCTCGAAGACGCCTTTTTCCAGAAAGCGGAACGGAGCGGCGAACCGGTGCTGACCATTCGTTTCGCCAAGAATCATTTCTCCCTGCCCTTCAAGGGCATCAAACGCGAATTCAACATTGTCGAGGACGGCGCCGACGCCAAGATGCTCGAGCAGGTCACCAAGGCCCTGAAATATGTCAAGGGCCTGCGCATCGGCGACCCTTTGCCGAAGGAGATCCTGACGCGCGAGGCCTCGTGGGAACTCTCCGAACGCCATCTGAAGATCGCCTACCAGCGGGTCAGCGTTCAACTGGTCAATTGGATGACCGGCGGCCAGGACGTGGTGACCGATCCCGAAGAATTGCTGCAATTGGCCGACGACCCGCAGATCAAGAAGACGGTCAACAACGCCTTCGGCGAGGCGGCGGAAAAACTGGGGTTGGGGCGCGACCGCAAGGAAGAGGTGGTCACCCACGTCGAGACGCTGGCCCATGAACTGGCCTATATCGAAGCCCTGCGCGACAAATTTCGCCATGTCGTGAGGATGGAAGAGAAGATTCAGGAATTGCGCCGCCTTTACGGCCGCGAGCGCAGCGTCCTCGAGATTGCCGATCAGGTCGCCCGGCTCGGCGAACGGGCGGTGGCCGACTTCAACGAAGCCTTTCTGGAGGTCGACGCCCAGACCGGCGAAATTCTGTCGGTGCTGCGCAATCTCGACAGCCAGATCGCCTTTATCCGCGACAAGCGCGACGACATCCACGCCAAGCTGATGGCCTGGGACGATATCCTGGCCGAATGGGACGCCGTGCAGATCAAGATGTCCCCGGACAAGCCCGAGGTGCTGCGGCGCGCGTACCAATTCCTGGCGCCCCGCTATATGGCGGTCAAGGAATGGGTTTTGATGAGCAAGCTGCAGGGCTCCGACGGCACCTCCGGCGTCAGCCAGATCAGCGGCGGCGACAAGAAGCCGAAAAAGCCCATCAATGTGATGCGTTGGTAGGGGCTTGCCGGTGGACGATCGGACCGCCCCCTTTCCAAGGGCGAGATTGAACCGCGCGACGATCGCCCTGTTCGCCTGCCTGTGCGGCGCGGCGCAGCCGAGCGCGGCCAAGCCGCCCCTGGATTATCACGATCCGCCCCCCGACCCGCCGCAGTCCGGACAGATCCCGCAGCCCGACGAGGGCCATTTGAAGGGGAACCTTCCCGAACGCCTGGTCGCGCCCGGCCCTTTTCAACGATTGCCCTCGATCGACGAGACGCCCTGGGTGGTCACCGCCATCAGCGACCAGCCCTATTGGACGGTCGGAAAAGCCGATCCGGTCCTGACGAACGCCTGCCGGCTCCGCGATTTTGGCAGTTTGCCGCTCAATCGGATGGTCGTGCGTTTCAATGGCGAGGAAGGCCGCGGATTGCTGCAGGTGGTTCCCCCCACCCATCGTTTCCTGCTCATCGACAACCGCAAGCTCAGCCGCCCGGACGAAACCTATTATTTTCTCAATACCGGCCTGGCCTCCTGCGAAGTCTGGTTCACCGGAAAAGGCAGGGTGCGCCGGCTCGATCCGAAAATGAGGTCGTCGCTCCCGCCGCCGGATCCCGGGGCGCTGGCCAGAAGGAAAGCGCTGATCGACAGCTGGCCGAAGAATTGAGCCGCGGGGGGAGCGGCCCGCCGGTCAAGCCCCATCAAGGGCAGGGGATCGCTGGACTCCCGTCATGCTTTCGTTCCCGCCGCGACACCCCATATTCGAAGACGGATACGAAGGCTTAACCGCCGTTTCCGTCTTTGCGGAGTTCGCGACAGAAAATGCAGCACCATGAAACCAGGCAGCCCTTGATGATCCTCCTGACATTGGAACCGATCGTCTGGACGCCGGCCCATCTCGTCGGAATCGAGGCGATCGACGACGATCACCGGAAACTCGTCTTGCTGTTCAATGAACTGCTGGCCGCCTGCTCGGCCGGCGCGGGCAACCGCATCATCGAAAAAGCGCTGGACGCCACCGTCGCCCTGACCCGCGAGCATTTCGCGCGCGAGGAACATCTCCTGGAGACCGCCGGCTACCCGCGGCTCGCGGCGCATCGGCAGGAACACCGCGTCTTGCTGAAGCAGCTGTTGTCCTTCGGCGGCCAATTGACCGGCGGCGCGCCGATGAACATCGACCCCAATGTGGTGGGATTCCTTCGGGAATGGGCGGTCCGCCACATTTTTGGCCACGACGGCGATTATATCGCCTTTCTGCGGCGGCCCGACGCCGGCGCTTGAGCGCCTTCGCTACGAACCATAGGCCTCGTAGCGCCTTTCGGCGTCGCGGATGATGTCGATCCCTTGAATCATCTCCGACATCATGAAATCGGCCCGCTTGATCGGTCCGCCGGCCCGCGAATGCGGGAAGGCATGCGCAAAGGCGTTCATCTTGACGGTCAGGCCGCACAGGGCGGCGCCGATGGTGACATGCTGCCGCTCCACCATGCTTTTCACCACGCGAAACTCTTCCTGGCTGATGTTGTTCCACATCTGGTGGGTCCGCCGTTCGAAGGCCTCCAGCGTGCCGGTGATCTTCGCCGTCACCGAATTGACCACGTCTTCGATCGCGTCGCAGGTCTTCATCAAATTGCCGTTCTGCTTCAGCTGGAAGTGCTGCCGGATCGGCGTCAGCGATTCGAGACAGGCGGAGAAATACGGCTCGAGCCGCTCCAGGCAATAGCGGAAATACGAAAGCGACATGAACGTGTCGCCATAGTTTTCGAGAAAAATCGGCACGTCCATCACTTCTATGGAAAGCGTTTTTGCCATATTGATCAGGCGTTCGCGCGCTTTTGCGACATCGGGATCGCGGAACATCCTGATCAAATCGTCATATGTTTTGACGTCGACGCCGTCGTCTCCATAGATGATCTGCGTCAGCGGACGCGTGAACATGATCATATAACGCGACAACTCCTCGGCCTTTTCCTGACTGAGGCGCAGGCTGGCGTAATCGTTCACGACGATTTGCAGCTGACGCAAGGAAATACGCAGAGAATAGACGTCGTAGCTCGGCAACAAAGCCAGCTGTCGGATGATCACGTGATCCGGATTGAGCTCTCCCGGGGTCCAGCCGCAAATGGCCGGCAGCGATTCGACATCGATCTGGCCCGATCCGGTTTGTTCGTCGCGAAATATTTCAACAATACTTTTCAGCTGCGAGTTTTTGATCAGACGAGCGGTCATGATACTTTTTGTTTTGATCGGCAAGATGGACAAGGGCAATATGAACATCGAGTCCATATCGGTATCTTCGATCAGATCCAGCCTATCTTCCAACCCGTCCTCGCTCTATCGCGGGCCCGCCTTCCGGACGCCTTATCGGATGGGAAACGGGACCGCGCTTAAGCTACGCGGCCTTCACCCTTACTGCAAGTCGGGTTACCGAGGATTCAAGCCGACCTTGCCGGCGCGTCGAATTGCGCGGCGGACGCCTGGCCGAAAGCGGCCAGCCATCGTTCGAATTCCACCGCCGGCAATGGCTTCGTATATTTGAAGCCCTGCACGGCGACGCAGCCGGCGCTCTGCAGATGCCGTTCCTCGCCCTCGGTTTCGACGCCTTCGGCGACGATCGACATCCCCAGGGCGTCGCCAAGCCCCAGGATGGCGGCAACGATCGCCGCATTGTCGCTTTGCCGATCGACGCGATGCACGAAGGAGCGATCGACCTTGATGGTGGAAAGCGGCAGGCGCTTCAGATAGGAGAGCGAGGAATAACCCGTTCCAAAATCGTCCACCGAGACCTGGATGCCGATCTCGCGCAGCCGGACAAGCTGGCGAATCGCCACTTCGGGATCGGCCATGACCGTGCTTTCGGTCAGTTCGATCTCGAGAAGCGCCGGCGGCAGATCGAATTGGACGAGCCGGCGGCCGATCTTTTCGGCCAGATCGGGATCGAGGAACTGCCGGGCCGAAATATTCACCGCGACACTCAGCGATTCCTTGCCGCCGTCGCGCCAGGCCGCCAATTGCCGACAGGCTTCGTTGAGCACCCAATCGCCGATCTGCATGATCAATCCGGTTTCCTCGGCCAGCGGGATGAAGATCACCGGCGAGACCAGGCCGCGTTCCGGACTGTTCCAGCGGATCAAAGCCTCGACGCCCAGCACTTCGCGGGTCTCGAGACTCAATTTCGGCTGGTAATAAAGCTCGAATTCGCCGGCATCCAGGGCGCGGCGCAACGACGCTTCGAGATTGAGCCGCTCGATCGCCGCGCCGTTCATCGCGGTATCGAAGAAGCGGAACACATTGCCGCCGGCGCTCTTCGCCCGATACATCGCCCCATCGGCATCGCGCATCAGGGACGTCACGTCCTCGCCGTCGTCCGGAAAAAAGGCGATTCCGATGCTGGCGCCGACATGCATGTTGTAGTCGTCCAGCGTCGCCGGTTCGTCGATCCGCGCAATGATCTTCTCGGCGACCTCGGCAATCTCGCCGGTGGTCTGGAAATTGGTCAGGACGACGACGAATTCGTCGCCGCCCAACCGGGCGATCGTGTCGCTCCGGCGCAGGCAAAGCCGAAGACGGTCGGCCACGACGACCAGCAGGCGGTCGCCGACCTCATGGCCGAGGCTGTCGTTGACCACCTTGAAACGATCGAGGTCGATGAACATCACGGCGACCTTCGATTGCTCGCGCCGGGCAATTTCGATGGCGTGATTCAACCGGTCCTGCAAAAGCAGCCGATTGGGCAAACCGGTCAGGGCGTCGTGGGTCGCCTGATGGACCAGCTTGGATTCGTAGTCCTTCCTCAGCGTGACGTTTTCCTTGACCGCCAGATAACTGGTGATCACATTCTCTTCGTTCTTCACCGGTGAAATGGTGACCGATTCCCAATAAAGGCCGCCGCTCTTCTTTTTGTCGCACAGTTCGCCTTGCCAGCTGCGGCCGGCCGAGATGGTCTTCCACAGATCGGCGAAGATCGACGCCTGCACCTGGCCGGACTTCAAGATCCTGGGATTGCGACCGATCACCTCTTCGAACGCATAGCCGCTGACCTCGCAGAAGGCCTTGTTCACATATTCGATGTCGCCCTTGGCATCGGTAATCATCACGCTCACCGGCGCCTGTTCGACCGCCATCGACAATTTGCGCAACTCGGCGTCGCGTTCCTTGAGCGGCGTGATGTCGTAGATCCAGGCCAGATTGACCTCTTCGTCGTCGAGGACGGTGGGACGGATGGTCAGGAGGGCCCAGAAATCGGTGCCGTCGCGGCGCCGGAATTGAACGTCGAGGTCATCGACCCGGCCGCGGCGCCGCAATTCCTCGACGACCAGGCCGCGCTGACGCTCGTCGGTGTAATACCCCCGCGCCTTGGTGCCGACGAATTGCGTCTTCGGGATGCCGATCAGTTCGGCGAACCGGTGGTTGGCATAGACGACCACCCCGTCACGGCGGCGCGAGACCGAGACGCCGATCGGGCTCTCGTCCAGAATGACCAAAAGACCTTTGATGTCTGAATCCATCGTCAGGACACCGCCCTCGCCCTCTCAGCAGATTATCACCCGGCGCCCGTCATCGCGACAGGCCGTCTCTTCGAAGGCGGCATTGGCGCGGCGATCATTCATGCTCCGATATTTGGACCTTTTCTATTTTCATATTCGGTTTACAAGCGAAACGCCATCACAAAACACGCCGTTCGGCGGCGCGGCGCGGCGGTCGGTCGCCCCGAACACGGCTGTTTCATGCCGTGAAGGACCCTTTTCGCCGGCCGCTATTCCGCAGTGGGAATATCCCTTGCCATAGGGCCGGTCGCGAAGGCTTGTCCATTTGGGATAAGGCCCGGGAGGGCGGGGCGGCCGCGCCTTCTTGATGCCGGAGCGGCGACGGAACGCCGCCGGCTCGACACCAGGAAAACGGGATCGTCACTGTGTGCGGGTGCCGTCCTTTATATCATCCCATAACTGGGGTGTTGAGACGGAAGCGGAGCGATAGCCCTGCTGCGCACAGGAAGATAGAAGTATAGCCGTAACACAAATAAGCAATAATCGTTTCATTGTTTTCTCCATTCGCCGGATATCGGATTTTACTAATTAGCATGGAGCGACAATTCTGTGAATTTTATTTATATAAAAACATATTTATGAATTAAATTTCATTTTAATACTCTTAACGATGTCGATGATTTAGAATGTTCGACGCGTGCGGTGGCGCGGCAAAGCCGAAGGTCCGCCGGGCGGCCCCGTCCCGAAGGGCGGACTTGCCACAAAAATGCCAGAATTATTCGTTTGAATTGTAGAAAGCGACGTTTGCGTTTTCTCGAGAAAATGCGCCGTATCGGTAAATGGCGCATCGAGAAGACTTTTTTACTTTCTTACACCTTCTTTCATTGCGGCGAATATTACATGTATTCCGGCAATATCGGTACTCACCTTCCCAACGATCTGTACATTTCCTCGGATTGCCGCTCCGGCAG
>JAATGN010000198.1 GCA_015654615.1 Rhodospirillales bacterium
GCGCGGGCGTCCCCGCCCGCGGTTTCGGCGTAAGCCGAAAAAACATGGCGGAAAGCCCAGAATGCCGAAGGTCGTCCATAGATGTGCCGGCTTCGCCGGCATCGCGGGCGGGGACGCCCGCGCCACTGATTTTTTCACACGCTCTTTCGCGGCGATGCCGGACTCGAATTAACGATTTCGAAATCTGAGTTCGGGCCCTGTCGCCGCCGGGAGAAGCGGTTTTACGGCCGCGGCGCTCCTTCCGCCGGGCAAGCGGAGGCGCCGCCTTGCTCCAGGTCGCCAATGCCGTCGGCCACCAGGCCCGCCAGTTGTCCGGTGCCGTCCGACAGGGCGGCCACGGCCGCCTCCGGGGTCCGTTCGGGCAGCGAAACGGTGATGCTGGCGCGGCAGGTCGAGGAGGCCCCTTGCGGAAGCCGCCGGGCGGTCCAGGATCCTTCGACGATGGCGGCCCGTCCCGGCACCGCTTCGAATCGTTCGATGCGGAAGGCCAGGCGATACTGGGGAAGCCCGCCGGAACCGGACGCGACGGGCGCCTGATAGACGTCGGCGGCCCACAGCCGGCGCCACAGGGTATCGGTCAGGATCTGGCGAATCTCGTCCGGCAGGGGGGCGGCCCAATGATCATTGTCCCGCACATCGAGCTGGCCGGCGTCGCCAGTCAGCACCAGCTCCTCGCGGTTCAGGCGCTCCGGCACGGCCACCGGCAGGATTTCCACCAGCCGCCGGGCGCCGCCCGAAACCTGGGCCGGCGCTGCGCCGCCCAGGGCATGATAGCGCGGCGCCGGCGACGTTCCGCAGCCGGTCAGGACGGCGGCCAGGGCCAGGACGGCGAGACAGGTCCGCAGAGGCTTCATTGGTCGGTTCCCTTCTTGCCGCGCACCAGCGATTCGGGGTGGCGGTTCAGGCTGTCGCTCAAGGCTTTCAGCGAACGCGTGGCTTCGGCCACGCCGCGCAGGGCCTGGCGCGTATCCTGCTGCAGGGGCGAATCCCCCGCCAGCGAGGCCTGCGTCGCCTCCATGGTCCGGCGCATGTCCTGGAGGCTGTCGCGGATTTCCGGCAACAGGTCGCTGTCGGTCCGCCGGACCAGCGTGTCGATTCTCCGCAAGCCGACATCCAGGCTGACCAGGGCGCGATGGACGTCCTGGCCCAGGGTGTCGAACGGTATCTTGTCCAATTTGCGGAGAATGGACTGCACCTGCTGCTGCAATTCCTCCATGTCGCTGGGAACGGTGGGAATCTCCAGCGGCTGGGCGCGGCTGTCGAAGCGCACCGGCGGTGTTTCGGGGAAGAAATCCATCGCCACGTAAAGCTGTCCGGTCAAAAGGCTGCCGGTCCGCAACTGGGCGCGCAGCCCGCGGTGAACCAGATCGGCGACGCGCGCCACGCGGACGGCGTGGTCGCTGCTCTTCGAGGCGGCGTCCTGGGAGGCCAGGCGATCGGGATAGATGTCCACCGTCACCGGGGCGGAAAAATCGTCGGAATCGGGGTCGAACTTCAGCCCGATGAAACGCACCACGCCGATCTCGATCCCCCGGAAATCGACGGGAGCGCCGACCGCCAATCCCCTGACCGACTGGCGGAAGCGCAGAACGACGGTCTCCGGCGCGCCGTCGGGAGTCTTCATGGCCTCGGCATGATTCGTCGCCAACGAGAATTCGGTGCCGTCCGCCGCGGCGGCGGCGGGGCCGCCTGGAGTCTCGAAGGCGATGCCGCCCATCAGGATGGCGGCCAGCGACTGGGTCTCCAACCGGACCCCGGCGGAATCCATCCGCAGATCGACCCCGCTGGCATGCCAGAAGCGGCTGTCGGCCATGATGAAATGGTCATAGGGAGATTTGACGAAGATTTGCAGCGCGATGCGATGGCCGTCCGGTTCCAGGGCGAAGCTTTCCACATGCCCCACCTCGATACGCCGGAAATAGACCGGCGAGCCGATGTCCAGCGAACCGATATCCTCGGCCAGCAGCCTGAAACGACGCCCCGGGATATCGGAGGCCACCACCGGCGGATCGTCCAGCCCGACGAAGTCGAAGCGATCGTCGGAGGAATGTCCGGCATCGACGCCGATATAGGATCCCGACAGCAACGTCCCCAATCCCGAAATGCCGGAACCGGCGAAGCGCGGACGGACCACCCAGAACCGGCTGTCGGCGACGGCGAGCTGCCGCGCGTCCTTCACCAGTTCGATGGTGACCACCGCTCTCGAACGGTCCTGCGCCAGTCGCACGGTTTTGACGTCGCCGACGTCGACGTCCTTGAATTTGACCTTGGTCTTGCCGGGTTCGATTCCTTCGGCCGAGGAAAAGCTGACGGTGATGGTCGGTCCCCGCTGCCACAAAACCTGGACCACGAGGGACAAACCGATCAGCGCCGCCAGCAGCGGAATCGCCCAAACCATCGAAGGGCGCCATCGCCGGGGCGGTTCGATCACCGGTTCGGGCAAGGCATGAAAGGACGGATCGGGGGGAACGTCAGTCATGGTCATCCTTTGAACGATCCCAGATCAGGCGGGGATCGAAACTTCTGGCGGCCAGCATGGTGAGCACCACCACGGCGCCGAAGGCCGCCGCTCCCGGCCCCGCCTCGATGACCGCCAGCCCCTGGAAGTGCACCAATCCGACCATCAGCGCCACAACAAAAACGTCCAGCATGGACCAGCGCCCCACCAGTTCGATGATGCGAAACAGAAGGGTCCGCTGATGCCGATGCAGTGAGTTCCGCCGGCGCACCGTCCACGCCAGGGTGCCGAGGGTTCCCAGCTTCAGCATCGGCACCAGGATGCTGACGCAGAAGATCAGCGCCGCCAGCCCTTGCGACCCCGAGGTCCAAAAATAGACGATGCCGCTCAGAATGGTGTCCTTCTCCGCCCCGAACAGGGACGACGTCTCCATGACGGGCAGCAGATTGGCGGGAATGTATAGGATGGCGGCGGCGGCCAGAAAGGCGCAACTGCGCGACAGGCTGTCGGTCTTGCGCGAATTCAGCCCGGCGCCGCAGCGCGGGCAGCGCGGTTTGGAAACGCCGCCGCAACGGCAGACCAGCCCGCAATGGGAGCAGGCCACCAGCCCGGCGTCCTGCGCCGAAAGAACCGGCCCGGTCATGGCGCCCGCCCATCGGGCCGATCCCACAGGGAGCGCGGATCGAAGGACAGAACCGCGGCCATCAGCACCGTCAAGGCGGCAAAAGCCCACAGGGCGACGCCGGGCAGCACATGGGCCAGATGCGACAGTTTCACCAAGGCGACCAGCATCCCCAGCATGAACACCTCGATCATCCCCCAGGGCCGGAGCGCCTGGACGAACCGCCAGACGGGCGCCGGCCGGCCGCGCCTGGACAGCAGCAGCAGCGCCAGCATGGACAGCAGATCCACCAGCGGGAACAGGAGCGTCGTGCCGAAGACCAGGACGGCGACCAATTGCCGGCCCTCTCTCCACAAGGCCAGGATGCTGCCGAACAGGGTGGCGCTGTTGGCCTGACCCTGGATCTGCAGATCGACGATGGGAAAGCCGTTGGCGATCACGAAGGTCACCAGGGCGCAGACGACCAGCGGCAGCACCTGATCGGGGCGCAGAAAGGGATGGCGATAAAGCACGCCGCCGCACCGGACGCAGCGGGCTTTTTCGCCGCGACGCAAAGGACGTCGGCGATGCAGGGCATCACAGTCCGGACAGGCCACCAGGCTCTCGGTCATCACGTCTCGTCCTCAGCGGGCGTCCCGGCAAGAGACACGCTGATCGAGTCCCGGTCAAGACCTTCCGGACGAACGGCCCCGGGACGTGACCGGCGGTAAAGGCGCCTAACCCCAATATTGTGACCGAAGCCAGTGGGGCTAAAGGGGCTAAAGGGGCTAAAGGGGCTAGCGGACCAGGCAGGGCTTTTTGCTGTCGAAACGCCAGCCGGGAATCAGATATTGCATGGCCGCGGCATCGTCGCGCGCCCCCAGGCCATGCTTCAGATAAAGCGCATGGGCCTTTTCGACCGCCGCCATGTCGATCTCGACCCCCAGCCCCGGCCGCTTCGGGACCGCCACCCAGCCGCCTTCGATCCGCAGCGGATTGCGGGTCAGATGCTGGCCGTCCTGCCAGATCCAATGGGTGTCGATGGCGGTGATCCGGCCGGGAGCGGCGGCGGCCACCTGGGTGAACATCGCCAATGAAACGTCGAAATGATTGTTGGAGTGCGACCCCCAGGTCCGTCCCCATTCATGGCACATCTGGGCAACCCGCACCGCCCCCTGCATGGTCCAGAAATGCGGATCGGCCAGCGGAATGTCGACCGCGTTCGACTGGATGGCATGCCCCATCTGGCGCCAATCGGTGGCGATCATGTTGGTCGCCGTCGGCAATCCGGTGGCGCGGCGGAATTCCGCCATCGTCTCGCGGCCCGAATAACCGTTTTCGGCGCCGCAGGGGTCTTCGGCATAAGCCAGCACGTCATGGCGGCCGCGGCAGAGCGCTATCGCCTCGGCCAGCGGCCAGGCGCCGTTCGGATCCAGCGTGATCCGGGCCTCGGGAAAATTCTTGGCCAGCAGGCTCACCGCTTCCATTTCGGCCTCGCCGGGCAGCACGCCGCCCTTCAGCTTGAAATCGTCGAAGCCGTAGCGGGCGTGGGCGGCCTCGGCCAGACGCAGCACGGCTTGCGGGGTCAGCGCCTCGTCATGGCGCAGGCGCAGCCAGTCGTCCTTGGCGTCGGGGTCGGACAGATAGGGCAGATCGGTTTTGCGGCGATCGCCGACATAGAACAGATATCCCAGCATCTTCACCCTTTCCCGCTGCTGGCCGTCTCCCAGCAGGGCGGCGACGGGGACGCCGAGGAATTGCCCCAACAGGTCGAGCAGCGCGGCTTCGACGGCCGTCACCGCATGGATGGCGATCCGCTGATCGAAGGTCTGCTGGCCGCGGCCGCCGCTGTCGCGGTCGGCGAAACGCCCGCGGATGGCGTTCAGCACCGCGTGATAGGCGCCCAGCGGCTGCCCGACGACCAGCGGCACCGAGTCCTCCAGGGTCTTGCGGATCGCCTCGCCGCCCGGCACCTCGCCCACCCCGACGTGAGCCGCCTCGTCTTCGAGGATCACCAGATTGCGGGTAAAGAACGGGCCGTGCGCGCCGCTCAAATTGAGCAGCATGCTGTCGTGGCCGGCCACCGGGACGACGCGCATGCCTGTGACCTTCGGCGGGACCGAAAGGCCGGCTTGAGGGGAGAATCGTGTCATGCCTTGAGCTTCCTTTGCATAAGCGCCGCGTCGCGATGAAAGCGCTGTCATTTTTACTGGTAGCGCTTTCATATCGTTTCTGCAAGCGCTTTCAGCGGCGGAAAACGCTTGGCATTCGTCGGGCGCCCTGTTTTGATCGGGCCGGCCTTCGCGCATTTCCGCATCGCGCCTGGCCGAACGCCCGGGAGACGTCTTTGAAGCAGACCGCGCCTTCGCGCGCCGAACCGCCGGCCCCCTCGCGCCTGGCGCCCGCGGTCACCCTGGACGACGTGGCCAGGCTTGCCGGCGTGTCGCCCAGCACCGTTTCGCGGGTGCTCAACCACCCCGAACTGGTGAATGCGAAAACCACCGAGGCGGTGCGCCGGGCCATCGCGCAGACGGCCTATGTTCCCAATCTGCTGGCCGGCGGACTGGCGTCGAAACGCAGCCGGCTGGTCGCCGCCATCGTGCCGACCATCGCCAATTCCATCTTCACCGAGGCGGTGGAAGCCTTGACCGACCGCCTTGAGGAGGCCGGCTATCACGTTCTCCTGGGGCTTACCGGCTATCCGGCGAGCCGCGAGGAAAAACTGATCGAGGCGATCCTGAGCCGCCGGCCGGAGGGTATTTTCCTGACCGGAATCACCCATGCGCCCGAAACCCATCGTCGCCTGCGGGCCGCCGGCATCCCGGTGGTCGAAACCTGGGACATCACCGACGATCCCATCGATGTGGTGATCGGCTTTTCGCACGCGGCGGCCGGCCGCGCCGTCGCCGCCTATCTGATCGAAAAGGGATATCGCCGCCTCGCCATGCTGTCGGCGGACGACGAACGGGCGGCGGTCCGCCGCCAGGGCTTCCTGGCGGCGCTGGCCGAACGGGGCATCGGAGAGGTCCGCACCGGCATGGTGCCGGCGCCCGGCAATCTTCAGCGCGGACGCGAGGGACTGGCCCATCTGCTCGACGAGACGGACTTTCGTCCCCAGGCGATTTTCTGCAGCTCGGACGCCCTGGCGCAAGGCGTTCTCGCCGAGGCCCAGGCCCGCCGGCTAAGCATTCCCGACGATCTGGCGGTCATCGGCTTCGGCGACCTGGACCTGGCGGCCCATACCTTTCCGGCCCTGTCCACCGTCCGCATCGAACGCCGCGCCATCGGGCTCAAGGCCGCCGAAGCCATGCTGGCCCGCATCGGCGGACGCCAGGCGGTCGCTCGGGTCGTCGACATCGGCTTCCAGGTCATCGAGCGCGCCAGCACTTAGGGTTCGTTGGGCAATCATCGCGTCAAAGCGATGCGCAAGCGAAGCAATCCGGCGACAAGGGGGCGGCCCCTGGATTGCCGCGCCTTCGGCTGAGAAGAAAAGCGTCAGTGGCACCGGCGTCCCTGCCGGTGGAGAAAAGACTCGCGCCGCGCAAGCGGCGGACACCGGCAGGGACGCCGGTGCCACTCTTCCTTTTCATTCAGGGCGGGTCGGCAGCGACGGGATAACCCGCGTCGCCGTCCTTCACTGCATGAACCATCCATGGCTGACCACGAGCGATTGACCGGTCAGGGCGTTCGATTCGAAGCTCGCGAAGAACAGGGCCGTCTCGGCGACATCGCCGATCGTCGTGAATTCGCCGTCCACGGTGTCCTTCAGCATGATCGTCTTGACCACGTCCTCTTCGGAAATGCCCAGTTCCTTGGCCTGTTCGGGAATCTGCTTATCGACCAGCGGCGTGCGGACGAAACCGGGGCAGATCACATTGGCCCGGACGCCATGCTTGGCCCCTTCCTTGGCGACCACCTTGGCCAGACCGATCAGGCCGTGCTTGGCGGTGACGTAAGGCGCCTTGAGGACGGAGGCCTCCTTGGAATGGACCGACCCCATGTAGATGATGCTGCCGCCGCCCTGCGCATACATGTGGCGCAATGCGGCGCGTGTCGTCAGGAAGGCGCCGTCGAGATGGATCGCCAGAAGCTGCTTCCATTTGGCAAAGGGAAAATCTTCGAGCGGCGAGACGATCTGCACGCCGGCGTTGCTGACCAGAATGTCGATCCGGCCGAAGGTCCCGATCGCCGTGGCGAAACCGGCCTCGACCTGCTCTTCGCTGGTGACGTCCATGGCGACGCCGATCGCGCGCTCGGGCCCGCCCAGTTCCTGGGCCGCCGCGTCCGCCCCCTGCTGGTTGAGGTCGGCGATGACGACCTTGGCGCCCTCGCGGACGAAGGTCCGCGCGATCTCCTTGCCGATGCCGCTCGCCGCGCCCGTGACGACGGCAACCTTATCCTTCAATCGCATGTTTGCCTCCTGCTTCATCGATGAATGGCCGATCGCGGCCTATCTCTCGGGGGTGTCCCCCCGGCCGGCGCGGCGGTGATTTGCGAAATCGAAATCCCGAAACCCTTCCTGGCTGTTCTTCCGTTCGAATATTTCCTTGTGCCGCAGCGCCCGGACGGCATCGTCGTAACCGGCGCGCCAGTGGTCGATCATGCTGAGGCGAGAGAATTCGTAATCCTTGGTATTTCCCTCGTAATGCTTCGATCGATAGATCAAATGCACGATGTTGCAGCTCTTGAGGTCGGCGAACTGCCTCAGGATGTCCACTTCGGCGGTCCGGCCGAGCGCCTCGGGCAGAGCGGGCAGAAGCTTGGACAGCGCCGAGCGGATTTTCTGCATATGCTCGATCTGGGCGGTGCTGGCCCGGGTGCGGCTGGAGTATTGGATTTCCTTCTGGCGGACCGCGACGTCGGTCATGTCGCGGGGAAAATTCCCGCGCGAACTCCACAGATCCACCTGAAAGGCGAGCATGTCCTGCCGCGGTTCCGCGTCGACGACCCATTGCAGGGGTGTATTGGAGACGAGGCCGCCGTCCCAATAATGCTCGCCCTCGATCTCGATCGCCGGAAATCCCGGCGGCAGAGCGCCGCTCGCCAGGATGTGCTCGGGACCGATCCGATGGGTCGCCGTGTCGAAATAGACGAAATTTCCGGTCCTGACATTGACGGCGCCGACGCTGAAGCGCATCGCCCCGCTGTTGATGCGATCGAAATCGACCAGGCTTTCCAGCGTCGTCTGCAGGGCGGCGGTGTCGTAAAAACTGGTCGATTCGGGGCAATCGGTCGGAAAGGCCCACAGCGGCGGAATGCGCGGCGAAAAGAACCCCGGTATGCCGCCGACGACCGCCTGGAACGCGTTCCATTGATTGAGCGCGCTGCGGATGCCGTCTCCGGCGCCGGCCAGCAGCCGTCCCGGGTCGAACCAGGGCGGCGCCAGATCGGCGAGCGGATTGTCGGTAATGCGTTCCCAGAACATGCGCAGCCTTTCCACGCGTGTTTCGGGTGGATTGCCCGCGATGATCGCCGCGTTGATCGCGCCGATCGAAATGCCGGCCACCCAGTCGGGATGCAGGCCGGCCTCGGCCAGGGCCTGGTAGACGCCGCCTTGATAGGCCCCCAAAGCGCCGCCGCCTTGCAGCAGCAGGGCGATGCAATCGAAGGACAGCAGGGGGATTGCGCCATTGCCCGTGCCGGAACGCGACTGGGGTGTTCGGACGGGCTTCGGCATCGGCGGCGCTCGATCTTATTGGTCCCAACCCCATACATAGGGTGGAAAGACGACCAATTTGAGGCGCCGCGATGGCGATGCGGCAACGATTCCCGGATTTACCGCGGAAGCCCCAGAACCTCCCGGCAGGCGGCCGGCAGTTCCGGCGGGCGAATCCTCTGCGGTTCGGACGGTGGTTTCGGTCGCGACTTCCAATCGCCGCTGGTCATCCAGGACGCCACCTCCGCCCCGCAGCCGTCCCCGGGCGGCAACGGCGCTCCGGCGATGCAGCCGGCGTCGCCGTCCGGACAACGGATGCGGACATGGAAATGGTCGTCATGGCCCCACCACGGCCGCAGCGCGTGCAGCCAATCGCGGTCCGCCTCACCGGCGGCCCGGCAGAGCGCCTGCTTGATCGCCGGATTGACGAAGATCCGCTCGACCCGCGGATCCGTGGCGAAGGCCCGGAGCAGCGCGGTCTGCTTTTTTCCCCAGCGTCCGGGCAAAAGGCCGGCGTCTTCCCCCACCACGGCATCCATGGCGGGAGCCGTCCGCTCCTCCTCGCTCAACGGGTGGTCGGACAGGCGGTAGAGAATATCGACGTCGACCCCGGTCTGGTGGCTGCCGTGACCTGAGACCATGTGGCCGCCGCGCGGCTGCGCCATGTCGCCGATCAGCAGGCGCCCCAGGCCGGCAGTCTGTCCGGCCTTGTCCTCGATGAAGGCGACCAGCGCCGGGTTGCCCCAGAAACGGTTGCGCTCCGGTCGCAGCGTCTCCCAACCGGGGCCCGACAGCGGCAAGGCGACGGCGCCGGAAAGACAGCCGTTGGCCGCGCTGCCGATCGAACGGGCCGGGCCGGGAAACGGCGTTTCGGCAACACGGCTGGTCAGGGCCGGCGTCAGAAGGCTGCCGTCCGCCGCCATGGCCGCAGGCGCGACGATCCACGCGCCGATCACCAGACCGACGGCACCGATACCGCGACGGAGGACCCGCAGGCTCATTCGGCTTCGACCGGCCCCCCGACGCCGCCTTGAATGCGGGCGGCCAGCGAGGCCGCCATGAAGCTGTCGAGATCGCCGTCGAGCACCCCCTGGGTGTCCGAGGTCTCGACGCCCGTGCGCAGATCCTTGACCATCTGATAGGGCTGCAGCACGTAGGAGCGAATCTGGCGGCCCCAGCCGATCTCGGTCTTGGCGTCGGCTTCGGCCTGCGCCACCGCCTCGCGCTTGCGCAGTTCGGCCTCGTACATCCGGGCCCGCAGCATGTCCCACGCCATGGCGCGGTTGCGGTGCTGCGAACGGTCGGCCTGGCAGCTCACCACGATGCCGGTCGGAATATGGGTGATGCGAATGGCCGAATCGGTCTTGTTGATATGCTGTCCGCCGGCGCCGGAGGCCCGGAAGGTATCGATGCGGCAGTCGGATTCATTGATTTGGATGTCGATGGTGTCGTCGATCACCGGATAGACCCAGACGGAACTGAAGCTGGTATGGCGCCGGGCCGCCGAATCGAAGGGCGAAATACGCACCAGGCGATGCACGCCGCTTTCCGTCTTCAGCCAGCCGTAGGCGTTGTGCCCGCTGACCTGGACCGTCGCCGACTTGAGACCGGCCTCTTCGCCGCCGTTTTCTTCCAGCCAGACCACCTTGTAGCCGTGCTGCTCGGCCCAGCGGATGTACATGCGCAGCAGGATCTCGGCCCAATCCTGCGCCTCGGTGCCGCCGGCGCCGGCATGGACCTCGAGATAGCAGTCGTTGGAGTCGGCCTCGTCGGACAGCAGGCTTTCCAGCTCCATCTTGCGGGCGCGTTCCCGGAGCGTCCGCAGCCCTTCCTCGGCATCGGCGACGACGACCTGATCGTCCTCCATCTCGCCCAATTCGATCAGGCCGAGAAAATCGTCGCGCTCGCGCTCGATCTGCCGGACGGTGTTGGTCGACTGCTCCAGATGGGTTCGCTCCCGCATCAATTTCTGGGCGGCCGCCGCGTCGTTCCACAGATCCGGATTCTCGGAGCGGGCGTTCAGCTCGTCGAGGCGACGCAGGGCATTGTCCCAATCAAGATGCCGCCGCAGCAGTTCGATCGACTGATTGATGTCATTGGCGATCGCCTCGATTTCGGCGCGCATGTTGGATCCTATGATCGCTGGGGATGATCGGAAGGGGCCGTTTTAAGGGAAATGCCCCCTCCTCGCAAGCCCCTCGGGGTTTGGTCGGAACCTGGAACGGCGATTTCGCCAATTCCTCAATACAGTCCTCCGGCCTGCGGGATCGCCGGCTCGGTCGGCGGCGGGGAGGCCGGCGCCACGGTCGGGACGGGCGAAAAGGCCGGCAAGGCCGGCGCCGGCAGGCCGGAAGGCGCCGACGCCTCGCCATTCGCTTCCCCGGACAGGATTTCACCGGCCGGCGGCGCGCCGCCCGGCTGATCCTCGGCCGCGCCGACGCCGGATATCGTCCCATAGCCCATTCCCATGACGCCGGCATCGTTGTCGAGCACCTGCTCCTCGACCCCGGACGGCACGCTGTCGGGCTTGAAAGCCTCGTAGATGACGTTGGTATCGCCCGGCTGCGCCGGCTTGCCGGTCGCGGCGTTGACCCGCACCAACCGGATGCCCGGCGGCACGCGGAACGGCGTCGGCGGCTTGTCCTTCAGGGCCTCGCTCATGAAATCGCGAAAGATCGGCGCGGGAATGGTGGCGCCGAACTCATGCTCGCCCAGGCTGACCGGGTCGTCGAAGCCGACGAACACGCCCACCGCCAGGTCCGGCGAAAAGCCGATGAACCAGGTATCCTTGGAATCGTTGCTGGTTCCGGTCTTGCCGGCGATCGGCTTGCCCACCGCCGAGACGATCCTGCCGGTCCCGCGGGCCACCACGCCCTCCAGGATATGGACCATCTGATAGGCGGTCATCGGATCGACCAGCTGTTCGCTGTTGTCGGGCACGTCGGGCATGTCCTGGTCGGTATAGAAGGTCGCCTCGCATCCCGTGCAGGTCCGCGTGTCGTGGCGATAGATGGTGGCGCCGTTGCGGTCCTGGATGCGGTCGATCAGCGTCGGCGTCACCTTCCGGCCGCCGTTGACGATCTGCGCATAGGCCGCGGTCAGCCTGAGCGGCGTCGTCTCGCCGGCCCCCAGGGCCATGGCCAATTCATGCGGCAATTTGTCGACCACGCCGAACTTCTCGGCATAATTGGCGACCTTGGTGATGCCGATGGTGGCCGCCAGGCGGACCGTCATCAGATTGCGCGATTTCTCGACGCCGACCCTGAGGGTGGTCGGCCCCAGGTAATCGTTGTGATCGTTCTTCGGCCGCCATTTGGGCAGGCCGGGCCCCTGCTCCAGTTCGATCGGCCCGTCGAGCACCAGCGACGACGGGGTATAACCGCTGTCGAGCGCCGCCATATAGACGAAGGGCTTGAAGGAGGAACCGGGCTGGCGCAGGGCCTGGGTGGCCCGGTTGAACTGGCTGCGGGCATAGGAGAAGCCGCCCTGCATGGCCAGCACGCGCCCGGTGTGCGGATCGATGGCCACCAGGGCGCCCTCGACCTTCGGCAATTGGCGCAAGGTATAGCTGTCGGCCGCGTAGCGCTCCTTGCCGTCGTCGCTTTTCGTCACCGGCTCGACGGCCACCACGTCGCCGACCCGCAGCACGTCGGCCGGACGCCGTGGCACCGGCCCCATGCTCTGCAGCGACAGCGCCGGCCGGGCCCACCGCAGCTCGCCCATCGGAATGCGTCCCTTGCGGTCGTCGGCGAAGCCGATCTCGGCGTGGTCCTCCGCCGTCGCCAGCACCACCGCCGTCAGCCAGGGCAGCACTTCCGGTCTCGGCGGAAGGGCGGCCAGGCGGCGGCTCCATCCGGCCCCGGCGTCGATCTTGGTCAAGGGACCGCGCCAGCCGTGGCGGCGGTCATAAGCCACCAATCCGGCCCGCAGCGCCTTGGTGGCCAATTCCTGCAAGGCCGGATCGAGGGTCGAGCGGACGTTCAACCCGCCTTTGTAGAGCGAATCCTCGCCATATTGCTCGGCCAGTTCGCGGCGGATGTCCTCGGCGAAATATTCGCCGCCGGAAACCAGGACGGCTTCGGCGCGGGGCCGCGTCGTGATCGATTCCGCCGTGGCGGACCGCGCCTCGGCGGCGGTGATGTAGCCGTCCTCGGCCATCCGTCCGATCACATAGTCCCGCCTTTCGCGGAAGGCCTGCGGATTGCGGCTCGGCGCCTTGGGCAAGGCCGCCAGGAACGCGGCTTCGGAAACCGACAGCTCGTCCAGGCTCTTGTCGAAATAATTGAGGGCCGCGGCGGCCACCCCGTAGGAGCCTTGTCCGAGATAGATCTCGTTCAGATAAAGCTCGAGGATGTGCTGTTTGCTGAAGGCGCGTTCGATGCGGAAGGCGAGAATCGCCTCCTTGATCTTGCGCGCGATGGACACTTCGTTGGTCAGGAGAAAATTGCGGGCGACCTGCTGGGTGATGGTCGAAGCGCCGACCGGACGGCGGTCGCTCCCCATGCCGCGATTCTTCAGATTGACCAGGACGGCGCGGGCGATGCCGGCCGGATCGATGCCGGAATGCTGGTAGAAGTTCTTGTCCTCGGCGGCCAGGAAGGCGTTGATCACCCGTTGCGGCATCGCCCCGATGGGGACGAAGCTGCGTTTTTCCAGGGCATATTCGGCGACCAGGCGGCCGTCTCCGGCATAGACGCGGGTGGTCACCGGCGGTTCGTAATGCGCCAGCTGGTGGTAATCGGGCAAATCCCGCCCGTAATGCCAGAACAGCCCCAGAACGCCCGCGACACCGATAATGGCGAGGAGGAACAGGGTGCTGAAAAGCAGGAGCAGAAACCTGAACATGACGTCACGTCATCCTTTTGTGCATTCGTGCGATCGTCAAATACGATGGGTCTCGAACGTGGCGATGCCGTGGACCCCAGGCATCAAGAGCGCCGCGCTTTTTGCGTTTGCGCGAAATAATGTTCGATCGCCCGTGCCATCGCGGCGGCCAATTTGGCGCGGTATTCCGGACGACGCAACATCTGCTCATCTTCCGTATTCGAAAGATAGCCGGTTTCCACCAGCACCGAAGGCACGTCGGGCGCCTTCAACACGGCAAATCCGGCGAACCGGTGCGTGTTTTGCAACAACTGGCGGGTCTCGCGCGAGACTTCCAGGATCAGCTGATGGGCGAACACCGCCGAAAGATTCATCGATTCCCGCTGAACGAGATCGATCAGGATATTGGTCACTTCGGGCGATTCGTTCGACAGATCGATACCCGCGACAATATCGGCCTTGTTTTCCTTGTCGGCAAGGGCTTGCGCCTCGGCATCCGAGGCGTTCTGCGACAGGGTGTAGACCGACAGCCCCCGGATATCGGAATCGTTGACGATGTCGGCGTGCAGTGAGACGAACAGGTCGGCGTTGGCGGCCCGCCCGATGGCGACCCGCTCCCGCAGGGGAATGAAGACGTCACGGTCGCGGGTCAGCACGCATTTGACCTTGCCGCCCTTGTCCAACTGCGTCTTCACGTCGCGGGCCAGCGCCAGGACGATGTTCTTCTCATAAACCCCGCTGACGCTGGTCGCGCCGGGGTCGACCCCGCCGTGGCCGGGATCGATGACGACGATCGGCTTGCCGGAGTGGGAACTCTTGCGGTCCGAGGGGCGAACCGACAGGTCGGGCGCGGCGGCCAGCGGCAAGGCCGCCGGAACGGCGGCCGGCCCCCGCGCCTGCAGAGGCGGCATCGCGCCGCGGGCGACGCTGCCGCCGTCGTTCTCGCTCCGCTTCGGGCCGGCCGATCCCGCCGTCCCGCCCGGCGGCGGCGCGAGAATGGGATTGCCCGATGGGACGCCGAGGGCGGCGGCGACGGCCTTCGGCGCCGGCGGATTGGGAGGCGCCGGAGACGCGCCCGCCACCAGGTCGAGAACCAGCCGATAGTTTCCGCCCGCCGCCGGCGGAATCAGAAAGGCTTTCTGAACGATCACCGGGCGGCCGGCGTCGAGAACCAGGCGGCCGTTCCCCGCGCTCGGATTGTCATAGCGATAATTGCGCAGGACGCCGACCGGACGGGTCAATCCCTTGGCATCGAGCGGCCAGCCCAGTTCCGGGAATTCGACGACGATGCGCGCCGGATCGGTCTGGCCGACCACCTGGAACGGGATCGACAGCGACAAATCCATGACGAAACGCGTGACTCCATCATGATCGGCAACGCGCACCGCGGTCACCGCCGGCCGTTCCGCGGCCGCAGCCCAACCTGCCGCGCCGAGCGGCAGGGCGCAGACAATCGTCGCGATGCGGAGGAGCAAACCGCAAAATCGCCCCATCGAGGCATCATCCTTCAGCAAAGGCGCCCTCATATAGCCGAAAGGATTCTTCCGGTTCAACGCAAAAACCCTTTGATTCCGATCGATCTTCCCTCGATTCCGGTAAAGAAGATCTGAATTTGCCGCAGGTGAACGCTTGGCGCGCATGCCCGCAACGGGATGCAACCTGCTCCCGAGGCGAAAAACCTTTCCTTCAAAAGGGTTGTCGCGATCGGACGACCACCTTGGAATCGGAAGAAGATCATTGCCGGAACAAAGTGCTGCGGGTATGGTGTCGAGACGAAACTCGTGGTCGGATCCCCTCCTTTGGGAGAGGTGACTTCGGGGGCGGGCGCCGTTTTCAACAAATCGGCCACCGTGCCTACCGGGATCACCGGGCCAAGCCGGCCGTTATCCGCCAATCGGGTTCGTTTGTACAGTTTTCAACGCCGGGCGCGCAGCCCGCCAGGATTCCTTCCTCTATGCACTTTGTCAATCACACGACCAAGACGCTGAATCAGGAAACCGCAGGCGCCGCAGGCTTTGTCGGATCCCTCTGCTGCGCGATGGCGCCTATTGCGCCCGCGACAGCGTCTTGGAGCTTTGAGTTTAATGGTCAAACGTATGTTAATCGACGCGACGCACGCGGAAGAAACCCGCGTCGTCGTCGTGAATGGGACGCGTCTCGAAGAATTTGACGTCGAAACCTCCACCAAAAAACAACTGAAGGGCAATATCTATCTGGCCAAGATCGTCCGCGTCGAACCGTCGCTGCAGGCGGCGTTCGTCGAATACGGCGGAAATCGCCATGGTTTCCTGGCCTTCAGCGAATTCCATCCCGACTATTATCAGATCCCGGTGGCCGACCGGCAGGCCTTGCTGGCCGAACAGCGCGAGGTGATGAAGCAAAGCGCCACCGCCGCCTCGGCCGATTTCGGCGACAGCGACGACGAGCCCTCGCGGGGGGCCCGCACCCGGGAAGTGCCGTCCGAACCGGCCGACGGCGAGGAACAGCCGCCTTACGAATCGACGGAGGCGGGCAACGGTCGCGGCGACACCGACGCGGTCGGCGGCGAAGAGGTCGAGGAAGAGGAACGCCGGCGTCCGCGATCCTTGCGCAACTACAAAATCCAGGAAGTCATCAAGCGGCGCCAGATCGTCCTGGTCCAGGTGGTGAAGGAAGAGCGCGGCAACAAAGGCGCGGCTCTGACCACCTATCTGTCGCTGGCCGGACGCTATTGCGTGCTGATGCCCAACACCGCCCGGGGCGGCGGGGTCTCGCGCAAGATCACCAATATCCAGGACCGCAAGCGCCTCAAGGCGATCACCAACGACATGGACATCCCGGACGGCATGGCGGTCATCGTGCGGACCGCCGGTTCGGAACGGACCAAGCCGGAAATCAAGCGTGATTACGAATATCTTCTTCGTCTGTGGGACAGCGTGCGCGATCTGACCTTGAAGTCGACGGCGCCGGCCCTGGTCTATGAAGAGGCCAATCTGATCAAGCGCTCGATCCGCGATCTCTATTCGCGCGATATCGACGAGATCCAGGTCGACGGCGAGGAAGGCTACCGTCTGGCCAAGGACTTCATGCGGATGCTGACGCCGAGCCATGCCCGGCGGGTGCAATTGTTCAAAGACCCGGTGATGCCGCTGTTCCAGCGCTATCAGGTCGAGGCGCAACTGGACTCGATGCACAGCCCGGTGGTGCAATTGAAATCCGGCGGCTATCTGGTGATCAACCAAACCGAAGCGCTGGTCGCCATCGATGTCAACTCGGGCCGTTCGACCAAGGAGCGCCATATCGAGGAAACGGCGCTCAAGACCAATTGCGAGGCCGCCGACGAGGTGGCGCGTCAATTGCGCCTGCGCGATCTGGCCGGCCTGATCGTCATCGACTTCATCGATATGGAAGAGGCGCGCAACAACCACACGGTGGAGCGCCGCCTGAAGGAGGCGATGCGTTTCGATCGCGCCCGGATCCAGTTGGGCAAGATCAGCGCCTTCGGCCTTTTGGAACTGTCCCGCCAGCGCCTGCGCCCCAGCCTGATGGAAACCAGTTTCCTGCCCTGCCCGCATTGCGGCGGCACCGGCTCGGTCCGTTCGGTGGAATCGGCCTCGATGCATATGCTGCGGGCCATCGAAGAGGAAGGCATCCACCGCCGCTCCAGCGAGATCACCGTCACCGTCCACAGCTCGGTGGCGCTTTACATTCTCAACCAGAAGCGCCAGGACCTGGCCGACATCGAGGCGCGGTACGGCTTCAAGGTGTATCTCACCGGCGACGATTCGCTGGTTCCGCCGGCCCACCGCATGGAAAAGGTGCGCTCCGAGGTGCCGATCGAAATTCCGCGCCTGGCCAATGCCGATCAGCCGACCGTCGAAGAGATCGAGGAAAACGAGATCGACGAGGCGGCCGAGGAAGAGGCCGCGGAGGTCGTGCCGGAAAGCACGGCACCGGTCGCCGACGTCGCAAGTGAAGCGATCGGCGGCGAAGCGGCCGGCGGTGACGCCGTCGCCGAGGAGGGCGACGGAACGCGCCGTCGCCGCCGCCGTCGTCGTCGTCGGGGACGCCGCGAGGACGGCAGCCCGATCGCCGCGGACTCGGCCGTCGAGAGCGGCGTCGTCGTCGACGAAACGAACGAGACGGTCGCCGAGGCCGAGCCTGCCGCCGTCGAGGCGGCCGAAGAGGGCGAGGAAGGCGGAGAAGATGTCGAGGATTCCGTCATCGCCGTCGCGGATGGCGATCCGGCGCCGCGCCGTCGCCGTCGCGGCAAGCGCGGAGGCCGTCGCCGCCATCGCCGGGCCGACGGTCAGGAAGTGGACGCCGAGGGCAATCTGATAGCGGCGGAGCCGGAAGAGCCGGCGGCCCAGACGGAAGCGCCCCCGGTCGAAACGATCGCTTTGGTCGAATCCGCCGTCGACAATCCGGCGCCGCAGGAAGCGGCCGAGGTGGTGGCCGCCGACGAAACGCCGGCGGAGCCGGCCGCCAAACCGAAACGCAGCCGCAGGAAGGCGGCGCCGGCCGCCGCTGCCGAAGGCTCCGTCGAAGCGCCGCCCGCGATCGACGCCGAGACGGCGCCGGCCAAGCCGAAGCGCGCGCGGGCGCCGCGCCGGAAAGCGGCGCCGCTCCCCGCCGTCGCGGAAAATACTCCGGTGGACGGACATCAGGATGTTCCGGTCGTCTCCGGGCCGGATGTCTCCGGGCCGGACGCCCCGGACCCCATCGCGGCCGTCGTCGCGCCCCCGGTGCCCGTCGAACCCTCTCCTGTCGTTCACGGTCCCGCCCCGGCCCCCGTTCCCGCCGCCGCGCAGAGCGTCGTCGTGGAGGAGGAGAAACCGGCCGCGCCGCCGCGCAAGGGATGGTGGAATCGCTTTCTTTAGAGCGGTTTGCGACCAAACGGGATCAATCCCTGTACCCTCGTCCCGGCGAAAAAGCTTGTGAAGCAAGGGAAAGTGGCACCGGCGTCCCTGCCGGTGTCCGCCGCCCTGCGGCGGAAACGTTCCCGTCAAGATCGATCCCCTCGGCCGCTCTTGCGCTGCCGGCTTCGCCGGCACACCGGCAGGGACGCCGGTGCCACTGGGATTATTCACAAGCTCGAAAGCGGGGATCCGGGAGTCTCGGAAACGCCCGTAGGGTGCCCCCTGGATTCCGGCTGATCCAAGGCAATGACGAGAAAAATCGATGATCCAGTCTGATCGCAAATCGCTCTAGCCTCATCCGCGTGCCCAATAGGATAAACCCCAAATCATATCCATGATTGGCACGTTATGGCGAGTTCCGCACCAGTCAGTGGCCGATCCACCTTGGATGAAAACTCTTTCGGCGAAGCAATCCAGCCCATCGGTCGGTCTGGACCGCTTCGCTCGGCTCGCGGTGCCGATCTCGGCCCGGTCAGACGGCGGCGACTCTTGCGATCAAGTCCTTCAGCGCCTGGACATGTTCGGCCTCCTCCTGGGCGAAGTCGGCGGCGAGGCGGCGGATTTCGGGGTCGGTGGCGGTGGCGGCGACCTTGGCGTAATAGGCCCGCCCGGCCTCTTCGGCCGCCAGGGCCAGGGCCATGGCGCCGTCCTCCGACAGATGGCCGTCGGCCGCCCAGAGGGCGGCGGCTTCCGGACTGTCGCCGCCGGGAAAGGCGATGAGGCCGGGGTCGGTGTCCTGTTCCGCCTCGACCCCGTCCCAGGGCAGGCTCTTGCCGATGCGGCTTTCGGCCTGCTGCTGATGGCGCCGCGAGAAAAGCGCCTGCTGGCGGAAGAAGGCCACCACCTCGGCCCGGCCGTGACCGGCGATCGCATCGGCCAGTTCGTCGTAACGCAACGCCGAGTCGCGTTCCAGGCGAACCGCCGCTTCCAGGAAATGTTCGACGGCGCTCATGAGCCTCACCCGAA
>JAATGN010000313.1 GCA_015654615.1 Rhodospirillales bacterium
CCCGAAGCGCAGTCCTCTTCACACGGCATTTTTTAGCAAAGAGAATTAATGTGTGAATCCGAGAGCTTGTGAAAAATACCTTTCAGTGGGGCCGGCGTCCCTGCCGGCCTCCGCCGTAAAGTGGCGGAAATGCTCACTTTTCGGCTTTGCCGAAACGCCGGCACGGAGGCCGGCGCCACTGATTTTTTCACAGGCTCGGACGCCCGCGCTCCCAGGGATGCTTCCGTTGGATTTTCACCATTCGTGCGCTATTCGAACGCCGCCAGACGGAAGCCTTCCGGCACCAGGATGGTGTTCTGCGGCGCCGCCACCGGGTCGGCGTGCGGATAGTCGATGGTGTAATGCAGGCCGCGGCTTTCGCGGCGCGCCATGGCCGAACGGATGATCAGCTCGGCCACCAGGGCCAGGTTGCGAAGCTCCAGGAGATCGTTGTTGACCCGGAACTTTCCATAATAGTCGGCGATTTCCGAGCGCAGCATATCGACGCGATGACGGGCCCGCTCAAGCCGCTTGGTCGAGCGCACGATCCCCACATAGTCCCACATGAAGCGGCGCAATTCGTCCCAATTGTGGGCGACCACCACCTCGTCGTCGGAATCGGTCACCCAGCTTTCGTCCCAGGCCGGCAGCTCGGGCGGCGGCGCCAGCCCGGGCAGGCATTCCTTGATGTCCGCCGCGGCGGCGGCGCCATAGACCAGGCATTCCAGCAGGGAATTGCTGGCCATGCGATTGGCCCCGTGCAATCCGGTGAAGGAGACTTCCCCGATCGCATAAAGCCCCGGGACGTCGGTCCGCCCCCGTTTGTCGATCATCACCCCGCCGCAGGTATAGTGGGCCGCCGGGACGACCGGCATCGGCTGGCGGGTGATGTCGATGCCCAATTCCAGGCATTTGGCGTGGATCGTCGGAAAATGGGCGGTGATGAACGCGGCCGGCTGGTGCGAAATGTCCAGATGCACGCATTCGATGCCGAGACGCTTCATCTCATGATCGATGGCCCGCGCCACCACGTCGCGCGGCGCCAGTTCGGCCCTGGAATCGAATCGCGGCATGAATCGTTCGCCGTTGGGCAGCAGCAGACGGCCGCCCTCGCCGCGCACCGCCTCGGAAATCAGGAACGATTTGGCCTGCGGATGGTAAAGGCAGGTCGGATGGAACTGCATGAACTCCAGATTGGCCACCCGGCAGCCGGCCCGCCAGGCCATGGCGATGCCGTCGCCCGTACAGGCGTCCGGATTGGAGGAATAGAGATAGACCTTGCTGGCGCCGCCGGTGGCCAACACCACGACGCGGGCCCGGAACAGGGTGACGGCGCCGCTCCGCCGGTCCAGCGCATAGGCCCCGACGCAGCGGCCCGGACGGCCGTCTTCCCGCTTTTCGCGCAGCAGGTCGATGGCCAGATGATAGTCGAAGATCGAGACATTGGGCGTCTCGCGCACCCGCTTCTCGAGGGTGGTTTCGACCTCGCGGCCGGTGGCGTCGGCGGCGTGGATGATGCGGCGGCGCGAATGGCCGCCCTCCCGGGTCAAATGATAGGCCTGGTTGCCGTCCGTCGCCTCGGCCCGGGTGAATTCGACCCCGTAGCCGATCAGTTTGCCGATCGCCTCCTTGGCGTTCTCCACGACGAAGCGCACCACGGACGGATCGCACAGGTCGTCGCCGGCGATCAGGGTGTCGTTGATGTGGAATTCGGTGGAATCGGCCGTGTCGAGCACGGCGGCGATGCCGCCCTGGGCGTAAAGGGTGCTGCCTTCCGCCAGTTCCCCCTTCGACAGCAGGGCGACCCGCGCCCCGGGCGCCAGCTGCAGGGCCGCGGTCAGGCCACCGGCGCCGCTGCCGATGACCAGGACGTCGCAATCGACCACGGAGCCGCTCATCGGCCGGCCGACCAGTCGAGTCCGATGTCGACCGCGGCGGCCGACTGGGTCAGGCGCCCGACCGAGATGAAATCGACCCCCGTCTCGGCGATGGCGCGAATGGTCTCGAAGGTGATGCCGCCGGAAGCCTCGGCCCTGGCCTTGCCGCCGATCAGTCCGACCGCCCGGCGCAACAGGTCGGGAGACATGTTGTCGAGCAGAATGATGTCGGCTCCGGCCGTCACCGCTTCAACCACCTGGTCCAAAGTATCGCACTCCACCTCGATATTGCCGGTGGCGGCGGTCTTGGCGCGGCTGACCGCCTCGGCCAGCGATCCGCAAACGGCAATGTGATTGTCCTTGATGAGCACCCCGTCGTAGAGCCCCATGCGATGGTTCCTGGCGCCGCCCATCCGGGTGGCGTATTTGGCCGCCTGGCGCAGGCCGGGGATCGTCTTGCGGGTGTCGAGCAGCACCGCGCCCGTTCCGGCGATCAGATCGACATAGCGGCGGGTCAGGGTGGCGATGCCGGAAAGATGCTGCAGCAGATTGAGCGCCGTCCGCTCGGCCGTCAGCAACCCTTGCGCCGGCCCGGCCAGCTCGGCCAGGACGGTTCCGGCCGCCACCTTGTCGCCGTCGCTCGCCTTCGCCGTGAAAGCGGCCTCCGGCACCACGCGCCGGAAGACCTCCGCCGCGAACGGCAGGCCGGCCACCACCATCGGTTCGCGCGCCGCCATGACGCCGGAAAAGCGCAAATCGGCGGGAATCACCGAGCCGCTGGTGACGTCGCCGGAACCGAGATCCTCGGCCAGGGCGACGTCGATCAGTCGGGAAACGGCGGCTTGCAGATCAGGATGCGTTGGCGGGAACATTCACACTCACCGACATGTCGAGCATGCGTTGCAGCGGCTTCAGCGCCGCCCGCCGAAGATCTTCGGGCAGCTCGATGCGCGGCGCGTTGTTGACCAGACAGAGATAGATTTTTTCCAGCGTGTTTTTGGCCATGAAGGGACACCGGGCGCAATCGCAGCTGCCGTCCATGCCGACGGCGGCGATGAAGGTCTTGTCGGGCGCCGCCTTTTCCATCTGATGGATGATATGCGGCTCGGTGGCGATGATGAACTCTTTCGCCGGACTTTCCAGAACATAATCGAGAATCGCCCGGGTCGAACCGACATGGTCGGCATGCCGCAGGATGCCCTCCGGACATTCCGGATGGGCGGCGACCAGGGCCCGGGGATGACGGGTCCGCAATTTGACCAGCTCGCGTTCCGAGAACTGCTCGTGGATGATGCAGCTTCCCGGCCACAGGGTCATGGCGCGGCCGGTCTTTTTGGCCAGGTAGCCGCCCAGGTGACGGTCCGGAGCGAACAGCACCGGCCGATCCGTCGGCAATTGCGCCAGAATGGCCTCGGCGTTCGACGAGGTGACGATGACGTCGGACAGGGCCTTGACCTCGGCCGAACAATTGATATAGCTCACCGCCAGATGATCCGGATGCTCTTCGCGAAACCGGCGAAAGGCTTCCGGCCGGCACGATTCCTCGAGCGAGCAGCCGGCCTCGGCGTCGGGGATCAGCACGGTCTTGCCGGGACTGACGATCTTGGCCACCTCGCCCATGAAGCGCACGCCGCAAAAGACGATGACCTCGGCGTCGGTGGCCGCCGCCTTGCGCGACAGGTCGAGCGAATCGCCGACGAAATCGGCCAGATCCTGGATTTCCCCATCCTGGTAATAATGGGCGAGAATCACCGCCTTGCGGTCACGCCGCAAGCGTTCGATCTCACCCGGCAGGTCGATCGCCGGATCGAGCCTGTCTTCGCTCAAGGCCTCACGGCCTGGCAACACCACGGTTTCCACCACCGACACTCCTCATCCGGCCGCAAAGACCACGCCGGGCGACGTCCTCTTTCGAGACGGGCTCAATTCCCTGAAATCGAGTAGAGGGCTCCAATCGCAGGAACAGCAGCGCCGTCGCTTTTACCCATCCGGACGGCCATGCCACAACAGAATTCGTTTGTGCGGCGCACCCAAATCACGCCGTCCCCGGCGATTCCCGGCCGGCGGACCCATTCTATCTCGGTGAGGCGCCGACCGGATGCAAGGACGATCTTCCGCCTGTTCCGGCCGGTCTTGGCGTTTTCTTCGTCATCGGCGCGCAACACTTGCCGGGCCGGCGGCTTTCGCCGCATCATGCCGGCTTATGCCGAAGGAGCCCCCGTTGCCCCGCCTCATGCGCTTCGCCTTCGCCGTCCTTCTCGGTTTGGCCGTCCGCATCGGACCGGCCTCGGCCGACAATCCCTTCGGGGTGATGCTCTGGCCCGGCGGCGGCGACGATCTTGCCCTGGTGGCGGCCAGGGCCAAGGGACTTGGCGTCGGCTGGCTGCGACCGCCCGCCGTCTTCGTCGACCGCTGGCAGATGGACGTCCCCTGCCCCATCTGCGCCGAACCGGCCCGCGCCGGCCTCGACGTCGCCCTGACCGTGCGCAACGGTGGACGCGATTACGCGCCCCGGCGCCCCTCGGCCGCCCCCGCCGATCTCGAAGCCTACAAACGGACGCTGGCCTCGATCCTGGACAGCTGGAAGCCGCGGATCCTGGTGGTGGAGAATGAGGAAAACAACCCGCAGTTCTATCGGACCGGCGCCTCTTCGGCCGAAAGCATCGCAGCCTATGGACGGGAATTGACGGCGGCCTGCGGCGTCGCCCATGCACGCGGCATCGCCTGCACGAACGGCGGCCTGTCCGGCGACGCGGCGGCCGCCCTGACCTGGCTTGCCCTGCTGGAGCGCGGCGTGCCCGAAGCGGCCTGCAATTTCGCCAAACGGGCCTTCGACCGCGAAGACGCCAGGCAAGCCGGTGAAAATCTCTGCCGGTATCGAACGCCGGCCGAGGTGCCGGCCGAGACCAGGACGGCCCTGCTCCACGATGGCGACGGGTTCCTGGCGCTCTACAGGTCGGCGCCGATCGACATGATCAATCTGCATTGGTTCGGCCATGACGCCACCGTTTTCGTCAATGCGGCGGACGTGCTGGCCCATGCGGGCGGCAAGCCGGTGATGAGCAACGAGATCGGCCAATGGCGCTGGGACGCCGACCCGATCTATGTCCGTCCCCTGCTGCGCGCCGCCTTTGCCGCCGGCGTCAACCCGGCCATCTGGTTCAGCATCGACACGCCTTCGACCCTGTCCCTGTTCAACGACGACGGATCGCTGCGGCAAACCGGCCGGGAATTCGTCCACCAGATGTCGGGGCGCAGATAGTCGGAAAAATTCACCGGCCGGCGGCCGACCCGCCCTGAATGAAAAGGAAAAGTGGCACCGGCGTCCCTGCCGGTGTCCGCCGCTTGCGCGGCGGGGTCTTTTCTCCACCGGCAGGGACGCCGGTGCCACTGACGCTTTTCTTCTCAGCCGAAGGCGCGGCAATCCAGGAACCGTCCCCTTGTTGCCGGATTGCTTCGCTTGCGCTCGTTATGACCGGTTATTGTTTTACCGGCACTTGCCATTCTTTTTCTTTACTCTGTGATCTCCCGTGTCTCTGTGGTGAATTTCCATCGAACCGGTGGCTGCGCCGCGTTACTCGGATCACGCCCCGTCGGCGGGGAAATCGGCGCCCAGGCTGATGCCTCGCCAATTTTCCAATTCGCTGGAAAATTCCTGCAATTTTGCCCGAACGGCGTCATAGGCCGGACGGCCGAGCACCAGATGCAAGGGCGGATCGGTCGCCTCGACGGCCCCGATGATCGCCTCGGCGGCACGCGCCGGATCGCCCGGTTGCTTGCCGCTGTAGCCGCTGACCATATCGCGCCGCGCCCCGGCGGTCGGCGCATAATCGTCGATGGCCGTCTTCGGCGTGCGCAAACTGCGGCCGGCCCAATCGGTCCGGAACGGCCCCGGTTCGACCACCGTGACATGGATGCCGAGCGACGCCGCCTCCTTGGCCAGGGCCTCCGAGATCCCTTCGACGGCGAATTTGGTCGCATTGTAATAGCCGATCCCGGGAAAGCCGATCAGCCCGCCGACCGACGAAATATTCACGACGTGGCCCTTGCGCCTTTTCCGCATGCCGGGCAGCACGGCCCTGGTCACGGCGAGCAGGCCGAAGACGTTGGCTTCGAACATGGCGCGGACTTCGTCCTCCTCGCCCTCTTCGATCGCCGCCAGATAGCCGTAACCGGCATTGTTCACCAGCACGTCGATGCCGCCGAACTTGGCTTCGGCCAATCGGACGGCCTCTTCGATCTGCGCGGCGTCGGTCACGTCCAGGGCGGCGACCAAGGCCTGTTTCGGATGACTTGCGGCAAGGTCCTCGACGGTCGCGGGATTGCGGGCGGTGATCACCGCCCTTTGACCACGCCGCAACACCGCACCCGCCAATTCGCGGCCGAAGCCGGTCGAACATCCGGTGATCAGCCAAACTTTCGAGTCAGTCATCAAAATCCTCCGAGGATTCCAAAATGGATGGCCGACAGTGAAGCACCCTTGGCGCCGTTCGTCGACAATCTCGCGCGCGCCGCACGCGATGTCACGGAAACCGTCTGCCGATCGCCGTCCCGTCGCCCCTCCCTTTCGGTTAAACGATTGGTTTCGCTCGGCATCCCCAGGTTGATGCACGCCCACATAACCTCCAGTTCATTTTTTTATCTTTATCCTTGCCCGATTTTTTTCCACCGTCCGTATAAGCAATAGTAAGCAATCTCCGCCAGGCCCCAATGGCGATGGCGCGGAGAAGGCTCAAAAACGGAGGGAAAGCATGCCCGTCATATCCACGAATAACGCCGCCAATTCGGCGCTGAACTACCTGAACAACAACTCCAGCAAGGAAACCAACCTCCTTGCCCAGCTGGCCAGCGGTTCCCGTATCGTCCAGGCCTCCGACGACGCCGCCGGCCTGGCCATCGGCACCCAGCTGCAATCCAATGTCACCGTCTACAGCCAGGACGCCACCAACGTCTCGCAGGGCACGGCGATCCTGCAGACCGCCGACGGCGCCCTGGCGCAGATCAGCAACGTCCTGCAGCGCATGATGGCGCTGGCCACCGAGGCCGCCTCCGGCCAGGTGACCAACACCCAGCGCTCCCAGGACATCAACACGGAA